>BNUY01000016.1 GCA_025997715.1 Spirochaetia bacterium
AAGCCAGGGCGAGTTTTGGCAGACGAGACGCCTTTTTTTGGGCATTGCGCTACGAAATGAGCCGTTATTTCCACGAAGACTGGCATTCTTTCTTAATGACTATTGCCGGTGAACCTCCTGACGGTTGCATTTGGAATTGCTGTTGTTGAAGAGGACGTGTTGACCGTTTTCTATCCTTATTCGCGGAAACGGTTCTTTCATTAAGTAGTGGAGAAGGAACGGTATGAAATTACCCGGAAGTCTTCGCAAGCTTAACCAAAACCCGGTCCAGCCCGTCCGCAAAGGCCTTCAGTTCCTTTTTCCCGTAGGCGGCTATCCGCTCTATCCCCAGACCGCTCTCCGCCAGGCCTACCATAAAGTCCCGCAGGGAAAGCCGTTCCCGGATATTTTCCCGGGTATATACCCGCCCCCGGTCATCGATCACCAGGATGGGATGGGCGTTTTCCACCAGCCGGGACGCCAGGGGAATGTCCCGGGTGATCACCAGATCCCCCGGCTCAGCCAGTTCAACGATACGGTTATCCGCCGCGCCCTCCCCCGCCGGGCACAGTTCCATCACGGCAAAGTCCCCGCCGATATCCGGTAGGGGACGGTTCGCCGCAAAGATTGCCATGGTCCTTCGGCGGACAGCGGTTTTCAGTATCAGCTCCCGGGCCGGCCGGGGGCAGGAATCGGCGTCCACCAGGATTTTCAAACGCAGAAGCTCCCCGTACCGGCAACATAGAGGGTATAGTCCCCGGAAAACACCATCGGCTCTCCGGCGGCGATAAAGGCGCTCTCCCCCCGTTTCAGGATCTGCGGAGCATCGGAGGATGAGATGCACAGTTCACCTTCGGTTACCAGCACGATGGCGGGGCCATTGCCGGGTGTGCCCCCTCCCCGTCCGGTAATGCTGGTAAGGGAAAATTCCGGGCAGGGGGATGGGTACCGGAAAAGGCCGGGGGTTTTCCCGCAGGAGGGCCGGAGGATTTCCGGTTTGAAGGGGGTAAAGCGCAATATCGCGGTCAATTCCTTCATATCAATATGCTTAGGGGTTAGACCGCCCCGGAGTACGTTATCCGAATTGGCCATGAGTTCTACCCCGAACCCGTACACATAGGCGTGCAGTATCCCTGCGGGGATGTTCATCGCCTCGCCGGGTTTCAGGGTAAGGAGGTTAAGGTAGAGGGGGGCAATAATTGCCGGGTCCCCAGGATACAGTTCCGCAAAACAGGCGGTGTATTTCCACTCTTCGGCGTACTCGCTTCCGCTTTCCTTCAAGGCGCGGCTGCGGGCATATTCGCTCAAGGCTTGCCGGGTCTCCGGGGGCAGGGAAAACAGGGCGTCGAGGAAACGGCGAAGCGTGTCTTCATCGGGGGTTTCCAGGGCGGCAAGAAGAGGGGCCAGCGGGGCAAACCCAAATGCCGCAAGACGCTTGCTGATTTCCCCGGGCTCCCGGAATCCGGCCAGGGCCGTAAAGGGGGTCAGGGCGCAGATGATCTCCGGCTTGTGGTTTGGGTCCTTGTAGTTTCGGTCACCCCGCTCCCAGCCTTTTTTCGCCTGCTCCAGATTTGGATGGGCCTGGATAGAAAGGGGCCGGGCTGCGGCAAGGAGCTTATACAGGAAAGGAAGCCCCCCATACTCCCGGGCGGCAGCCTCCCCAAGATACCGAACCGGGTCCTGCCGGATAAGCTCCGGAAGCAAACCTCCCTGGGCCAGTTCCGAAGGGCCTTCGGGATGGACCCCCATCCATAACTCCGCCCAGGGTTCCCCCCCCTCATTGGGGCAGCCCAGCAATTGGGGTATCCATTCCGGGGAACCCCAGTCATAGTGTTTAACCGGATTTTTCAGCTTGAAAACGGAAGTCACGGAATATGCAAGTCCCGGTCAAGGCGGGATATCAATTCCTGGGTAAGCCGTTCCGCCTCCAGGGAATCCCGGATACGGGGGTTATGGTCCGCCTGTTTCTGGATGTCGTCACAGAGCAAGAACCCCGCCATGATAGCAAGCTTCAGGGGGTCCTCCATGCCGGTTATCCGTTTGGTGTTTTCGATGGCCTGACGGTAGTAGTTCAGCAGGCTTTGGAGGTAAACCGGATCCTCTTCGGCGGAAATGGAGAAGGAGGTTCCCAAAATATCGATGCGAAGATCACTTTTCGGCACCGGCGTTCCTTAAAAAATATCCAACTCACCGGCGCCGGTACCGTCGGTATCCAGGGAACCGGAGGTTTCAGGCGGCTCATCCTCCGGTGAAGCGTCCTCACCGGGAACTGCAACCGGCTCAGATGAGGCAAAGGGCTGCACCGGTGAAGTGTCCAGGGGGGTCCCGGAGGAATCCTCCGGCGTATCCTTCCCCGAAGTAACCAGGGCTTGAACGGAGGAGAGGCTCTTGCCGATGGCGTCTTCAAACTGGTTGAGCCGGTCGAGGGCGGCGATAATCCCTTCCTCAATACGGCCCTGGTCTTCCTTAAAGCGCTGAACCGACTCCTCAAGCTCATCCACCCGCTTCAGGGAACCTTCGAGCTTACCCCGCAGCAGGTTGTTCTCTTCCTGCAACAGCTTGTTTTCAGCGCTTACCCGGTTAACGTATTCAATCGCCTTGCCTACCTTGGTTTCAAGCTGCCGTACCTGCTCAAGGGTTACCATACAAGAACCCTCAGGAAGCCTGGACACCCAGGGCTGTTTTTGCCTGGGCGACCACGGCTTTGAAAGCGGCGGCGTCTTCTATCGCCATATTGGCCAGGGCTTTCCGGTTGATGGTGACCCCCGCTTTGGCAAGGCCGTCCACCAGCCGGGAATAGGAAAGGCCCTCGGCACGGCAGGCGGCGTTGATCCGGATGATCCAGATGCGGCGGAAGTCACCCTTCCGGTCCCGGCGATCCCGGTAGGCGTAAAAAAGGCCCTTGGTAACCGCGTCTTTGGCAACCTTATAGTTGGAATGGCGGCGGCCCCAATAGCCCTTCGCCTGTTTCAGTATCTTTTTGCGATGGTCCTTTCGGCGGGACCCGTCTACTGCTCTTGACATGGGATACTCCTTCTATAAAAAACCTTTCGGTTTTCTCCTAGCCGTAGGGCAGGAGCTTCTTTCTGATTACCGGTTCATTGTCGCTGGACAGAATACCGGCATGGCGGAGATTCCGCTTCCGTTTGGTCGACTTTTTGGTAAGTATATGGCGAAGGTTCTGCTTCTTATACTTTACCTTACCAGTCCCGGTAAAGGAGAACCGCTTGGCGGCGCTCCTTCTGGTTTTCATCTTCGGCATGATAAATCCTCTATTTCTTAGTTTTAGGGCTTAGTATCATGGACATCATCTTCCCTTCCATAAGGGCAGGTTTATCCAGCACATATTCCCCTTCAATACGTTTTAGGACATCGTCAAGGACATCCTTTCCCAGTTCGGTATGGGCAAGCTCCCGGCCCCGGAAACGAATCGTTACCTTGACCTTGTTACCCTCCGCAAGAAACTCCCTGACATGCTTGGACTTAAAATCCAAATCATGATCGTCAATCTTGGGCTGCATCCGGATTTCCTTCAACAGCACCTGTTTCTGCTTCTTTTTTAAGTCCCGGACTTTCTTTTCGTTCTCGAACTTGAACTTACCGTAGTTCATGATTTTGACCACCGGCGGAGCCGCCTGGGGGGCAACTTCCACAAGGTCAAGACCCTGTTCCTTGGCTAATTCGAGCGCCTCGTCGGTGGCAAGAACCTGCTGCTCCCCGTCATCCTTGATGAGACGCACCTCCCGCACCCGAATCTGTCCATTGATCCGCAAATCCTTTTCCGCCAACTGACCTCCTCTTCCGTCCCATTCCGGACCATTAGTTCGTTGTATACTATACCGGATGAATGGAGGTTATGTCCACCCCCCCGTGTCGACAAAGCCGGTGGGAGCGGGACATGCCGGGCGCTCATGCTGTTGGGGGAATCCACTCCGGGAGCCCGGCCCCAGGGGGCCCAAATAGGTCTCCCTACGCGGGGAAACCCAAATGCATTCGGCCCGTCACGCCCCGCGCCCACCGCTGCGCCCCCACTATATCGCCGAACTGTGTGGGGGAATAATCCCGCGCGCAAGCGGTAAAGCCATGTACCTCCCGTTGTGTCTCCTCTATATTCTTCTTCCCCCCGCAAAATCCCACGCGCAAAGGGGGAAGCCATACACCTCCCGTTGTGTCTCCTCTATAATTCTTCTTCCCCCGCAAAATCCCGCGCGCAAAGGGGGAAGCCATGCACCTCTCCCTATAGGTGGAAGCACGCAGCCGCGATAGTATTGTGGGTGGCTGTAGGAAGAGATGGGGAGGGGCCTCCGGAGGGGCCCCATCTCTTCCTACGGTCAGGACCCACCATCAAATCCCTCTTGCGTGCTTCCGGAGACTAAGCAAAAGGTGCATGGCTTCCCCCTTTCCACCTCATTTGGTATCGTATCTTGATGAGCCTGTTTTGCTTCCTGTGGATGCCCCTGTTTTATCTCTTTTGGCGCTCCCTGTCCAAGCCGGAAACCGAAGGCTCCGGCGGAATCTGGGCGTTGATTCTGGGAAGTGTTGCTGCCTTTGTTCAGTTTTTGTTGGGATCCTTTGTAAGTCCCGGGGCGTTTGGGTTTTCCCGGTGGCTCAGCGCCTGCATTGATATTGTCACCCTCCCCGCGGTGCTGCCCCTGGTGGTGTGCCGTTTCCTTTCCCGGCGCCGGAGCGTCGGACGCATCCTTTCAGGCGCCCCAAACTATGCCCATTTTGCCCTCCTCTGGCTTATCCCCGTTTCGGCTATCCGGGCGGTAAGCTGGAGCGCCCAAAACAATCCCGCCCTGCTGGTGCTGACCCCCATTCTCTGGACCGCCATTGCGGTGGGCATCCCCGTTTTTATGAAAGGGACTGTCCGCATTCTCCGGGTCCTGGTCATGGTGGTCCTTCCCTTCCTGGCGGCAACGGCTTATTGGGCGTTCTTTGCCCAGAGAACCGTGCTGGGATTCCTGCTCCTTGGGGTAACCCTTATCCCTATGGGCATTTCGGTGATCGGTTCCTTTTATCGGTCTTGCGTGCATTCGTAATTATTCTGTATTGTTCTATAATAATTAAGGAATGATAATATGCTGCGAAAGGCGTTTTTTGGTGCGATAAGTATCCTCTGTTTAATTCAGGTTCTTCCGGCGGAACAGAATCCGCATGGGGCGGAAACGGCGCTGGATCTCTCTTCCCCGGAATTGGCCGGGCGGGGCGGTTTCATCACCTCCCAAGGGGGTGCGCCCGCAAGCATCCTGAACCCTGCGGCGGGGGGGGATGCGCAGCGTATCGTCTTTGACGCCGGGTATATGGCCCTGTTCCGCACTGCCTTTGAGCGGGGCTTCGGTAATGTTGCCGAAGTGGGGGCCCTGTTCCCCACAAAATACGCCGTATTCGGAAGCTCTCTGCACCTCCTGCATAGCTCAGGGTTTGAGGGTGATTATCCTATCGGCGTCACTTTCGGGGGGAACCTGAGCGCCGCCAAGGAATTGTACCCCGGTTTTAACCTCGGTTTGGGATTTAATTTTGCCATTGGGGAAGACGACTTCGGCGAACAAGCCTGGACCGCCATGGGTGATGTGGGGATCCGCCATAATCTCGGCAAAGTGGGGCCGCTGCAGAATTTTACCTACGCCTTTGTGTTCCGCGGTTTGGGAAAGAGCTATATGCCCGGCGCTTTTACCCCCGTACTGGGGGTGAGCTTTGATATCATCCATATTACGGGGAAAAATGATAAGCCGGACCCCCTTGTCCTGAGGGCTAATACGGATTTTTCCTTCCCAAAGCTGATAAGCCGGGGTGAACAGAACATGACCGGCAAATTCGGGGTGTCCGGGACTATCGCTGAAATCGTAACTCTGGGACTCTCCACAGGGTTCAATGTTTTGGATATAACGGAAAAGAGAGGGGCCAGTTTTATTCCCTCCATCGGGCTTACGGTGAACCTGGGGCTCCTTTCATCGGGGAAACGGATCGCCGGTCGGCTCCCTTCGGATGGGGATGTAGCGATAAGCCTGGGGATGAAGCCTCTGTATGACAATATTATCGCCATAGGCCCCGGGGCCAGTTGGTCCGTGGGGGTATTGGATAAGAAGCCCCCGGTGATCACCGTGGATTACGGGGAGGAAATGTGGCTATCCCCCAATCACGACGGGAAGGCGGATTCGCTGGAATTCCCGGTGAGCATAACGGATCAGCGTTATGTTGCCGAATGGAAGATGGAAATCTTCGATGAGAATGACACCCTGGTCCGGACCTATAAGAATAAGGAACTGCGGCGTGAGACCCAGGGTATCAGGAATGTGATGAGCCGGCTCATCGCGGGAAAGGCGGGGGTTGAAGTTCCCCCCAGCTTGCATTGGGACGGCATTTTTGATTCCGGGGAGGTTGCCCCCGACGGCGCCTATCACTTTGTCATAAGCGCGGCGGATGATAACGGAAACACCGCAAAGACCATTGCGTATATGGTCATGGTGGACAATACTCCACCGGAAATTCAGATTGCGGAAATGACCGGGGCGGCGAAGATATTCTCCCCCGACGGGGACGGAAACAAGGATACCCTGACTATTACCCAGGAGGGTTCCGCGGAGGATCTCTGGGATGCGGGGATTTATAATGCCGCAGGTGTTAAAGTAAAAAATTTCAATGTTGCTCTGGGAAACCCGGCCCCGTTCACCTGGGACGGAACCGATGACGCGGGCTCTATTGTGGAGGACGGTGTGTACAGTTACCGGATCAGCGCCACAGACAGGGCACTGAATTCGGAGGACGCCGCCCTTGAGAATATCATCGTCAGTACCATCCAGCCCCGGGTAAATCTTTCCATTAACAACGCCTGGTTCTCCCCCAACGGAGACGGCATACAGGATACCCTTCCCCTGAATACCCAGGTGCCGGTCAAAGAGGGGATCACCGGTTGGTCGGTGACGGTACGGGATACCGCCGGAACCGCCCGGCGAACCATCGGCAATACCGCCAATAACGCCCCCGGCCCCATACCGGCGCGGATTGACTTTGACGGCATGGACGATTCCGGCGGCAGACTTCCCGAGGGGACCTACAATGCGGAATTGTCCGTAAGCTACCGGAACGGCTATGTGTCCACTTCCCTATCCCCGGCGCTTTTACCCCCGTACTGGGGGTGAGCTTTGATATCATCCATATTACGGGGAAAAATGATAAGCCGGACCCCCTTGTCCTGAGGGCTAATACGGATTTTTCCTTCCCAAAGCTGATAAGCCGGGGTGAACAGAACATGACCGGCAAATTCGGGGTGTCCGGGACTATCGCTGAAATCGTAACTCTGGGACTCTCCACAGGGTTCAATGTTTTGGATATAACGGAAAAGAGAGGGGCCAGTTTTATTCCCTCCATCGGGCTTACGGTGAACCTGGGGCTCCTTTCATCGGGGAAACGGATCGCCGGTCGGCTCCCTTCGGATGGGGATGTAGCGATAAGCCTGGGGATGAAGCCTCTGTATGACAATATTATCGCCATAGGCCCCGGGGCCAGTTGGTCCGTGGGGGTATTGGATAAGAAGCCCCCGGTGATCACCGTGGATTACGGGGAGGAAATGTGGCTATCCCCCAATCACGACGGGAAGGCGGATTCGCTGGAATTCCCGGTGAGCATAACGGATCAGCGTTATGTTGCCGAATGGAAGATGGAAATCTTCGATGAGAATGACACCCTGGTCCGGACCTATAAGAATAAGGAACTGCGGCGTGAGACCCAGGGTATCAGGAATGTGATGAGCCGGCTCATCGCGGGAAAGGCGGGGGTTGAAGTTCCCCCCAGCTTGCATTGGGACGGCATTTTTGATTCCGGGGAGGTTGCCCCCGACGGCGCCTATCACTTTGTCATAAGCGCGGCGGATGATAACGGAAACACCGCAAAGACCATTGCGTATATGGTCATGGTGGACAATACTCCACCGGAAATTCAGATTGCGGAAATGACCGGGGCGGCGAAGATATTCTCCCCCGACGGGGACGGAAACAAGGATACCCTGACTATTACCCAGGAGGGTTCCGCGGAGGATCTCTGGGATGCGGGGATTTATAATGCCGCAGGTGTTAAAGTAAAAAATTTCAATGTTGCTCTGGGAAACCCGGCCCCGTTCACCTGGGACGGAACCGATGACGCGGGCTCTATTGTGGAGGACGGTGTGTACAGTTACCGGATCAGCGCCACAGACAGGGCACTGAATTCGGAGGACGCCGCCCTTGAGAATATCATCGTCAGTACCATCCAGCCCCGGGTAAATCTTTCCATTAACAACGCCTGGTTCTCCCCCAACGGAGACGGCATACAGGATACCCTTCCCCTGAATACCCAGGTGCCGGTCAAAGAGGGGATCACCGGTTGGTCGGTGACGGTACGGGATACCGCCGGAACCGCCCGGCGAACCATCGGCAATACCGCCAATAACGCCCCCGGCCCCATACCGGCGCGGATTGACTTTGACGGCATGGACGATTCCGGCGGCAGACTTCCCGAGGGGACCTACAATGCGGAATTGTCCGTAAGCTACCGGAACGGCTATGTGTCCACTTCCCTATCCCCGGCATTCACCCTGGACATCACCCCCCCGCAGGCTTCGGTACGCACCGAGTACAACGCATTTTCCCCGAACAACGACGGCAGGCAGGACGAGATGATCCTCATCCAGGAAGGGTCCTCAGAGCTGGCCTGGGTCGGCGAAATCCGCCGGGCCGGCGGGGCGGCTAACGATCGGCCGGTACGGACCATGCGGTTTACCGGGGCTCCCCCTGCCAGGATTACCTGGGACGGCCTTACGGATGCAGGCGCACCGGCTCCGGACGGGGACTATACCTATCAACTGACCGCCACGGATCAGGCGGGAAACTCAGGCGGGTCCGGAGGTCCCATTGGGGCCGTGGGATCTGGAGGGTCCCTTGCTCCGGCGCGCTTTGCCCTCAGCACCGCCGACACCCCGGTGATGGTGAGCACCGACATCAGGGCTTTCTCCCCGAACAATGACCGGAACAGGGATACTATCACTATTATTCCCCAACTCAAGGAAACCACCGGGATAAGCGACTGGCGGATAGATATACGGAATAGCACCGGGACCACGGTGCAGAGCTTTACCGGCAGGACTACCGCGCCGGCTTCCCAAAGCTGGAACGGGCGGGATACCGCAGGGACCACCGTTCCCGACGGCAGCTACCGCGCCCACATTGAGGTGAACTATGCCGCAGGGAACCGGTCCGAAGCCCAGTCCCGGCCTTTCACCGTGGACACCGTGGCGCCCAAGGCGACCCTTACCACGCCCTACACCCTCTTCTCCCCCAATGGAGATGGAAGGAAGGATACCCTGCCCTTTACCGTTAAGACCGAAGGCGATGACCCGTGGATGGCGGTTATCACCGATACACGGGGCGAGGAGATTCAATCCTGGGCCTGGACCGGCGCGGCCCCTTCCGTTCTAACATGGGACGGCACGGATGCGGCGGGGAATGTCGTACCGGACGGCGTCTATCGCTTTGCCCTCAGTTCCACCGACGAGGCGGGGAACAGTACCCGCATACCGCTTGATACTATTACGGTGGATGCCCGCATACCCAGGGCTTTCTTCACCGCCGACCGGACCGCAATTGCCCCACGGGATGGGCCTGCAGGCGAAGCGCTACAGTTCAGCGTAAACCTTACCCCACGGGATGGCATTGAAAGCTGGTCCCTGGAGCTTAAGGATGACGCCGGTAATGTCACGCGGCGCTTCCCCGCACCGGGATCCCAGGCTGCCGCTCCTCCGGAAACCATACCCTGGAACGGCTATGATGACGCAGGGGCGCTCCGGGAAGGCCGGTTTACCCCGCAGCTATCGGTTATCTATACGAAGGGCGACGTGGTATCCCTTACCGCACCCCCCATTACGGTGGACGTTTCCGGACCGGAACTGAGCTTTGCCTCGGCGCCGGAGTACTTCAGCCCCGACAATGACGGGGTGGATGATGAACTTATCATGAACCTTGGGGCCCGTGATATGTCCCCCGTGGCAAATTGGAGTTTTGAAATCCATGAACCGCAGCCGCCGAACCTGTTATTCTACCGTATAGAAGGCCGGGGAAGCCCCGCAGAGCAGACCCTCTGGGACGGCCGGAGTTCCAGGGGAGAACTGGTACAGGCCGCCACGGATTATCCCTTTATCTTTAGGGCCGTGGATGCCCTGGGAAACAGCAGCGCCCTGGAGGGGATCATCGGGGTGGATGTCCTGGTAATCCGGGACGGGGATACCCTCAAAATCCAGGTGCCGTCCATAGTCTTCCGGGCAAATCAGGCGGACTTCGCCGGAAAGGACAAGGACCCCCAATACGGCTTGACCCAGGCGCAGATTGACAACAACAACCGGGTACTGCGAAGGGTCGCCCAGATCCTCAACAAGTTCAGGGAGTACCGTGTCGCCGTTGAGGGCCATGCCAATCCCACCAGCCGGAACCCGCCCGCTGCGGAAGCCCGGGCGGATCTGGACTTAAGCGAGCGGCGGGCCAGGGCGGTGGTGGACTTTCTGGCCGGCTTTGGGGTGAGCCGCAGCCGCCTCAGCTCGGTAGGCAGGGGCAGCGCCAAGCCGGTAATCACCTTTGACGACCATGACAATTGGTGGAAAAACCGGCGGGTAGAATTTATTTTGATTAAGTGAGGAACCCATGGACAATACCGGCCCCGTAGTGGACCTGATCAGGGAGGCGTTTCACTACCAGAGCCGCTTTGAGGGCTCCACCATGGTTTTCAAGATCGATTACCCGGTTATCGGGGACCCGGGCTTTCCCTATCTGATGAAAGACCTGGCGCTGCTGGCCCGGACCGGCTTCCGGGTAGTAATCGTGCCGGGAGCCAAGGAATGGATTGATGCGGTGCTCCGGGAATACGGGATAGTGTCACGGTATTCGGGGAGCACCCGGATCACCACATTGGATGCGCTTCCCTTTGTGGAGATGGCGGCCTTCCATGTGGCTACCAGGGTGATGACCGGCCTCGCTGCGGGGAGATCCGGCGGCCATGCCCTGGGACCGGGGTCCCGCAGCGGCGCAGGCGGCGGTCCGGTGGATGCGGTGATTGGCAACTTTGTCCGTGCCCGGGGGCTTGGGGTGGAAGGCGGCGTCGATATGGAGTATACCGGGATGGTTGACCGTATCCTCACCCATTCCATAGGCCGTGTGCTGGACCTGGGGATGGTTCCCATACTCCCCTGCATCGGCTGGAGTCCCGCCGGCAAACCCTACAATGTGTCCAGTGACGAAATTGCCCTTGCCGCATCTACCGCCCTGGGAGCGATCAAGCTCTTCATCGTCACCCTGGAAAGCGGGCTCCGTGCTTCCGCCTACAAGCTGCCGGAAACGGTACAAACCGGGGAAAATGGCCGTATCATCCGGCTTACCCCCCAGGATGCGGAGGAGATTCTGGCAATGAACCCCGGGAGTCCCCTGGATGAACTGCGGCTGGCGCTCCGGGCTTCCCATGCCGGTATTGAGCGGGTCCACATCATTGACGCGCGGGAAGAGGGAGCGGTACTCCGGGAATTGTTTTCCAACCTCGGCGCGGGAACCATGATCTATACCGACGATTACGAGGCCATCCGGCCCTTGAAAAACCGGGATATTCCTGACATACTCCGGCTTATGGAGCCCCTGATGCAGCAGGGGGTTCTGGTGCGGAGGGACGGCGAAAACATCCGGGAAAAGAAAGATGACTACGCGGTCTTTGAGGTTGACGGCTCGGTCCACGCCTGCGCCGCCCTCCACGACTGGGGTGAAGGCCAGGGGGAAATCGCCGCGGTGGCCACCGATCCCACCTACGCCCACATGGGCCTGGGGCGAAGAATGGTCCGCTGCCTCATCGACCGGGCCGGAAAGCAGGGGCTTCGGCGGGTTTTTGTGCTCACCACCCGCACCCAGGACTGGTTTGAACTGCTGGGGTTCAGGGAATGCTCCCTGGACAGCCTGCCGGAGCGGAAACGGCGGGGCTACGACAAGGCCCGGGGGAGTAAGGCCTACGCACTGGAACTTACAGACTGAAGTCTGAAGAAATAAAAAGGAGAGAGAAATGGAGTTTGAAGCTGTACAGGTGGGGATTTTATCGATACTCCCGCCGGTGATCGCAATTTCTTTGGCGCTTATCACCAAGGAAGTCATTTTTTCCCTGCTGCTGGGGATCATGTCGGGGACATTGATCTACAGTATTGCCGCAGGGCTGGGTGTTTTAGGCGCCTTTCACGTTACCACCGGCCTGATGATAACCAAGGTCGGGGCTAACTCGGCAATGGTGATCTTCCTTGCCATGCTCGGCGCCCTGGTGGCGCTGGTCACCCGGGCGGGGGGCTCGAAGGCCTACGGGGGCTGGGCTTCACGACGGCTGAAAACCCAGCGGAGCGCCAGCCTTGCCACCGCATTCCTGGGGGTCATCATCTTTATTGACGACTACTTCAACTGCCTTACCGTGGGCACCGTGATGAAGCCCGTCACCGACCAGCACCGGGTATCCCGGGAAAAGCTGGCCTACCTCATCGACGCCACCGCCGCGCCGATCTGTATCATCGCCCCCATTTCTTCCTGGGCGGCCTCGGTCATTTCCTATTACCCCACCCAAACCGGCATTACCGGGATGCAGGCCTTTGTCAGCTCCATCCCGATGAACCTCTACGCGGTGCTGACCCTCTTCATGATCGTCTGGCTGAGCGTACGCAAAAACGGCGACTACGGCCCCATGGCGGCGGCCCAGCAACGGGCGGCCGAAACTTCCGGCCCCGTGGTTCAAGCCGGTTCCTCCGATGACGAGCTCACCAAGATCGACGTATCGGACAAGGGCAAGGTGGTTGACCTGATTATCCCCGTAGTATTCCTGGTGATTTTCTCGATCCTCGCCATGCTTTTCTACGGCGGCCTCTGGGATGGCAGCAATAAAGGTATTGCCGCAGCATTCGGGGACACCGATGCCGGGGCGGCCCTTTCCCTGGGTGGTTTCGCATCCCTCTTTGTGGCATTCTTCATCTTCGTCCCCCGCAAATTGATGAGTTTCAAGGATTTCTTCGCTACGGTCACTACGGGGATTAAAGCCATGGTACCGGCGATCATCATCCTGTCCCTTGCCTGGACCATCAGCGGCGTCTGCCGGGACCTTCTGGGAACGGGGCCCTACGTTGCGGGGCTGGTGGAACAGTCAAGCCTCCCCACCGCGCTCATTCCGGCCATCATGTTTATTATCGCCGCGTTCCTTTCCTTTGCCACCGGCACCTCCTGGGGAACCTTCGGCATCCTCATCCCCATCACCATTGCGGTGTGTGACATCGTAGCGCCCTGGCTTTCGGTCACCTCCCTATCCGCGGTGCTGGCGGGGTCGGTATTCGGGGATCACTGTTCACCCATTTCGGACACAACGATACTGTCATCAACCGGGGCGGGGTGTAACCACATTGACCACGTTTCGACACAGATTCCCTACGCGCTTACCGTGGCGGTGGTCTGCTTCGTCGGGTATATCATCGCGGGATTTACCTCCCAGTTGGGATACGGCGTAAGTGTGGGGATTACCCTGCCGGTTTCGTTTGTGCTGCTGATTGTGTTACTGCTGGTACTGCCAAAGGCGCTGCCGGGGAAACGGACGGCTGCATAAGGAATGTTTGGGGGGAGCGCCTGTTTTGGCTCCCCCTGATTTTTATCACAACTCTTTTCCTACAGGCCCATTTGTTTCAATTTCCCCATGAATATTTTTTTCAGTAATTAAATTTATCATTTCAGATAATGTATTATTCTTTGGTTTACCTAAAACTAATCCATGTGCCTCACAATAAACCCGGCATTGTTGTTCATCAATACGAAAGTTACAACAGCGTCCGGCGAGTTCAGGGCGGGCTTTACCAGTGGTGATAATCCCATATAATTTTGCGGCCTGCTTCAATATCTGCTTTTTGTTTGCATTACACCACGATAATTGGTTAGCCAACAGGTTTTTATAGTCAACATCAGCCTTTACGTCGGTTGGTAAAATCCGCAATTCAACAGCGGTAAGGCACTGCGGATGAATTGGGATCATATTATTGAAATTAATAGCGCCCCAAGTCCCGTGGTTGATTTTCAGAAAATCAAGCTGATTTTTCATTCCCCGGTGTTTCGGTTTGGGCGAGGTCAGGGGGGCGTAATAATTCATTTCCGCTACGGTAATAAGAATGCCGACGAAAGGGCGTGTTTCTTTTTTGGCCTGGGTATACGGAACGCAAGGGTCTGCTTGACGTAAAAAATCACAGTATTTTGCGTCCGCACGATAGAATGACAGGTTCATACACGCTCCTCAATAAAAAAGGGCGAAACCGAAGTCCGCCCTTTTGCTTTTCAGCTCCCACTCATGGTAGGGTACACCGCTTTTTTAGCTCCCGCTCGTGGTAGGGTACACCGCTTTTTCAGCTCCCACTCATGGTAGGGTACACCGCTTCCTGCCTTTCGGCATTACAATAAATATAGGCATAATCCGCAGAAAAAGTCAATACGGACTTTCGCGCTATAGGGTATACCATTATGGAGATACATTTCTATGAGCAAAATCTTTTCTTCTTCAAGTGATTGACACATTTCCCGCAATATACTACCATAATTCCATAAAATGAGCATATTGCAAGAAAAACAACCTATCTCGCTGAAACCGTCCAATTTGGCACGGGAATTGCTCTCTCTCTCTCTCTCTCTCTCTCTCTCTCTCTCTCTCTCATAAATTCGTCCCACTTCCTCAAACCTTTTTTCAGGGGATAGATCCGCCCAAAAAATTACAAGGAGTCATATCATGGAACCTCTAGGAAGAAACATATATCCAATCTGGAGGATACAGCCGGAAATTATACCCGGCGAAAATGGGCTTACCTATGGACAGGATAGTATAAAAATACATGACCATGAACTTATAAAACACTTACCCCAAAAATTGAAAATGATACTGGCATATTATTTAACCTATGTACCCGGAGAAATCTGGGAAAAATCAAGGGGAGAAGACAAAAAAATTGCCGAAAGTTTAGGTAACTATACAACACTTGAAAAAGCCGAACAGGAATTACTCAATGGGCATGAACAAATAACGAAAAATAAAAACCTGCTAATAGACCCTAAGGAAAATTTTCCAAACAAATTAGAAATAAAGACGCTGGGGCGATTACTCTATGTAGAATTTATCGGGAGACTGGATCAAAGAAGAAGGATAGATGAATATAAAATAGGAAAAAAGGGAGAAATAGATTTTATCAGACGGATATAGGGGAAGAGCACGACAAATGGATAAAAATTAAGAATTTAACCACTGACCTCACAGACAACACGGACAAAGGAAAGGATAAGAAAGGAGGAGTCCGTGGCGTCAGTGAGGTCGGTGGTTAATCCTTATTTTGGAACTGGCTCTTCTATCGCTCCGATTTTTTCTCAAACCGGGAAAACACCATCGTAAAGGTGGCCCGCCCCTGGCTGACCGACCGGAGGGATGTCATAAACCCGAACATCTTCTCCATGGGCGCCAGGGCCCGCACTTCATCACCGGAAAGTTTGGAATCCATGCTCAGAACCTGACCGCCCCGTTGGGTTACCAGGCTCATCACATCACCCACGAATTCCTTGGGGGATATCAGGTCCACCGCCATGATCGGCTCCAGCAGGATGGGCGCGCCCTCTCGGCAAGCTTCGTAGACCCCGTGGTTGGCGCAGGCTTCATAGGCAAAGTCCGTGCCGGTGAGTTCGGAGTATTCCAGCCCCGTCAGGGTGACGCCAATGTCTATGCAGGGATAGCCCAGGACGATGCCGGAAGAAAAGGCCCCCTTCACTCCCCGCTCTATGGCTTCAAAGATGGCGTCCGGCACATCCCGTACTTTGGCGCCCGCATTTGCGGCCGCATCGGTGTAGCGGTTCCCCGTGCCCGAAGGAAGGGGCTCAACCTTAAAGCGCAGTATCGCTGCGTTTTCCTTGCCCGCCATGAGTTTGGAGAAACGCTCCTCGTGTTCCACCGCATTAGTAATCGATTCCCGGTAGGTCACCTGGGGGTTGCCCACCTTTGCGTTGAGCTTGTACTCCTTGGTGATCCGGGTGACCAGTACATCCAAGTGGAGTTCCCCCATGCCGGAAATAATAAGCTGCCCCGTTTCCGGGTTGTCTTTCGTCGTAAAGGTAGGGTCCTCCTTGGCAAGCAGGTCAAGGATTTCCCGGAGCTTGTCCATCTCCGACATGGTCCGGGGTTCAATGGACACTGAAATAACCGGCTCGGGGAAATCCATCTTTTCCAGCACCACCGGCCAGCCTTCACTCCCGATGGTGTCCCCGGTCTGGGCCAGCTTCATCCCGATGATCACCCCGATGTCCCCGGCGGCTAACTCGTCCTGGGGCTCGGACTTGTTGGAGTGCATCCGCAATATACGGTTGGCCCGTTCCCGCTTCTTTTTCCCCACATTGAAGACCGCCGTGCCGGGCTTGAGCACCCCCGAATACATCCGCACATAACAGAGGCTTCCCGCTTCCCTATCGTTCTGTATCTTAAACACTAATCCTAATGGCAGGCCTTTGGGATCGCAGGGTACCGCCACGTCCTCTTCTTTTTTCAGGTGATGACCCGCCGCGGGGGCAACCTCGTCCGGCGCAGGAAGATAATCCACCACGGCGTCGATCACCGGCTGCACACCAATGTTGCGCCGGGAAGCCCCGGCAAACATGGGCAGCAGGGACCGGTTCAGCACTGCGCCTCGCAGTTCCTTGCGGATAAGCGCAGGCTCTATGTCCCCCCCTGCCAGGTACTTTTCGGTGATGGTGTCGGAAACCGCAGAAAGGGCGTCGATAAGTTTATCCCGCCAGGATGCCGCCAGGGCCTCCCGCTCCGGGGCAATAGGGGACGGGATGATCGTCTCCCCGTCATTGGCGGCGTCCCAGCGGAGTTCCCGCATCTCAATCAGATCGATGATCCCCTCAAAGGTGTTTTCTTTGCCGATAGGGATTTGGAGGGCCACGGTTTGGGCGCCCAGTTTTGCCTGAACATCCGTCAGGACCTGGAAAAAGTCCGCCCCTACCCTATCCATCTTGTTTACATAGCCGATGCAGGGCACCTTGTAATGCTCCGCCTGCCGCCATACAGTCTCGGTCTGGGGCTCCACCCCACGGACGGCGTCGAAGATTGCCACCGCCCCGTCGAGTACCCGCAGGGACCGTTCCACCTCGGCAGTAAAATCTACGTGGCCGGGAGTATCGATGATGTTTATCTGGAACTGCTCGCCGTCCCGCTTCCAGTAGGTGGTGGTGGCGGCGCTCTGGATGGTGATGCCCCGTTCCTGCTCCTGCTCCATCCAGTCCATGATGGCCTCGCCGTCATCCACCTCGCCTATCTTGTGGCTTTTGCCGGTGTAGTAGAGGATACGCTCGGTGGTGGTGGTTTTTCCGGCGTCGATATGGGCCATGATGCCGATATTACGCATTGCTTTAAGCATGCGCCTATTGTACCCTAATAATCAGGTCAGGGCAATTCCTGCGGCCTGCACAGAAATACCTTGACGATTTCAAGGGCTTAATCTAAACTGCAACCGCTGAGGAGTGAGTGTTGGGGAAAACGTTAGCGGAGAAAATCTTTGATGCCCATGTGGCGGACCGGCCCTTCGGGGATACTGCGGACGCAGTAGGTCCGTGGGTGCTCAGACTGGACCGGGTTTTTTGCCATGAGATCACTACCCCCATCGCCATTAACGATCTGGCCGCCAAAAAGCTTGACCGGGTCTTTGACAAAACAAAGATCAAGGCGGTGATAGATCATGTGACCCCGGCCAAGGACTCCAAAACCGCAGAGCAGGGAAAGATACTGCGGGACTGGGCGCGTCGGCATCAAATCAAGGACTTCTTCGACATTGGCCGGAACGGGGTCTGCCACGCCATCTTCCCGGAAAAGGGCTTTGTCCGTCCGGGCTGCACCATCATCATGGGGGACAGCCACACCTGTACCCACGGGGCTTTCGGGGCCTTTGCCGCCGGGGTGGGCACCACGGACCTGGAGGTGGGCATCCTCAAGGGGGTCTGTGCATTCCGTAAGCCCGAAACCCTGCGGGTAAATATCAACGGCGCCCTTCCTAAGGGCATTTTCGCCAAGGACGTGATCCTGGCCATCATCGCCAAAATCGGCGTGTCGGGGGCCACCGACAAGGTAATGGAACTGCGGGGGCCGGTGATCGAAGGAACCCTTGGGGTTCCAGGAACCCGCGGGGTCCCGGCTTTGAGCATGGAAGGCCGCATGACTATCTGCAATATGGCGATAGAAGCCGGCGCCACCAGCGGGGTTTGCATGCCCGACAGCGTTACGGTGGACTACCTCTGGCCATTCATCGGTCCTGATGGTGATAATAGTTATACTACCAAGGAACAGGCGCTTAAGGACTTTGAGCAGTGGCGCAGTGATACTGACGCGGTGTATGCAGGGGTGGTAGACATTGACGTTTCTTCGCTGGAGCCCCTTGCCACGGTGGGCTATAAGCCGGATCAGGTTAAGACCATACGGGAGCTTAAGGGGACTAAGGTGGACCAGGTGTACATCGGGTCCTGCACCAACGGACGCATAGAGGATTTGCGGGCGGCGGCGGCGGTGCTGAAGGGGCGGAAGATTACGGTACGGGGGATTGTAAGCCCTGCCACCACGGAAGTCTACGCCCGGGCGCTTAAGGAAGGGCTCTTGCAGGTGTTCCTGGACGCGGGTTTCTGCGTGACCAATGCCACCTGCGGGGCCTGCCTGGGGATGTCCAACGGGGTGCTTGCGGAGGGGGAAGTCTGCGCCTCCACCACCAACCGTAACTTCTACGGCCGCATGGGTAAGGGCGGCATGGTCCACCTCATGAGCCCCGTTTCGGCGGCGGCCACGGCGGTAGCGGGCAGTATTGCTAATCCCGAAGATTTATGTTAGAAGAGATATAGAAGGCAATCATGAAAAACTTTGGCGGGAAGGTCCTCTTTCTGGACCGCAGTGATATTAACACCGATGAGATCATTCCGGCTAAATACTTAAACGAAAGCGCCAGGGAAGCCTTGAAACTAAACCTATTGGAGGACCTCAAGCTTGCCGGCTTTGATCCCAAACGGGATATTACCGGCAAGGGGGTGGTCGTTTCCCGGGCAAACTTCGGCTGCGGCAGTTCCCGTGAACACGCTCCCTGGGCGCTGGAGGTCAACGGCATCAATCTGGTAATTGCCGAAAGTTTTGCCCGGATTTTCCGGCAGAATATGTATAACTGCGGGATGATCGCGGCGGAGCTTCCGGCGCCTACCCTGGCGGACCTGTTCAGGGACTTTAAGAACGTCGAAACGGCGCTTACGGTGGATATCGGAACAGACCGAAGGTCAGCAGACCAAAGGTCTGAGGGGACCCTCACCTTTTCAGGCGGCGGGAAAACAAAGACCCTCCCCTTTGTGCTCACGGACTTTGAGAAAGCCCTGGTCGAGGCCGGGGGCTGGGTCGAATACGCCGCCGCACACTATTAATGGAGTCATCATGTTTACAATCACGGTAACCCCCCGGTTCGGGGATATAGACGGCCTGGGACATATCAACAATACGGTTCCGGCCGCCTGGTTTGAGCAGGCCCGGAATCCCCTGTTCCGGATCTTCTCCCCCAATCTCCGCCTGGAGCACACCTCCTGGCCCCTGATTATGGCCCACACGGATTATGACTTTGTGGGGCAGTTGTTCTTTCAGTACGATGTGGAAATCCGTACCTGCGTCAGCCGCATCGGCGCCAAGTCCTTTACCTTGTACCATGAGGCATGGCAGGAAGGCCGGCTCTGCGTCACGGGAAGCGCCGTAATTGTGCACTTTGATTTTGTCAATAATAAGAGCACCCCTATTCCGGAGGATAAGCGGAAAATCCTGGAAGGGCACCTGAAGAATGAAGGGGTCCAAGAATAAAGTCCGGCAAGTAATTCTAACAATGTTCCGGTTTGCCGGTCAGTTTTTTCTGGGTTTCCAGAAGCGTTCCGGCAAATTGCAGTAATGCCCGCTGTGTTTCAGGCAAAAGGCCCTTGTAGATTTCAAAAAATTCCGTTTCATAGGGCGAATCTGCCCGCAGCCACCGTTCATTTACATTAAAAACCATGCATATCAGTTTGATATTCTGCTCGGTAAGGCCATTTTTCCCCTGTTCAACCATGGAAAGGGAGGTACCCCTCAGTCCTAACCGTTCCGCAAATTCCCCTTGGGTCATTTTAAGGACTTTGCGAAGGGCGATGATTCTTTTTTTCATTTTTCCGGTTTCATACTATCGAATGCCCGAATGTAATGCAATAAAAAGCCAAAAAATGGAAAAATTTACATAAAAAAAAGAAATTTATATTGACAAAATTCATTTTTTGAGATAAAAATTGTATTTACTAGAAAAATCGGAAAAAAGAGAGGATTTAGCGGATATTTACGCCCAATTGACCCCGGAAAACAGGGCCTGCCTGGCCGCCTGTACGCGGTTATGCCGTATTGCGGAAAATGCGGCCAAAAAGGAGTTTGACCGCGGGCATACGCCGGGATTTGAAGCGGAATACTCGCTGCCGGGTAAAAAGGGGAACCATTGAGGAACGTGTACGGAAGGGGTTTTTCTGCCGTCTTTGGGCGGCTAAAAAACGGCGGGCGTTGCTTGCCGGATAGATAGTACGCCGGGGATGTGTGTTACCCGAAGCCGGTGTACATAACGGGAGTTAAGTGCCATAGAAGCACGGTTTGTGTTTTAGGCAAAATTAAACTTGACTCTATTATAAGGAGAAATTGCAATGAAAAAGGCATTTGCAATTATGTTGGTTGCCACGGTAATGAGTACCGCGGCTTTTGCGGAAGGGTTTTTGAGCGCAGGTTTGACTGTTAACCCAAATTTTGGCGGGATGACTGATCCCGATCTGAAGGAAATCACCTATGCCGGCTTTGGATTTGGCGCGTACTTTGATGCAAAGTATGTGGCAGTGAATCTCGGTCTTAATATTGTGGACTCATATTTGGACGGCGAAAAGAACACTGTGTATAGCCCCAGCACCTACTTTACAATTGGGCTGTTGGGTAAATATCCCATTGCCATAGGTGAGAAGTTTAGTATTGCACCGGCTGTCGGCTTTGAATACCAAGTGTTCCTTAGCAACGGTCTTTGGTCACGATCAGACTATGAAGATATGGGGGCCTCAGCCAGTGATATAGCAGAGCAATATGATAACTTTGTTATCAAAGTTGGCGCTCTTGCCGACTTTACCATTGTCGGCGGGCTTTATGCACGCGCCGGTGTTTTGTTAGACATTGGTCTTCCGCATAAAGATAGCGATCCTGCAGACACAAGATTTGGAGCTGAAATCCCGATTGGGATTGGATACAGGTTTTAAGAAAACGAATCGGGTAGGAGGCTGCCCATTATTTGGGCAGCCGTCCTTTCACACCACTACTTTTACCCAGGGGAAAAATGCGTACCCTTCGGTACACTGCGGAAAGCGGCTCTCCGGAAGGGGCGCCGCTTTCTTTTGAGGAACAGGGGAATAATGGATATTTCAGAAGCGATAAGCCTTTTAGAAGATATGAAACAATCTCTTATGGAACAGTATGAATACGATATTGAGATGCTTCCCCAAGGGATTTATCAAAAAAATAATAAAAGAGGATACTATACGGAATGACAGGATGTCAAAAAAAATTATCGATGCCTATATTCAAAACAATACCCCTGAATTACCGGCTAATGAACCTTCTATTGCGAAAATATGGTTGCACGAAATAAAATTGATGTTAAACGAGCCAGTTCCAAAATAGAAAATAATTAACCACGAAAAACACGAACCACACCAAAAAGATCATTTATTTCGTGTTTTTGGTGCCTTTCGTGGTTAAATTCTTAATTTTGGAACTGGTTCAAACCATAAATTAGTTTTTTCAATGATAAAATACAAGGGAAATAAATATATTATTGTGGAACCAAAGCGATATTATAAAAATATACTCCAATGGAAAAACTTAATAAAAGAAAACCCCTTCAAAAAAAGAATAATAGAAAAAAATACCGGATGAGCCAGTTCCAAAATAAGAAGATCAACCACGAATTACACGAATAGCCACGAATAAGAAGAAAACATTCCCTAATCCGTTATTCGTGTTCATTCGTGTAATTCGTGGTTATCTTTACTTTATTACCGCCGGGTCGTAATCCGCAGGGGGCACGTAGCCCAGGAGGCGTATGCAGGTGGCGGCGATGGAGCTTATCCCCAGGCCTTCGTTCAGAGGGTATTCGCCCTTGTAGCCCGGGTCGTAGATGATGCAGGGGACCGGGTTTAGGCTGTGGCTGGTCTTGGCTTTGGGGCTGCCGTCCTCTTTGCGGGACACGGCGCCGGTTTTTTTGTCATGCTCAAACATATCATCGGAGTTGCCGTGGTCTGCGGTGATTACCATTACTGCACCGGCATCCTCCACCGCCTTTGCGATGCGGCCAAGCTGGAGGTCCATGGCTTCCATGGAGCAGACTACGGCCTGGTATATCCCGGTGTGGCCCACCATGTCGCCGTTGGGGAAGTTGAGCCGGATAAAGTCGTACTTGCCCGAGGGGATTGCTTCCAAAACCTGATCGCTTATCTCCGCGCATTTCATCCAGGGGCGCTGCTCGAAGGGGAGCACATCGCTCTTGATCTCCACATAGGTTTCAAGCTTGTCGTCAAACTTGCCGGTACGGTTGCCGTTGAAGAAGTAGGTAACGTGGCCGTACTTCTGGGTCTCCGAAATAGCAAGGGTGCGCACCCCCGTGGCGGCCAGGTATTCACCCATGGTGCGGTCGATGGACGGGGGGCTTACTAAATATCGTCGGGGTACGTGTAAATCGCCGTCGTATTCCATCATGCCCGCGTAGCAAACCTGCGGCCTGCGGCCCCGGTCGAACTTATCGAAATGGTCGTCCTCAAAAGCGGCGGTGATTTCCAGCGCCCGGTCTCCCCGGAAGTTGAAGTAGACCACCGAATCGCCGTCTTCAATCGTGCCGATAGGTTTACCGCCCTCCGCAATGACGAATTCCTTGAGGTCCTGGTCGATGATGCCGGGGATCTCCTTACGGTAGGTTTCCACCGCCTCCCTGGTTGTGGCGAACTGCCGCCCCTCGCCGTGGACGTGGACCTTCCAGCCCCGCTCCACCATACTCCAGTCCGCGCCGTACCGGTCCATGGTGATCCACATGCGGCCGCCCCCGGAACCGATGCGGGCGTCAAACCCGCCATTACTCTGCTCTTTCAGGAACGCTTCAAAGGGGTCAACATATTCCAGGGCGCTGGTTTCCCCCACGTCCCTGCCGTCAAACAGCACGTGGACCCGCACCTTCTTAACGCCGTCTTTTTTAGCCTGTTGAATCATGGCTTTGAGGTGGTCCAGATGGCTGTGGACATTGCCATCAGAAAAAAGGCCGATAAAATGTAAGGTTCCACCCTTAGCGGCGTTGAACGCAACATCCTTCCACGCCTGTCCCTGGAACATGGCCCCGGTTTCGATGGAGTTGGACACCAGCGCCGCGCCCTGGCTAAAGACCCGGCCGCAGCCCATGGCGTTATGGCCCACCTCGCTGTTTCCCATGTCGTCGTCCGAGGGGAGACCCACCGCCTTGCCGTGGGCCTTGAGCTTGGTGTTGGGGCTCTTCGCCCGAATCGCGTCCAGGTGATACATCTTGGAATCGGCAACCGCGTCGCCTTCTTTATATTTGCCGTATCCCACGCCGTCCATGATGACCAGCACCACAGGACCGCGCCGACCCTTCCATGCCGGATCTTTTTTCAGGGCTTCAACCATATTAGGTACTCCTTCAATATTGTTAATGGGTATAGTATACACCAAAGCGGAAGGTTAGTTTAGTACTGTAAACTACGGTCGAAATGACCCGGCGGTCCTGCGGAGAGTCCCAGACCGGGGTGTCCCGTAGAAGTCCTCCGCCGGATAGTCCGCCATATCAAACAGCATGATGCTGACGTCGCTTAATGCTGCGGCGGTGGGCTTATAGGGAGAGGTTCCCTCCGCCGGATCTGTCGTTGGGGCAGTCAACTGCTTGTCTCTGTTTGTAAAGTTCCAGCCGCTGCCGGCAGCGGCATTGGTACCGCTGGCCTTGTCCGGCGGGTAAAAATTACAGCCCTTCCAGTTCGGCTATCGGCAAGCCGGTTACATCGGCAATTTGGTTAAGCGGCATCCCTGTTTTTTTAAGATTCGTTGCCGTAAGCCGCAAACCTTTCTCGATACCTTTTTCGATCCCTTTTTCGATCCCTTTTTCGATACCTTTTGCGATACCTTTTTCGATCCCTTCTTCGCGGCCTTTCTCGATGCCGCGCGCTTCATACTCTGCGGCTACCCCCGTCCGTTCAAGCATTTCATAAAACTTTTTTGTTTCGTGCATTCTGATTACCTCCATAGCATCGTAATTCGCCTTTACTATAGCATCTATATAGGCGCTTATGTGATCCGAATTGAAATAGGTCTTGCTTGCCGTTAGTACCCTTCCTAATGTCCGGGGCTCAAGGCCAGTATGTAAATCTTTTAACCATATATTTTCATCTTCTGACAACAGCTTTGTTTCTATTATTTGTATGGGGAAAAGACTGCCGGTGACCAGGTATATTCCGGGGCTTTTTTGCGTGACGGGGTACTTGCAATCATTTTCAATATGCTTTAACACCTCCCGGGGCTTGCGGGTCAGAACAAAGGTAAGCGTAATATCGGTAATGTCTGCGTCTTGTACCGTGGCGCAATACAAATGTGTGTAGGCGATAGCTTTATGAAAATCACTTATGGATAAATAGTCTTCGGGGCTTTTAAATTCCAGCACATTTGTCGTTTTAAAAATTGCGGCTATGTTCTTTTCTATGACAACTTGTTTTTTCTTTTTTAGAATGAGTGCATCGATGATTAAGGGATCGGTGTTCAGTTGATGCTCAAACTCGAAGGTTAGCATGTCAAGGTAGTCTTCCAGTTCGAGGCGGATTGCATCGTAGAAGGCGCCGTGCCAATTTATGGGATCATTGTTCATGATCTATAGTATACCACAAGTATAAGGGCTTGTAACTACTAAAAAGCCTCAAAAGTAAGGCCGGCCCCAAAAAAAGCCGTCCCCAGGCTTCCCCGGAGACGGCCGCCGGCGCTACACGCCGCGTTCTCTTGCTACTGCGCCACCGCCCCCGGCGCTCCGGGGAAGCGTGTTGCCGTAGAAGTCCTCGGTGGGGAAGCCCGAAAGACCCGAGGGCACGATGTTGAGAGCAGCGTCTGCCGGGTTAAAGCCGCCCCCGGTTTCCCGGAAGCGGCCTGCTCTTAGGGAGCGCTATTTGACACAGAAAGCGGGGGCGCGGTCAGGAGACCGCTTGCTGCCCCCGCAGGGGTCCGCTTATTGGGCAGCCGGGGCTCTCCCCGGACGCTTCCCTATTCCTGCGGGTTTGAATAGGCTATTTTGCCGCCTTCCCCCACCGCGACAAACTTTCCGTTGCCGTAGGCTACTCCCAGGATGTAATCATCACTATCAAACACGGAGGTTGACGAACACACACAAGTTGCCCAAAAAGGCGGCGCGGTTGCCCGTAATGCCCGCAAAGTAATATCCCCTCTAAACGCTAAAAAGGGTATTGTACCAAAATTGGAAAAAAAATAAACAAGAAAACGGCTCCTGGTAATGATACTAATGCCGCTCACTGGATAGTAGACAATGGCGCTCTCGGGAAAACGATGCACTGGTAGTGACATTTAATGCGGATTATTCACGCTTCCCTAAAATAACCCTGCAACTTTTCGCGATCCGGAATGATGAACCGGCTTTTGCCCACAATGACCAAGCCCTGTTCGGTAAGCAGCTTGACCTGCCGCGATACGGTCTCCCGCTGAGACCCGAGAAGTTCCGCCAAATAGGTGATGGTCAAGTCAAAATCAATTTCCGTACCCCTGCCGCAGCACACGCCAAAATCCCGGGACAATTTCCAGAGCTTTGATGCTATACGCTTGTCCCCCCGGATATTGGTTGAGGTGTTTTTAAGTTGATGCTCGAGACGGCGGATTTTCAATGCCATGGAATCCATCACCACCTTTGTCAGCCCAAAATCCTTGCGGCAAACATTTAAAAAACCGTTTCGTTCCAAACACAGAACGGTGGCATCCTTCAGGATTTCACAATTCAGCGAAACCGGCTTCCCGTCTAAAATAACCTCGTTGAGCATTGCCCCGCTTCCTAAGACGAAAATGCCCCGTTTTTCATCAACGCTGTTGATCTTGTACAGAGCCGCGATACCCTCAAGGATACAGAAAAAATGGGACACCGTATCCCGCTCAAGAAATATATGTTTACCCTTTTGATACCGCCTGATCGTCCCATAGGGGATAAGCTCAGCCAGACTCACGGGGCTTGCGGCAGTCAAGACCGTTATTTTTTTTAAAGCATCAGGTACGGTCATAGGACTCAGTTTCCATCCTCTTCAACAGCCGCATCTCCCGGCCTATAACAAACGCCGAAAGTATCGACGCCCCCAAATCCGCCGCAGGCATGGCGAAAAAGACCCCGCGTATGCCAAAAAACCGCGGCAGAATGATCAGCAGCGGTATGTACAACAATATCTGCCGGGACAAACTCAACACCGTTCCCTGCAGCGGCTTTCCGATGGCCTGAAAAAAGTTTGACGACAGGATCTGAAAACCGATAACCGGCAGGACCAGGGTGCATCTTCGCAGCGCAAAAACTCCGATGTCCATAAGTTCCCCCTCCTCTTTACTGAAAATGGCGATGAAAAAATGGGGGAAGATCTGGAAAAGAATGAACCCCGCGCAAACGAATATGGTGGCGCAAATGACCGCCCATTTATAGGTCTTCTTCACCCGGTCGTATTTTTTTGCGCCGTAGTTATACCCGATGATAGGCTGGGCGCCCTGGTTCAGTCCCTGGAGGGGCATGATAATCACGATCAAAATGCTGTACACAATTCCCATGGCGGCAACCGCAATATCCCCGCCGTAGGTAGACAAGGTGCGGTTCAGGAGAATGTTCACCAGCCCTATTGCTAACTGCATGGCGAAGGGGGCAAATCCGATTGCCAGAATCGTCAAGCTCGTCTGCAGTTCAAGTTTCATGGCGCGCCAACGGAAACGAAGCTGGGTAAACCGGGAATTGAAATAGCCGATAACCCAGACAAAAGAAATAAACTGCGAAATAATAGTTGCCCATGCCGCGCCGGCCACCCCCCAGCCAAACCCAAAGATAAAAATGGGGTCCAGGATGATATTGATCACCGCCCCGATGATCTGGGTGAGCATGGATGTCTTGGGGTGTCCGTCGGACCGGATAAAATGATTGATCCCCGGACCCATGGCGCTGAAAATACCGCCGTAGAGAATGACCTGTAAATATGACTTGGCGTAAGGGAAAACCGCTTCGCTAACCCCAAGTATGCGGATTAGTATATCATCCAGGAACACAAGGCATACCACAATCACGACGCCGGGAATCAGGAACAAAAGGGCAAAGGCATGACCCATGATTTTTTCAACCTCATCCCGGCGGCCCTGCCCCAGGCGGATAGAAAAAAGCGAGTTCGCCCCGACGCCTATCAGGATCGAGGAGGCCATCAACACCAGCATCACCGGCATCACCATGCTTATGCCGGCTATTCCCAGGGGATTCACCCCCTGACCCACATAGATACGATCCACGATGTTGTATACCGCGTTTACCAACATACCGATAATGGCGGGTACTGAAAAATCAAAAAGTAATTTCCCGATCCTGTCGGTTCCGATTCTGTCCGTTGCCTGTACGGTGGTGTTTTCCATGGGAAGAGCATATCCTATTTCCCAAAACATTGACAGATGGGGAAAAATCATATAGCATATTCCGGGATGTGTGGTGGTGGCCGATGATTTGACCGGCGCAAACGCGGTAGGCGTATTGATGGCCAAGGAAAATTACCGGACCTATTCGATTACCAACGCGGAAAAATTGGATGCCGTCGGCCTGCGGGACTGCGAGTGTATCGTCTATCCCACGGAGAGCCGGAGTATCCCCCCACAGGAGGCCTATGACCGGGTGTTTAAGGCCGCCCGTTCCCTCCGCTCCCCCGATGTACAGGTATATGTCAAGCGTATCGACACCACCCTCCGGGGTAACCTTGGTTCCGAAACCGACGCCATGCTGGACGCCCATTTTGGCGTGTGCTGCGGCAGGGGTACGGAAATTGATTTTGACTGGCAGACAATCGGGTAGCCATGGCGGTTCCCTGCTTCCCCTCATCCGGCAGGATCAATGTCGGGGGCTACCTGCTGGTCCATGGCGTTCCCCTCCATAAGACCGAGGCGGCCCTTGATCCGAAAGCGCCGGTCCACACGCCCCTTTCGGCGGAGGTTTTCCGGGCCCAGACAAAATACACTACGGACTCCCTATTAATAGAAGATTTGATGCAGGGAAGCAGCTTTATCGCGGAAAAAATCAAAACCCTTGCAGGCCGTGGGGTGCGGATCATTGTCTTTGATGCAATCAGCGATGAGGATATCGAATTGATCGCCGGGGCGGTTATTGCAAGCGGCGTCAAATTTATCGCCGTGGACCCCGGTCCCTTTACCGCCGCCCTTGCAAGAAAGCTCATCCCCCCGCCCCCGGTGGAGCAAAAAAGCGGAAGCAAAATTCTTGTGGCCGTGGGAAGCGTCAATGCGGTTGCCGGGAAACAGGTGGATTATTTTCTCGCCACGGAGCATACCTATAATGTCTCCATGGAAACGGCGGAACACGGAAATACGCCGGGTGGTGCGGGATATCCTGGATAACTGCGGCGGTTACGATGTTTGCAGCGTGGTTGCCTATCCTTCAGCGAGACGAAAGAACAGATCCGGCCTGGTCTATCACCTCGACCATCGCCTGGGCCGTCGGTTTCGTCGTACTGTTGATATTGAGCATCTTCCTAAGATAAAAAAAAGCACGGTGAAAAAAACTCCCGGGTTTATCCAATCCGGGAGTTTTTTTTATGAAAACATCTGCGCCGGCGTTGACAAGCGCTCCATAAAGCGTGTATACCTAAAGGGAGGTCCAGTAGCTCAGGGGATAGAGCGGCCGCCTCCTAAGCGGCAGGTCGGCTGTTCGATTCAGCCCTGGATCAGTTCCAAAATGCAAGACCTACCACGAATTACACGAATCAACACGAATAATATA
>BNUY01000017.1 GCA_025997715.1 Spirochaetia bacterium
CGCATCATAGCAAATGTCAATATTTTTTCTGCCTTCTCTTTTCCAAATACTTTTTTGAGTTCAGGTGTTTCATCTGCAAGAAGATTCTCAAATAGTGCGTAAACACCATAGTTTTTTATATCAACTTTTGGCATCGCGTTTTGCTGCTCCCGTAATTTGTTTTTCTCCGATGGAATAAAACCGTATTCTTTTGTAATACGGCCAAGAAGGTTCCCAACAACTGTTATGGTTCGTTTTCGTTCAGGCACGTATTTATACGACACAGCATATTTGTAATATCTTTTATTGATATACTTTATTTGCGTATGCGGTTCTTTGAACTGCAAAATCCAATCTGGTAAACTCATAAAACCCTCCCCTTAAAGACATCTTATATAAGATGTCTTTATATTACTATATTCTTTATGAATTGTCAAGTGAAATTTGTCTAATTTAGGCTAAAAATAAGCCGAAATGACCAGTTCGCGAAAAATTGTACTTTTAGACAGGGTAAAATTTGCGGAGTTAAGGATTAATTCTCCTGGATATTGAAAATTTTTCCGGCCGGTGTAATACTATCTATACAATGAAATATACCAGATTATGCGTATTCCTAGCCGCTTTAACCCTGGCAATTACCGCCTGCGTTAATCTTTCCAAAATAGTGATTCACAATTTTGATCTAACCAATGTTGCGGATGGCGTCTACCGGGGCCAAAGTAAGGTGGGACCGGTAAGGGTGACCCTTGATGTGGAGGTTAAAGACCGGACCATCACGGCGATTGACCTGATTCAACACTTTAATGGCTTGGGAAAAAAGGCCGAAGCCATTATCCCCACGGTCATTGAAGCGCAAAGCCTGGAGGTTGATGTGGTAAGCGGGGCCACGGGAAGCAGCAAGGCCATCTTACAGTCCATCGAAAATGCATTGAAGTGATGGTGAACCCGATGTTCCAGCGGCTGACCCTCCTCACCGGGACCGAAGCCATGCACGCTTTGGGCGCCATCCGGGTGATCGTCTTTGGTGTCGGCGGCGTGGGGAGTTGGTGCGCCGAAGCCCTGGTGCGGTCCGGGGTGGGGCATGTCGCCATAGTTGATTCCGACACGGTTTGTGTTACCAATATTAACCGCCAGGTCCAGGCCAGCGCCGCCGCTGTGGGGCAGCTTAAGGTGGATGTCCTGCGGGACCGGCTCCTGGCGATAAACCCCGGCGCCGATGTCGCCGCCTTCGCCAGGGTCTTTTCCCGTGAAACCGCCGGGGAGTTCGGTATCGAAAGCGCGGACTATGTGATTGACGCCATCGACAGCCTTTCCCACAAGCTTGACCTGATTGAATACGCCGCCGCCGCCGGCATCCCCCTTTTTTCGTCCATGGGTATGGCCCAAAAACTTGATCCTACCCGGCTTAAAACGGCGGATATTTGGGAAACCCAGGGCTGTCCCCTGGCCCGGCTGGTCCGCGCCGGCCTGCGGAAGCGGGGCTTCCAGGGCCGCTTTACCGTGGTCTACAGTGCCGAGCGACTGCCCCTGCAGGCCGGCGTGGCTGCCGCCTGCGGTTCCGCACAGTGTTTGTGCCCCCCTCGGGATCGGGATGATCCTAACGCCCCCATTGAATGGTGCAGTTCCAAGAAGGTGATCAACGGGAGCGCCGTCACGGTTACGGCGGTTGCGGGGATGATCCTGGGGGGACTGGTGATCCAGGATGTGTATGCCCGGTACAACCCGATCCCGGAGAGGTCCCTTGGCTAACCGGTTCCTCCGCAAAGCCGGGGCGGGTACGATTGTGCAGAAGCTAAGCGCCAAGGCCATCCTGGAACGGAACCTCATCGAAACGGGGGATCGGGTCCTTATCGCCGTGTCCGGGGGCAAGGACTCTACCGTGCTGGCCTGGGCGCTTTCTGCCCTCAAATTCGCGTTGAAAAAAGACTACGACTTGGCGGCGATACACATTTCCAGCGATTTCTGCGCCTGCTGTAAGAAATCCGCCCTTTCAGAGCGGCTGGATGAGTGGGGGATACCCTTTACGGACCTCTTTGTGCCGGTCATCGGGCGGCTCAAGGAGGGGGAGAAGATGAACTGCTACTGGTGTTCTACCCAGCGGCGGACGGAACTCCTCAAGTATGCGGTGGAAAATGGGTTCAATAAACTGGCCTTGGGGCATCACCTGGATGATATTATCGAAACCTTCTTTATGAACATGTGCGCCAAGGGGGAACTTTCCACCATGCCCCTGTTCCTGGCCTACCGGAAATACCCCGTAAGCCTCATCCGGCCCCTGGGCTATGTGGAGGAACAGCAGGTCATCGCCTGCGCCGCGGAAAAGGACATCCTCAAGACGGCCTGCACCTGTGCCTACGGGATCAACTCAAAACGCCGGGATATGCGGAAACGTATCGCCCTGCTGACCGGGAATTCCGGGGCGGTAAAGCGGCGTATCCTTAAGGCTATAATGGAAACCGAATGAAGAATTCAGGGCTAAATGCCGATAGGGTTATATGCGGAAAATTGTAATGCCATTCTTGTTTTTGATTACCCTAGGGGCGCCCCTATTTTTTTCCTGCGCCGGTTCCCCGGATATCGCCATTGTCCCTCCCCTTGTCCCATCCAATGTGCCGGTACGATCCGAAGATACCCCTTCCGAAAGTGATATTTCCGCAACAACAGAACAGGGGACGCCGGAAGAGGCTGTCGTGTTGGGAACGGAGCAGCCGGAGCCGTTGAAAAGGTCAACGTGGACGGAGGCGTCGAAACAATCAAACTGGTTGGAACAGATGGATCAGCCGGAGGAATCGACACGCCCGGAAGCTCTGTTTGAGTTGACGGCGCGGCCGGAGCGGAGGGTTTCTCCGGCCCCTAAAGGAATCCCCTATCCCAACCTTAACCGGCCTCTTTTGGGCCGGGGGCAGACGGATGCGGAAAAATTAGCGGCTTTCCTATTGATGGTAAACAGTAATGCGGACCCCGAATTTGTAAAGCAGCTTTCCAGTCTCTATGTTGAGGAGGCCGCTCTGGAGGGGATCGATCATGACGTGGCCTTTGCCCAGATGTGCCTGGAAACGGGGTTTCTCCGGTATGGGGGCCTGGTGACATTTGACATGAACAATTTTTGCGGACTCGGCTCTACCGGACCGGGAGTTCCCGGGGAGCGGTTTCCCACCCCGCAACTCGGCGTCAGGGCTCAGATTCAGCACCTCAAGGGGTACGCCACCGAGGAGCCGCCGAGCCAGGAATTGGTGGACCCCCGGTATAAGTATGTCCGCTACGGTTCGGCTCCGACCATCGAAGGTCTGGCCGGCGCCTGGGCTGCCGACCACGGATACGCCAGAAAGATCGCCGATGTCCTTCAGCGGCTGTATGACGCCGCTATTACCGTTGATTAATCACCCACACGAATACTAAGCCAGGCGTCGTCGTAGAGTTTCAGATTGGGTCCCACATCATCCTTAAGTTCCACCGCAATCAGTTCTTCGGCCTGATAATAGGGGGCAGCCTTTTTCAAAGCTCGCGCAGGAATATTAACGGTGGCGGGGAACCCAAAGTAATCGGTAAACTCAGCGTAGATCTCCGGCCGGTGGATAAAGTCGATAAACTTGTAGGCCAGGTCCACATGCTTCGCCCCCTTAAGGAGACACATGCTGTCGATATAGGCGGGACCGCCCTCGGGGGGGATGAAGAAGACGGTGGTATTTCTTTTCTCCTCCGGAAGTTCTTCGTACACCACTTCCGCATACCCCTGGACAACCCAGAAATCTTCGTTCGCAAAGCCCTTGCCAAAAGCCTCGGCGTCAAACTTAAGCAGGTTCGGTTTCCAGGAACTATTGACCAGGTCCCGGGCCGCAGCAATCTCTGCGGGATTTACGGTGTTGACCGAATAGCCCAGGTATACCAGGGCGTCCCCCAGCACTTCCCGCATATCATCCAGCATGGTCATCTTCCCCCGGAGGTCACTGCGGCTGAAAATCGACCAGCTCTTTTCATATTGGGGAACCCTGGCGGTATTTACCGCAATTCCTGCGGCACCGAAATAGTAGGGTACGCTGTATTCCATGTTCGGATCGTAGCTTGCCTTTTGCAGTACCAGCGGGTCGATATTCCCAAGGTTGGATAATAGTGAATGATCAATCCGCTCAAGCATGTTCTGCTTAATCATGATGGCGGTATAATCCCCGGAGGGGAACACCAGATCGTAGCCCGTACCCCCGGCTCGAAGCTTGGTATAGAGTTCTTCGTTGGAAGCGAAGGTGTCATATACAATCTCGCAGTTAAACTCTTCTTCAAATTGCCGCAACACCGAAGTAGGGGTGTAATAGGTCCAGTTGTAGATATAGAGCTTCGGCTTGTTAACGCATCCACTGAGTATGGTGAACAGTAACACTGCTCCCAAGGCCATTGTCAAAAAAGGTACTTTTCTCATTTTTTCTCCTCATATTATTTTGCGGCGATATATTTCAGAAAGTTTCTGAGCAGGTAGGTGAGAGCCACAGTCCCCAGGATCATCACCACCGAAAGGGCGTTGATCACCGGGGATACGCCGAAGCGGATGGCCGAGTAGATGTACAGCGGCAGTGTTGTTGAACCGGGTCCCGCGACAAAGTAGGTGATGACAAAGTCCTCCAGGGAAATAGTCACGGCGGTTAAAAACCCCGAAACGATACCGGGCATACAGATGGGCACCGTTACTTTGAGAAAGGTCTGCCGTTCATTGGCCCCCAGGTCGTGGGCGGCTTCGATGATGGAAAAGTCAAATTCGTCCAGCCGGGCCATCACCATGAGGAATACGAAGGGCAGGTTAAAGGTGGTGTGGGCGATAAAGATGGTGAGGAGGCCCAGCTTTAGTTTTACCCCCGCAAAAAAGAGGGACAGGGAAACGCCGATGATAATCTCCGGCAGTATCATTGGCAGGAAGGAGATGGCCTGGACGTAGTTCCGCAGTTTGAACCGGTACCAGTTGACCCCCACCGCGCCCAGGGTGCCGAACACCGTGGCCGTCCCTGCGGAAGTTATAGCGATAAGGATACTGTTCCAGAAGGCCCGCCACAGATCCCGTGAATGGAGGAAAAGCTGTTCGTACCAGACCAGGGAGAAGCCGGTCCACCCCATGCCCTTGGATGCGTTGAAGGAGTAGAGTATCAGCACCAGCAGGGGGAGAAAGAGAAAGACCAGGGCGGCGATAAACACGGTTTGGGAAAAGGAAAAGGGCCTCCGCCGGTATGCCCGCCGGGCGTGCCGCGCCGCTTCCCCCTTGGCTTTGCCGGGTTTAACGTTAGTGATGATGCTCTTGAGGTCGATTTTCAATTATCACCCCCCTTGTTCTTTCGAACAGCAATTCTGCTGCTGGCGTCCTTCCGCTGGAGGTTCATCATGACCAGGACCCCTGCGGTGGTAATCACCGTGAGCACCATGGAGATAGCCGAGGCCAGGGGCCAGTTCCGGGCCTTGGTAAGCTGGTCGGCGATAACGTTCCCCAGCATATAGGAATCCTTGCCCCCCACCAGGAGGGGCACCGCGTATGCGCCGAAGATGGGGATAAAGGTAAAGAGCACCGCCGTGTAAAGGCCGCTCCTGATATTGGGGAGCAGTACCCGGAATATGGACTGGACCTTGGTGGCGCCCAGATCCCGGGCGGCTTCCAGGAGGGAAAAATCGAATTTGTCGATGGTGGCGAAGAGGGGGAGTATGGCGTAGGGCAGGTACATATAGACCAACACCAATACTACCGACCCCTGGTTGTACAGAAAGTTAATATAACTATCGATAAGCCCAATCCGTATGAGCAGGTCGTTCAGGAAGCCGTTGTTCCCCAGGATGTTCATCCAGGCGAATACCCGGATAAGGAAGTTTGTCCAGAAGGGGATGATGATCAGCAGCAGCAAAAATGTCTGGTTCCGGCTCCGCGCCATGAAGTAGCCGCAGGGCAGGGCGATGAAGATGGTAATAAAGGTAGCAATTAAGGCGGTGGCGAGGGTGCGCAGGGTGATAATCGTAAAGCTGGGGTTGCTCAGATTCCGGTATGCCTCCAGGGTAAAGTCCCCCATTTCCACACCGCCGTAGAGGCCCTTCCGCAAAAAGCTGTAGAGCACGATGATCAAGAGGGGCGCCAGAAAAAAGACGGTGAACCAGATTGTCATGGGCGCGGTGTACATGGGGCCGAAGTTTCGAACCGGTAAGTTCGTGCGCCTAACGGGGGCGGCGCTCACGATTCTTTCACTCCGACAATGTAGCCGTCGTGGGCGCTCCAGGAAATGTACACCGAATCTTTCCAGACAATATCGGGACCCTCATCGGAATACTTGGCGTGCTGTTTAATCACCCTGATAAGGATTTTGTCCTTGACCTTCACGTAGAACTTGGTCTGGAACCCTGAGTAAATGGGCTCATCGACAAACCCCTGGAAAAGGTTGATATCCTCCCGGGTGGTGGTGGGCTTCTCCGTCGAAATGAGCACCTTCTCCGGGCGGATAGTAAAGCTCACCCGCTGGCCGCTCTTGACCTCATCCACGGTGGTCACCTTGATAGTGCCGAGCTCGGGAATAGCAAGTTCCACCATATATTCACCCTCCACCTTCTGAATAGGCGTGACGGAGAGGATCTCCCCGTCAAAAAGGTTGGTCTCCCCGATGAACTTAGCCACAAAGTCCGTGGCGGGGCTTTCGTAGATTTCGTGGGGGGTCCCCACTTGCAGCACATCCCCCTGGTTCATCACCGCGATACGGTCCGAAACCGAAAGGGCCTCCTCCTGATCATGGGTAACATATATGAAGGTAATCCCGATCTTGTCGTGGATCTGGTCCAGCTCAATGAGCATGTGCTGGCGCAGCTTGGCGTCCAGCGCGGAAAGGGGCTCGTCCAGGAGCAGCACCCGGGGCTCGTTGATCAGCGCCCGGGCAATAGCCACCCGCTGTTTCTGGCCCCCGGAAAGCTGGTTGGGCTTTTTATGGGCGTGGCCCTCCAACTGGACCAGTTTGAGGTAGTCCCGGACCTTGGTTTCAATCTCGGCATTGCCGGCCTTCCGAATCCGCAGGGGAAAGGCCACGTTTTCAAAGACCGTAAGGTGGGGGAAAAGGGCATAGTTCTGAAAAACCGTATTCGCCTGCCGCCGGTTCGGGGGCAGAGACAGCACATCGGTCTCGTCAAAGGTAAGCGCCCCCGTATCCGGGGTTTCAAACCCCGCGATAATACGGAGGAGGGTTGTTTTGCCGCACCCCGAAGGACCGAGGAGGGAAAAAAACTCCCCCCGCTTTATCTCCAGGCTGACATCGTTTAACGCCCTGAATTCATCGAAAAACTTGGAGACATTCCCGACCCGTACATCACTCCCTTTCAAGCCGCTCCTCCCATACTAAGGTTTACAATGCGGGTTTTTATGGGGTATTGTCAATATAGAAACGGAGGCATCCCATGTGGGTTCTATACGCCCTATTATCCGCCCTCTTTGCGGCCCTGACCTCGATATTGGCCAAAATCGGCATGGCGAACATCAACTCAAATCTCGCCACGGCTATACGCACGGTGGTGATCCTGGTCCTTTCCTGGGGCATCGTTTTTTTCACCGGGAAACACCAGGAGATTACCACCCTGAGCCATAAGAACCTGCTCTTCCTGGTTTTGTCCGGCATCGCCACCGGCCTGTCCTGGCTCTGTTATTTCCGGGCCCTGCAGATTGGGGAAGCCGTCAAGGTAATCCCCATCGACAAGTTCAGCGCGGTGCTGGGCATGACCCTGGCAGTTATTGTGTTAAAGGAAGCCCTTACGGTTAAGGCCATTATCGGCGGGGCCTTGATCACCATTGGGACGATTGTTTTGATACTCTAACAGGCTTCTTGGGAGCATTTTTCAGTGCTTCCCCGGCGGACACGATCGCCCGGGGGGCGCATCCTTGAGCCGGATTTCTATGATTTCTTCCATTGCCACAATAACCAGCGGGTATTCCGCTTCTTTTATAATGGACAGCAGGTATTCAATCCGCTGCCGTTCGGGGTTCCGGTAAAACGGCGGCTTGGTTTCCAGTTCCATGCCGTAGGCCAGCCAATCCAGGGAAATTTCAAGGACCTCGCAGGCTTTAACAGCCAGGTCAAAGTCGAGATACTGGCTTCCGGTGATGATTTTTGAAACGGCGGTTTGGGGAATACCGAGTTCTTTGGCCAAATCCGACTGTTTGAGTTTCCTGAGCTTCAGGGCTGCCGCCAGCCGTTCCCCGTAATTTTGCTTCATACGCCTTATTATTGCATAAAACCGGAAAAAAATCATCATATTCGCATTTTTCCTGCATTGCCACGTTTTGCTTGACATCTGCTTGTATAGCATATAGTATTCTATTATAGATTTTGAGGGATTTTATGGAATTTTACTGCCTTGACCGTTATACACCACTGGAAATCGCCCTGAAAGAGGCGGGATTCACGGTAGCCGAAGTCGGCAGAGAGGGCAAAAAGACCGTCATCACCGTGTCCCGGCGCGGGGCTTTGGGTGAAGATCCCGGCATTGATACCATAATAAAGGGGTTACCCGCTTTTGCAGGGCATATAAGCAAAAATGTTGGCGGGGCATAAAAACCGCGAAGGAGGAATTTAAATGAAAAAGAACGGATTTTTCATGTTGGGGGTGTTGGCGCTTGTGTTGACATTCGGATTAGTTCTGGCGGGCTGCGGCGATGACCGCAGTGGGGACTCCACAAGCCCCCCCGCCCCCACCGTTACCGGCGTCACGGTAAGCCCCGCACCCGCAAGCGTTGCCAAGGGCGCAACCCAGTCGTTTACCGCCGACGTAACCGGGACCAACAGCCCGGCCCAGACCGTTACCTGGTCTATCAATGAAACCGGCAAAAATGCGGGAACTACTATCGACACGACCGGAAAGCTTACCGTGGCTACGGATGAGGCGCTTACCAGCCTGACCGTGAAAGCGACCTCCACCGTGGACACCACCAAGAGTGGCACGGCCTCCGTAACCGTAACCGCTGGTGCCCCCAACTGGAGAGCGGTTACCTACGGCGGCGCAAGCGGATCGGAAAAGTTTGTCGCGGTTGGAGCTACCGGCGTGATGGCGTATTCCACCGACGGCGAAACCTGGACAAAGGTTACCGACACCAAGTTCGACAACTTCAATGACATCACCTACGGCGGCGGGAAGTTTGTCGCGGTCGGGGAAGACCAGACATGGGTTGTCGGTGAGAATTTGGGTATGATGGTGTATTCCACCGACGGCGAAACCTGGACAGCGGTTACCGACACCAAGTTCCTCTACCAATACATCTATGGTATCACCTACGGCGGCGGGAAGTTTGTCGCGGGTGGAGCTACCGGCGTGATGGCGTATTCCACCGACGGCGAAACCTGGACAAATGTTACCGACACCAAGTTTGGCACCCAAATCAGTTGTATCACCTACGGCGGCGGGAAATTTGTCGCGGGTGGGAGTTACGGCGTGATGGCGTATTCCACCGACGGTGAAACCTGGACAAAGGTTACCGACACCAAGCTTGGTACCGGCCCCGGCTTCTCCATCGGCGGCGTCACCTACGGCGGCGGAAAGTTTTTCGCGGTCGGGAACGGGATGGCGTATTCCACTGACGGCGAAACCTGGACAGCGGTCGCCACCCAAATCCGTTGTATCACGTACGGCGGCGGGAAGTTTGTCGGGGTTGGGGCTTCCAACAAGATGTATTATTCCACCGACGGCGAAACCTGGACAGCGGTTACCACCAGCCCATTCGGCCCCACTGATAACATTCGTAAAATCACGTACGGCGGCGGGAAGTTTGTCGGGGTTGGGATTGGCACGATGGCGTATTCCACTGACGGTACAAGCTGGACGGTGGTTACCTTCAGCCCCTAGTGGTACCACCAGATCAGACCCCATCAACGGCATCGCCTACGGTGGCGGGAGGTTTGTCGCGGTTGGGGGTTCCTGCGACAAGAGTTCCGGCAAGATGGCATATTCCGGTAACTTGGAATAAAGGTGCGCGCAAATTCGCAGCAATGCGGCTTTGCCATATTGCCTGACGCCAAAAAACGCAACACCACTGCGGGCACAGGCGTTAGTTTGGGTAGCAGGGTTGCGGGTGTGAATGGCGACTGAGAGTAGGAAGGTAAAGCAAAGGTATCCGGCGTATGCCGGGTGTCTTTGCGTAATAAAGGGGTTCTCCACGTATGCGGTGAACATAAACAATTTTTGATGACGGGAAAGACCGCTAAGGAGTTTAAGATGAATGTAAAATTTGAAAAGGAATATGTTTTGGCCAATAATATAGCGGTTTCAGTTGAAACAACAGGTTATATAGAAGGAGATGCAGGGCATGGTTGCTATACAAAAATAGTAATCGCTGACAGAGGAAGCACCGCCTTGTTCTATAATGGAGTTGAATTATCCTCTAAACCGCTTGAAATTGAAATCCGTGGTGGTTGTGAGTACAATATGCTTATTGATATATTTAAAGATATAGCAATATTTATGGAAAAAAATAATGAAAAACGATGAAAGCAAAGTGGGACCAGCCACTGCTTTTGGCAATGGTGTTAGCCGCTTGTGCTATGAACATATGAAAATTTTGACGGCGGGAAAGACCGTTAGGAGAAATTGCAGTGGACTATGATATTGAAACAACTGAAGCTAATATTAAGAAAGGTCTTGCAGAAGCTATGGAAAAAGATGCTGATAGAATTGCGCATGAAGATCAGCATATTCGTGATAGTTTGCAGTCACTTGAAAGGATTATATCCGATGAGAAACAAGAAAACTTAAATTCTATTGGAACTTCTCAACGTGAGGATGTAAAACACAAAAGAGATACCGCCTCACAGCTAAGACAACCCAAGAGTATACACCGGTAAAAGCAGTCTTGCCGATTACTATATTCTCGTAACGGTGGAGCGCAATGGTGGATGGTAGCGCAGAAGTACCGGTAAAAAAATATTCCCTATGATTTGTCAAAAGGTAAATTACTCCCTACGGATTACACAGTCCAGTCAGCCAACAGCAAATCAGGAATGGGGAGAAAATGGTCGGTATTGTTGGTGACGAGGATATAGTTGTGTTTGAGGCAATAGGCCGCGATGAAGATGTCCATCTCCTCAATGTTCCAACCTTTTTTGTGAAGGCCGGAGTAGATTCCGGCAGCTATGGGAAGGAGGCTGTTGTGCATTTTGGGGACGGTGTATCTTTTGCATACTTGTTAGATGCCAGCAAGCCCCGCTGAACTTCGTACCAGGCAAAGGGTGAAATGACCACTTTTTGTCCGGTTGTGTCCGCTTCTGCCAGCTTATCCTTGATGACTTGGTTTCCTTTTAGATAGAAAGAAACGATATTTGTATCAAGGGAAAAGACGCTCATTTACTGTATATCGGGGTGAAAGCCCGCCCTTTTGCAATATCTATGAAATTATCCGGCAAGGGATCCGTCTTTTCCAGTTCCACGATTTCAGCCCAGTTTTCATCACTGAGCTTTCTGAGCCTTGCTAGTTTCAAAGCCGCGAACCAGTTCTTCGGTTTACCGGTGGGGTTGTGGGGAAAGGGTACGATTGTCGCCATAGTATCCTCCGCGGCGGGGGAGGGTTGGGAGCGTAGAGGTGCCGGCGCCACTGTTATTTATCCCTACTCCCTCACCATAAGTAACGCCATCACCTTCGCATCCCCCAGAATATTAGCCAGCAGGGTGTACTCGTTGGGCTGGTGGGCAGTGTCCTCCAGACGGCTCCACACCACCGAATCTATGCCGGCGTTGCGGAGGTATGCCCCCACGGTGCCGCCGCCGATGCCGATGGGCCGGGTATCAACATGGTACACTTCTTTTATGGTCCTTGATAAAAGTTTCACTAAAGGGGCGTCTTTGCTGGTTATCCTCTACCCCCCGTCCTATGAGCCGTATGCCTTGGCCTTCGCCGTCATCCTGTTGAATCACCGTCCAGGGATCGCTCTTCCAAAGGGGAATGCGAAAGGCGCCTCGGTCTGATTGGTCCGCGGCCGCAGGGAAATATGCCGGGCGGCCTTTTTACGTTTGACTTTGCCCTATTGTTATGGTATACTGGTGGACATGGAACTGAAGATCGAGTACACCGAATCGGCGTTTGGGCACAGTATTGCGGAGGCCGACATCAGGCACGCGATTGTGAACAGGATTCGTGACAAGCCGATGAAAAAATATATCAACAAATACGGTCTTGTCGGGTTCGACCGAAGTGGGAATTTACTGGAAATCGCGGACTAAAGTCCGGTGTACAATCCTATAGCAGAGGATACGATTCTGGTGTTTCATGCAATGAAATGTCGAAAGAGTTTCCTTAAATCTCTTGATGAGGAGGAATGATAAATATGGAACGAATGACAGAAGAAGAAGCCTGGGCGTTGGACGAAGAAATAAGCAAAGATGAGAACATAGAGTTTGGCCTCAACGGTACCGGTTTTTTAAGCATGAGGGATGCGCGTCTTATGGGGCTGAATGACCTTTCTGTTAAATACCTCATGACAAAAGCCGAAGCCACCCGCAAAAGTCCCGGGCAAATCGTGAACGAGCTGATTAAACAAGCTATAAGCAAAACGGCGACGTTTTAAGAATGCGGAGGTAATGCGCAGAAGTGCCGGCCACCGAATTTTGACAGCGGGGAAAGACTCGCGATGGTGGCACGCTCACATGGGTTTCCACTTCTCCCAGTTGGTTATTTTCAATTAAAAAATTACTCCCTCACCATAAGTAAGGCCATCACCTTCGCATCCCCCAGAATATTAGCCAGCAGGGTATACTCGTTGGGCTGGTGGGCGGTGTCCTCCAGGCGGCTCCACACCACCGAATCTATGCCGGCGTTGCGGAGGTAGGCCCCCACGGTGCCGCCGCCGATGCCGATGGGCCGGGTATCAACATGGTACACTTCTTTTATGGTCCTTGATAAAAGTTTCACCAAAGGGGCGTCTTTGCTGGTGGGCTTGGATTCGTGGCACTGGGGGAGGGTATAGGTGATTTTGACCCCGTGCTTGGCCTCCACCTCCGCTTTGATGCGGTCGATTTCCGCCAGTACCGTTTTGGCGGGATACCGGGGGAGGACCCGCATGTCCATGCAGAACACGTCGTCCCCGGGAATAGTATTGATGTTGGGAACGTTGGCCTCTTTTTTGGTGGGCTGGAAGGTGGAGTAGTCCGGCTCAAAGAGGGGGTCGTGATCGGAAAACTTTTTGGTGAGTTCTTCGTGGAGCCGCACCGCCAGATCCGCTCCGGCGAGGTGGGCGTTTATGCCCTGGTCGGGCCGGGAGCCGTGGGCCTGGGCGCCTGCGGTACTGAACTGTATCCAGATAAGGTTCTTCTCCGCAATCTCGATGGTCTCCCCCTTGGGATCCCCTGAGTCGGGAATGAGTACCATGTCGTTTTTATGAAAAAGGCCCGGGACGTTTTTAAGCAGCCAGTCGATGCCGTAGCCGCTGCCGTTTTCTTCATCCGCAACGAAGAGCAGCTTTACGGTGCGGGCCGCTTTAATGCCCTGCTTCACCAGGGCCAGCGCCGCCAGCACCGATGCGGTGAGGCCCTGCTGGTTATCCTCTACCCCCCGGCCTATGAGCCGTACGCCCCGGCCATCGCCGTCATCCTGTTGAATCACCGTCCAGGGGTCGCTCTTCCAAAGGGATGCTTCACCGGGGGGCACTACGTCGATGTGGCTCATGATCCACAGCCGGGGCGCACCGTCCGCAGTATCACTACCCGGTATTGTTGCTACCAGGCTGGGACGCACCCCGCCCTTGGCACGCTTGTCCGGAGCGTCATAACGTTCCAGTTGGGTAATGCCGTGACTCTTGAGCCAGGACTCCAGGAACACGCACTTATCCAATTCGCCCTCACCGCCGGAGTCCGGGGATATGGCGGGTCGCCTGGTCAGCTCCGTTTCCAGCTCAACCGCAATAGCAGTACTGTTATCAATAAAACTGAAAATTTTTTCCTTCATCGTATGCTCCTCATTGTTGGTTCTTATAAACTTCCCAACTGGTTTTGATCAGCGTATCCAGGTCCGAGTATTTGGCAGTCCAGTTAAGCAATTCGTGGGCCAGCTTGGAGGATGCGGTAAGTTTGGCGGGATCCCCGGCGCGGCGGCCAACGATTGTTGCGGGGATAGGTTTGCCGGTGATACGCCGGGCGGCCTCGACAATCTCCAGCACCGAAATACCGGTTTCGCTGCCCAGGTTTACGGTGATGCTTTTATCATTTTTGCTGGTGTACTCCAGAGCCATAGCGTGGGCTATGGCGAGATCGCTTACGTGGACATAGTCACGGACGCCGGTACCGTCCGGGGTGTCGTAGTCGCTGCCGAAAATCTGGACCGTTTCCCGCATCCCGCAGGCGGCTTCCATGATGACCGGGATGAGGTTCGCAGGGTTAGTCTCCAGGCCTTTGATCCTGCCCTTAATGTCGTAGCCCGCGGCGTTGAAGTACCGGAGTGCGGCGAAGCGGATGCCCTTGAGTTTGTCGTACCAGCCCAGGAAGCGCTCGATTTCCAGCTTGGTAAAGCCGTAGTAGCTTTCCGGGTTGGCGGGGTGCTTTTCATCCACAGGAATATATTCCGGCTGGCCGAACACGGCGGCACTGGAGGAAAAGACGATATTTTTGATGCCCCCCTCCACGGCGGCGTTCAGGATATTGACGGTACCGTTGATATTGTTTACCGAATATTTTTCGGGCTTAACCATGGATTCCCCCACGGCCTTAAAAGCCGCCAGGTGGACCACCGCGTCAAACCCCGCGCTTGCCCGGGACAGGCCGGTATAGTCCAGGATGTCCCCGTGGATGAAGCCCGCTTCGGGGAACAGGTTCCCCCGGAGGCCGCTGGAAAGGTTATCGAAAACGGTTACCGAATGACCCCGGTCCAGGAATTCCCGGGCAACATGGCTGCCGATGTACCCGGCGCCGCCGATGATTAGTATTTTCAAATTAGGCTCCTTGTTTTGAGTATATCAAAAATGAGAAAAAATATATCACTCCCCGCCCTTCGCCTTTTCCAGTTCCGCCGCTTTTGTTTCCCACTCCCGGCCTTTCCCCTCAAGCTCCGCCGCTGTCTTATCCAGCCGGGCCTTTACCGCCCTGGCTTTCTCTCCGTTACCGTAGACCTCCGGCTTGCCCAGCTCTGTTTCCAGGGCCGCCTTTTCCACCTCCAGCGTTTCCAGGGCCTTGAGGATTTCCGTCTCCTCCCGTTCCAGCCGCCGGATAAGGGTCTGCCGCTGCTTGCTGATTTCCCGAAGTTCGGAAGCCTTAATCAGAATCGTTTTTGGGAGGCTGCTCCGGACCGCCGCGCTTGTTTCGGCCGCTTCCTCTACGGGAATTTTTTCTTTGTCCGTAGTATTACTGTCATGCGTAGTATTGCTGTTACCTGCCGCGGTCTCTCCGGCGGCCTCCCGCTCCACCCGGTCCAGGTAGTAACCGTAATCGCCGTAGAAAAGCCTGGCTGCCGTTGTCTGCCCCGGGCCCCGGGCGGACAGTTCCAGGGTTTTGGTGGACAGGGCTTCCATAAAAGCCCGGTCATGGGACACAAAGATGATGGTACCGGTGTATTGCGTCAGGGTAGAAAGGAGGATGTCCTTGGACTGGAGGTCAAGGTGGTTGGTGGGCTCGTCCAGGACAAGTAAGTTCATGGGCTTGAGGAGCATCCGCAGCAGGGCCAGACGGCTTTTTTCGCCCCCGGACAGCACCGAGATGGGCTTGTACACATCGTCCCCCCGGAAAAGGAAGGCCCCAAGCATGTCCCGCACCCGGGGTATCAACTCCGTGGGCGCCTCCGCTTCCAGGTATTCTACAACCTGCCGGGAACCGGTCATGGTTTCCGCCGCGTCCTGGGAAAAATAGCCCGGCCGGATGCCCGCGCCGTAAGTGACGGCGCCGGTAAAGTCCCGGTCCGCCCCGGCGAGGATACGCAGGAGGGTAGTTTTCCCCGCCCCGTTCCGGCCCACCACCACCAGCTTTTCCCCCGACTCCAGGCACAGGTCAAGACCGGAAAGGATAGGCCGTTCCCCGTAGCATTTTCCAATGCTTTCCATAGTAAGGGCTATGCGGCCCGAGTGGGGCGGCTTTGGAAAGGTGATGCTGATCCGCTTGAGGGATTCGGGGATCTCTATCCGCTCCATCTTTTCCAGCTTCTTGATCCGCTCCTGGACCATGGCGGCCTTGGTAGCCTTGTAGCGGAAGCGGCGGATCAGGTCTTCCGCCTTTGCTATTTCCTCCTGCTGGGCGGCGTAGCGTTTGAGAAGGCTGTCCAGCTCTGTTTGACGGACCTGCTCGTAGGCGGTGTAGTTGCCGGCATAGCGTTTCAGTTGGCCCTGGAAAAGTTCGTAGACCTCGTTGACGGAGACATCCAGGAAGTAGCGGTCGTGGGAAACCAGGAGATAGCCCCCGGTAAAGCTCCGCAGCCACTGTTCCAGCCAGGAGCGGGCCTCAATGTCCAGGTAGTTGGTGGGCTCGTCCAGGAGCAGGATGTCCGGGGCTTCCAGAAGCACCTTGGCCAGGGCTATCCGCATCTGCCAGCCCCCGGAGAACTCCCCCGCCCCCCGGTCCAGGTCGTCGGCAGAAAAGCCCAAGCCCGTAAGCACCGCGGCAATGCTCTGGTCCCGGTTATAGTAGCCGGAAAGCTCCACCGCCTCCTGCAGCCGGTGATAGTCCGCAAGAAGCGCTGCGGTACGGCTGTCATCGGCCTTGGAAGCTTCCAGGGTACGGCCTATGGCTTCCATCTCCTCCAGCATGGCGGTAATTTCGTCGTAGGCGGTTTCCGCTTCCTCACGCAGAGTGCGGCCCCGATGCACTATCCCCGACTGGGGCAGGTAGGAAATCCGGCAGCCCTTTTGGACCGCCCGTTCCCCGGAATCCGGGGCGAGCTTCCCGGCGATAACCTTCATCAGGGTGGATTTACCGGAACCGTTGGCCCCCGCCAGGCCGGCGCGGGAACCCGAAGCCAGGTTGAGGCCCACTTCCTTTAAGATATCCCGGTCGCCGAACGCCAGGGAGACCCGGGTAAACTGAACAAAGGCCATGCTCAGAACTCCAGGGGGTTTGCGAAAAAGTAGATCACCGTGGGGGCGGCGGCCCGGCGCGTTACCGTGACCCCCGTAAGGTTATCCGGGGGGACGTATTCGATACGCAGGCCCGGATCATCCGTAGTATAGAGGAAGTGCACCGGGATCCCGGCGCTATTGATACCGTCAAAGCGCAGGGTAAAGGCGCCGGTATACCGTTCCTCCAGGTCGGGGCTTAGGAACAGGTCCATGCTTATGGAACCGCTGCCCAGGGCGGATGCGGGGATAACCTGGGGGATGAGGATGTTGTTGCCGGTCCAGACAAAACGTCCGTTTTCGGCAAACCCCAGGTTCCCATAGTTGGTACTCTGAAAGGCCGGGCCCAGGGCATAGAGGTTCTGAAACAGGGTTTCCCGCCGTTCCGTCTCCTGGGCAATAAGGTCATCCAACTCCATGGGAAGGGTTACAAAGGTGACGGTTCGTGGAACCCCGTCTGGTTCCGTGTACTGCACCGCCAGGGTAGTATCCAGGGGGAGCTGCATTTGAAGGGACCCCTGGATTCCCTCGAAACGCCAGGAACGGCTGCCGACCCGTTGTATCCCGGTGTAGGAGAAACTCAGATCCGCCGTGGGCAGATAGAGATGGGCAATTCCCGTATCCGGTGATGGACTGAAACGCCAGCGCCGTGACAGGTCCGCCAGATCGATGCGCCGTGAGGCAGCCATGGCTCCGTACCAGTCGGGGTACCATGACCGGGACAGAACCATATCCAGGTCCGGGTCCTCCTGCACCGACTCGGTTGCCGCCGGGCTCAACGCCAGGGCTCCCCCGGTATGTTCAAAGAACTTAAGCCGGTAGGAAAAACAATACCCAATGGCCCCGTCTTCGGTGAGCACCCGGTACCAGTCCCCGGGAAGCGGCTCCCCGGTGGTGCTTATGGCGGGGTTTCCCTCGACCAGTTCAAGTATCTTGATGATCTGCCCCATCCGCAGACGGTACACCCGTCGGGAGCTGTTATCCGGGTCCTCCCGGATTGGCAGCCCGTCCTGGCCGGTCTCGGCATAGAGCAGGGCATACTCCTCAAACTCCGCCGCCCGTTTCCGCGCCGCCCGTTTCCCCCCCCGCAATTCAAGCTGCCAGAGGGGAATCTCAAACTTATTGCCCTCCCGATTCCGGGTCCGGTAGGCATCCGGTGTCCCCACTACCCAAACATGGTCAATGTTCGACCTGATATACACCGGCAGCACCGTCCCCGAAGGAATGGCGGGGTCCTCCGTGGACCAGAGCAGCACCCCCCAACCAAGCAGGCGGGAACAGCCGGTCCAAAGGACCACGTTTAGCAAAACACTGAGAAGAACCAACAAGATGATGAGGGGAACGCGCCGCATAGGGGTATTTTAGCGGAGAAGGGGGGAATTGTGAAGTATGCGGAGGAGGCGTCAGGGTATCCTTTATTAAAATCGTATAAATCACCCTAATATATGTCAAAGTTTATGATTTTCCTAGAAATCGCTTGATTTTTATTATTTATGAGCGTATACTGTTATAAATAAGCGGGGGGTATTATTATGATAAATCGGCCGGAATACGTACAGGCTTTGGTACGGCACAAAGACAAGTCCAATTTGATAAAAGTGGTAACCGGGGTGCGGCGCTGCGGTAAATCCACGCTTTTTGAATTGTTTCAGGATTATCTGCGTGAGAGCGGCATTAAGGATAGTCAAATAATCACCATCAACTTAGAATCCAGGGATAATGCCACGTTTCGGGATGGGGATTTGCTTTACAACTATGTAAAAGGCCGGACGGCGGACAATCAGCAATACTACGTGTTCCTTGATGAACTGCAGCTGGCGGCCGATTACGAAGATGTTGCCAATGGACTGCGTATGCAGAAAAATATAGATTTGTATGTGACCGGCTCTAATTCAAATATTTTGTCCGGCAGGTCAACCAAAAAATCAGCATCCGGTACCAAAGAAACTCAATGGGGGGGCCGCTATATTGATATAAAAATGCTGCCCCTGTCGTTCAAGGAATACGCGTCCGCCTTTGTTGATACAAAACTTAGCAAAGATGAATTATTCAGAAATTATACAGAGCAAAGCAGTTTTCCTGAAAGTTTGGAATATGTAACGGACGGCGGTTATGACAAGCAGGGCGTACAGGATTATTTGGATACGGTTTATAACAGCATACTGATACACGATGTGATGAAGCAGGATGGCATAAAAGATGTAAGTTTATTGGAACGGGTTGTGAATTTTATGTTTGCAAATTTGGGTAATGAGACATCACTGAATGGGATAGTCGGGGTTTTAAATAATGACCTTAGACTGCGGCCCGATGATAAAAAGGTCTATGCGGCAACATTGGAAAATTATGTGTCCGCATTGTTAAAATCGTATTTGTTTTATAGCACAACCGGATATAATAACAAAGGGAAAGAATATTTGACATCCAACGCAAAATACTATGCGGTTGATGTGGGTTTACGGTATTACCTGCTTGGGGGCGACTCGGCAACAGATTCGGGCCATGTGCTGGAAAATATCGTTTATTTAGAATTACTGCGGCGTGGCTATAAAATAAAAGTCGGGCGGGTCAAGGATAAGGAAGTGGATTTTGTGGCAACTAAGCCGGGAGGAGTGAAAGAGTATTACCAGGTATCCCAAACCATACTGGCAGACGACACACTGGTGCGGGAATTAGCGCCATTGAAAGCAATAAAAGATAGTTATCCAAAGTTTATTCTGACCAGGGATTGGACAAATTCTGTTGACGCGGGAATTTGGATAACAAATGTTCTGGATTGGTTGTTAGCGAAGTGGGCTGGTGTCACCGCTTCGCAGCGCAGCTCAGCTTATGGGCCGCCCAGTACGAAATAAGGAGCTTGAGCCGGTCGTAGGCGGCAAACTCATCATCCAGCACAACTTCGGAGAGGACTATCCGGACGACTTCCCGGACCGCATCATTGGGAAGGGCCAGTATCCACTGCGCCAGGAGCGTGCCCCGGGATTCATTCATATAGGCCGCCACCGCGGGCTGCAATGCCTTGGCAATGGCAGGACGCCTGGATCTGGACAGTTCGTATGCCGCTTCCGCCTCATCCATGGCAAGGGTGGGGGCCAGGGTCGGGTCCTCAAGGAAGCGGACCAGCAGGGGGTAAAACTTGTTCTCAATCTCCAGGATGCGCGCCATAGACAGAACCACCGCGTCCCGGAGATAGGGCGGGGGATCCTCTACCCGGAGTATGTCAATCAGTACCGAAAGGGAATTGGGGGAACCGTAGATCCCAAAGGCCTCCACCCCCATAATCTTGAGCCGGGGGTTTTCGGTCCCCGCGATGATTGCTTCGATTTCCGGCCTGAACGCCTCATCCCGCAGTTTTGCCAGGGCGATTATTGCCTCTCCGGCAAGCATATAGTCCCCGGAGGCCGCCAGTTCCCGGAGTACCGGTATGGCGGGAGCAAAACCATGGTTCCCCAGGGTCCGGGCGGACAAATAGGCGGTGGTATAGGGGTTGTTCACCAGGTCCGACAGCAGGGCTTTTTCGGCATCCTCGCCGAGGTTTGGGAGGGCATCCATGGCGCGGATCGCATCGGAACGGGTACTCAGCCGGGGCGATTTTGCCTTGTCCAGGAGCCCCGCCACGGCAAGCTTGGAGGGGGTGTCATGCAGCGCCTCCAGGAGATATTCCTCCTCCTCCGAATCATCGGTCTTCTTGAGCCGGTCCAGCAGGGTGATAGCCCGGAGATCCCGGAAGGAAAACATGACTTCCAGGGCGCCCCGTAAAGGGAGGGAGCCCAGGGATACCAGCTTTTTCTGAAAGAGCAGGACCACCGCAAGGATCACCGCAAGGATAGTGAAGAGGATCTTAAAGGTGATGAACACCGAAACGCCCATGCCGGCAAAGGCATCCAGAAAGATACCCGCCAGAAAGGAGCCCCCTGCGCCGGCGATGCCGTAGAAGAAGAAGTAGAGGATGCCCAGGTTCAGCATCCCCTCTGCGGGGATCAGGGCAAGGAAGTAGGTCTGGGCAATCCCCTGGACCCCGAGGAACCCGAAGTTCACCAGAAAAAACAGAAGGGATAGGAAGGGGACGACCGTGGAGGTATTGTCCACCGCTCCCCGGGGGAAGAAGACAGCCGGGAGGAGGCTGATAAGGCCAACGATGATACAGGTGAGGTACAGGGGCTTGGCTCCCACGCGGTCCACCAGAAACTTGATGATCAGCCCCATCATAAGGGCGCCCAGGCCGCCGAAAACCGCAAAGAGGGAAACCATGCCGTCACCCTGGGCGAACACCTCACGGGCATACACGACGATGAAGATACGGGCAATGGCGGAAACCAGGGCCACCAGGAAAAACAGCGCCATAAAATTCCGGAAAGCGGGTTTGGCAAAGGACTCCCGGGCAATCGCCCAAAGCCCGCCTTGGGAAACACCGGCGTCCTTGTGCGGCTCGGGAAGGCCCCGGACCAGCGCCCCGGTGAAAACACCCCCCGCAATACCCGCCGCTATGATCAGCGAATAGAGGGCAAGCGGGGGGTTCCGCCCCAGGAGCATGGCCAGGGCAAAACTGGTAAACATAGCCACCGCATTATTGATAATCTGAACCAAGGTCAGATAGCTGCCCCGGTCGGGTCCCAGGGCCATTTGATCCATCACCGGATTATTCGCGATCATCCCAATCCCCCGAATCATGTGGAACAGGGATACCGTCAGAAGGGTCAGCCCTAATGCCCCGGAATGGCGGCCGGAGTTCTCCAGAAAGGGTATGAACAGCAGCGGAACCAGGCATAGCGCCCGCAGTATAAAGGTGGCGCTATAAATCTTTATCATTGGAAAGCGTTTGCAGAGCGCCTTTCCCAGGGGCATCAGGAAGTAGGATGCATACACCAGGGCGTTAAGGAGCCCAATCACGGTGGAGGATGCGTGGAGCCGCATGGCAAAGAGGGTGATGATATACTCCGCCATGAGGTAGTAGGAGAGGGCGTTGAAGAAGGTGAAGCTATTATACCGGTCGCGGGCTTTCCCAAGGCGGTACGGTGAGAGTGCGCTGCCCATGACTTACGATACGCTAAGCGGGGAGGTATTTCAAGGGGCGGCAGGGACCGGCGTATTATCCGGCAAAAACCGGTTCCAGAGCTATTTCAAGGCCCTTTAATGTCTCCACCGGGGCGGTTCCGGTGGTACCGTAGGAACGGAAAAAGAACCGGTCGCCTTCAAAACCATAGCAATGGAGGGTTTTATGCTCAGGATCAATAACCCAGTATTCCTTCACTCCCGCCTGCCGGTACAGGTCAAATTTGAGCTCCATATCAACCGCCTTGTTGGACGGCGACAGGATTTCCACCACAAAGTCAGGCGCGCCCCGGCAGCCCTCCGGCCCTCGCTTCTCTTTATCACAAACCACGACAATATCGGGCTGGAGAACCGTATCGTCACTTTCATCCGCTTCATAAAAGAGCCGCACGTCATAGGGGGCGGGAAATACTTTGCAGGGTTTGCCGGTCAGATAATTCGCAATCTGTTTGAATAATTCCCCAAGAATTAACTGATGATACTCGTTCGGGGCCGCCATGGCCACGGCTTTACCCCGGAAAAGCTCATACCGTTCGCCCGGGGCCAGTTCCCAGTCCTTGTAATCGGCGTAGGTCCAGGTCTCGTCTTCTTTCAACAATGCGTTTCCGTTCATCCGCTCAGTATACCAGAGGTATTGGATTGACACAACAACAATATTCGCACCTTCACGGTACGGTGAGAGTGCGCTGCCCATGGTTTACGATACGCCGGGCGGAGCTCAAATTCAAGTCAGTGCTTTCTGACAATGGCCTAGCTATCCCCCCCCTTATGGAGTACACTAACGGGAGGAGATTTGACATGGCAGAATACACTATATTATTAACATGGGATGATGAGGCGCGGGTATGGGTAGCCGAGAATGACGATATACCCATAGCGCTTGAATCCGGCTCTTTTGACGGTCTTATTGAGCGGGTGCGCCATGCGGTACCTGAAATCCTTGTCGAAAACGGCAAGCCCCCCGAGGCATACCTAAACTTTATCACGCACCGCCGCGCAAAAGCCTACGCATAATGGCGGAATACGAAAAACGTGTCCGTGAACAGCTTGACAAAAATGGATGCAGTTTTAAGCGACACGGAAAAGGCGACCACGATGTATGGTTTAGCCCGATAAATAATCACACATTTCCAGTCGATAGTGAAATAAAATCCCGGCACATGGCAAACAAGATAATGAAACAAGCCGGCATTGAGTATCATTTCTAAATGCTCTGCCGCCTATTGTTAAAATCCTCCTGATGGTATAGGATTGGACCGTAAAATCTTTTATACGAGAGGTATTCAGATGAAAAAGCCCGGTGTGTGTTGATGTTGGTACTACTGGGTATACTTTTCTGCTGCGCGCCCACGGCAGACAGCGTCGGCATGGTACGGATAAACGGCGGGACTTTTACCATGGGCAGCCCTTCGTCCGAGGTGGGGAGGTTTTACGACGAAGGCCCGCAACATAGTGTAACGGGGCGGGGACTCCCCCGCTTAAGCGGGCTCTTGTTCCCCGCCGGAGACCGGCTTGACGAGTGATGGGTGATACTTTGAATTATTGCTGACCATCACCATGCCCGTGCTTTACGTTCTCCGATCGGTTATGGTAATCAGTAGATTTGAATATACAGGAGATAGTATGGCGGTGGCGGAAAGGATACAGGAAGAAGTTTGGGAGCATAGCCTGGTAGAGCCGCGTTTTGAATATATCGGCGGCATCGAATATGCCATGAGTTCGCCGGGGTACAAACATCAAATAATAGCGGGCAGACTTTTTGCCCAACTGGATGCCCAACTATCCGCTCATGGCTGTATGCCGATTGTGGCCCCCTTTGACGTGTATCCCCTCTATGAAAAGGGCGACAGGGAAACCTTTGTTCAGCCGGATGTCTTTACCGTCTGCGAAAGGTCAAAACTGATGGAAAACCGCTACAATGGAGCGCCCCGGCTAATTATCGAGATTCTGTTTTCAAACAGATCCCACGATATGATCACAAAACGTAATCTTTACCAGAAAGCAGGTGTGGCGGAATATTGGATAGTCGATCCTGACGCGGAGGTCATCAGCGTCCTTATATCTACCATTCCTACAATGCCGAAAAAGAGGTTCCCTTTATCTCCATTCCCGGAGTGGCCATAGATTTTAGTAGCGTTTTTGATTTTTCAGCCGCTGGGCCACCCCACCCACTGAGATAAGCCCCTTCACCCAGCCTGGTAGGTATGTCTCCCCCCTTTCTCCGTGTCCTCCTCTTGACAAACCATATGTTTCTCTATATAGTAACGCCATAAGGAGTATCTATGCCCTATCGTCCCAGCCGCGAAGAAGCCGCCTCCCTTGCCGGGGAGTATAAGACCATCCCGGTATCCCTGTCCCTGCCTATGGAAGGGCATACCCCGGTGGAAACCTTCAGGATACTCAAGAACCTGAGCCGCCAGTGCTTCATCCTGGAAAGCCTGGAGGACCCCAACCGGCATGGCCGCTATACCTTCCTGGGCTATGACCCCAAGTTGGAGATTTCCTGCACCAACGGCGTGCTCTGTATAAAGAATGGTACTACCATACGCATGACCGTGGAAAATCCCGGCGCGAATATCAATCAAATAATAGAAGAAAACAGGAGTCCTGTGCTTCCCTGGCTGCCGCCGTTCACCGGGGGCCTTGTGGGGTACTTTTCCTACGACTATATCAAGTACCGTGAGCCGACCCTGAACCTTGACGCCTCTGACGAGGAGGGTTTCAAGGATGTGGACCTCATGCTTTTCGACAAGGTTGTGGCCTACGATAATCTGGAAGGGCGGATCATCCTTATGGTGAACATCAAAACCGCCGCGATGGAGGAGGACTACAACCGGGCGGTGACGGAACTGGAGAACCTGGCCCGGATCATCGGCAGCGGGAAAGCGGCGGAGATGAAGCCCCTCAAAATTACTTCGCCATTCCGGCCGCTTTTCGATGAGGCGCAGTATTGCGCCATGGTCCGGCGGGCCAAGGAGCATATCAGGGAGGGGGATATTTTTCAGGTGGTGCTTTCCAACCGGCTTGAGGCGGATGTGGAGGGCAGCCTCTTTGACACCTACCGGATACTGCGGGAGCGGAACCCCTCACCCTATATGTTCTACTTTTCCAGTGACGACATTGAAATCGTCGGGGCTTCCCCGGAGACATTAGTAAAACTGCTCAAGGGGGAACTCCTCACCTTTCCCCTGGCGGGTACCCGTCCCCGGGGCAAGACTGCAAATGAAGATACGGCGCTGGAAAAGGAGCTGCTGACGGACCCCAAGGAACTGGCGGAACACAATATGCTGGTGGATTTGGGACGGAACGATCTGGGAAAGATCAGCCGCTTCGGTTCGGTGATGCTGGAACGCTACCTGTCGGTGGAAAAGTTTTCCCACGTAATGCACCTGGGCTCCACCGTGCGGAGCCGCATTCAGGAGGGCAAGACCGGGACCGATGCTGTGGAAGCGGTACTCCCCGCAGGAACCCTGTCGGGGGCGCCGAAGATCCGGGCCTGCGAGATTATCAACAAGCTGGAAAACAACAAGCGGGGCATCTACGGCGGCGCCATCGGCTACCTGGCTTTTAACGGGGACATGGATACCTGCATTGCCATACGGATAGCCTTTAAGAAAAACGGCAAGGTCTTTGTCCGGTCCGGGGCGGGGATTGTGGCGGACAGTGTTCCTGAAAATGAATACCGGGAGTGCGAAAACAAGATGCGGGGGGTATTGAACGCCCTGGAGGAAGCGGCGAAATGATATTACTCATCGACAACTACGACAGTTTTTCTTACAATCTCTACCAGCTCATCGGCGGCCTTAACCCTGACGTGCGGGTGATACGGAATGATGAAATGGCCGTGGCGGACATTGTGGTTCTCCGCCCAAGCCATATCGTGATTTCCCCCGGACCGGGCCGGCCATCCAATGCCGGCATCTGCGAAAAATTGATCGCCGCGTTGGCCCCCCGGCTCCCTATCCTTGGCGTATGCCTGGGGCATCAGGCTATCTGCGAAGTGTTCGGCGCCACCATAACCTACGCAAAGACCCTGATGCACGGCAAATCCTCAATGATCAAGGTGGACACAAGCAGCCCGCTGTTCGCCGGCATGAGCAACACCATCCAGGGCGCCCGTTATCATTCCCTGGCAGCCGGAGCCGACACTATTCCTGCTGATCTCAAGGTTATAGCCACATCTGATGACGGGGAAGTCATGGCGGTGCAGCACCGGAACTATCCGGTTTACGGCGTACAGTTTCATCCCGAATCTATTTTAACCCCCGATGGGAAACAGATACTTATCAACTTTTTAGGAGTGCGGTGAAACTACGTTTCACTTCGATTAAACGGTGCAGCAGCCGCTGCACTACATAGGAGTTACCAATGATTAAAGAAGCGATTATCTTAGCGGCAAACCGGGAAAACCTGGCCTACGACATGGCCGAGGCGGTGATGGACGAGATCATGGGCGGCAAGGCCAGCGATATTCAGATGGCGGCCTACCTTGCCGCCATGGCGGTGAAGGGTGAGACCATCGAGGAGATTACCGCCTCCGCCGCGGGTATGCGGAAGCACTGTATCCGTATCCTCCACGACATGGATGTCCTGGAAATCGTGGGTACCGGCGGGGACCGGTCTAATTCCTTCAATATAAGTACCACATCATCACTGGTGATTTCTGCCGCCGGTATTCCTGTGGCAAAACACGGCAACCGGGCGGCGTCCAGTAAGTCCGGCGCGGCGGATGTGCTGGAAGCCCTGGGGGTGGACATCACCGTGTCCCCGGAGCGGAGCCTCCATCTGCTCAAGACCATCGGCCTCTGTTTTCTTTTTGCGCAGAACTACCACCTGAGTATGAAGTACGTTGCCCCGGTGCGGAAGGAACTGGGTATCAGAACTATTTTCAACATCCTGGGGCCCCTGGTTAATCCGGCGGGGGCGAACATGGAACTACTTGGGGTCTACGATCAGGATTTGACGGAGCCCATGGCGCGGGTGCTTTCCAACCTGGGGGTAAAGAGCGCCCTGGTGGTGTACGGCCAGGACGGGCTGGACGAAATTTCCATGAGCGCCCCCACTTCGGTCTGCGAGGTACGCAATGGCGAGTTCAAGTCCTACGTTATTGAGCCTGAGCAATTCGGCTTTAAGCGCTGTAAAAAGGAGGACCTGGTAGGCGGAACCCCGGCGGAAAACGCCGCCATAAGCCGGGCCATTCTTTCCGGCGAGAAGGGGCCCAAGTGTGACGCAGTACTTCTGAACTCTGCGGCGGCCATCCACATTGCCAAGCCGAGTTTTTCTATCGGCGATGCCATTGATATTGCCAAAGAAACTATCGACAGCGGAAAGGCCTTGAAACAGTTGGAACAGTTTATTACCCTGTCCAAAGGAGCGTAATACTAACAAATGGCTAGTGATATTGATTTTTTGAACTATGTTGTTGAACAAATCAGAAATGCCGGAAACATTACGTGGAAAAAAATGTTTGGCGAGTATCTGATTTATGCTAATGGTAAACCAGTTGTTTTGGTGTGTGATAATACCGCATTTGTAAAGATACATGATTGCGTAAAACCATATCTTGAAACTACGGACAAGGGTTTTCCCTATGATGGGGCGAAGGAACACTATATCGTAGATGTTGATAACAGCGAACTCCTGTCAACACTGGTACAGGAACTGGAAAAGGTTATTCCCGTCCCTAAACCAAGGAAGAAGAAAACATGATTCTGGATGATATTGCCGCAAGTACCCGAATACGGGTGGAAAAAGCGAAGGCTGTGCGGCCCCTGGAACAGGTTCGGGACGCGGCGCTGGTACAAGCGGCGGACATATCCCGGTTAACCTTCGAGCAAGCCTTAGCCGCGCCGGGCTTGTCCTTTATTTGTGAAGTGAAGAAAGCCTCCCCCTCCAAAGGGATCATTGCCGAAGATAAACCCGGCACGCAGGGAACCACCGGTTCCCGTTTCCCCTACCTGGAAATCGCAAAGGATTATGAGGCTGCCGGCGCTTCGGCCATTTCGGTGCTCACCGAGCCAGACTATTTTTTAGGCAGCGACCGGTATTTGATGGAGATAGCCGCTGCGGTACACATTCCGGTACTACGTAAGGATTTTGTCATTGATGCGTATCAAATCTACGAGGCAAAGCTCCTGGGCGCTTCCGCAGTATTGCTGATCTGCGCCCTCCTGGACACAAAAACCCTCGGCGACTATATTGGAATAGCGGATACCCTGGGCCTTGCCGCCCTGGTGGAAACCCACAACGAAGCTGAAGTCCGGTCTGCCATGGACGCCGGGGCGCGGATAGTCGGGATAAACAACCGGGACCTCAAAACCTTTAACGTGGACCTTGCAACCACGGCCCGGCTTCGGAAGCTTGTCCCCACAGGGATACTAACGGTATCCGAAAGCGGTATACGCGGGCCTGAGGATATACGCGCCCTGACTGCGGAGCAAAGCATTGACGCGGTACTGATAGGCGAGGCTCTGATGCGGGCGACGGACAAGCGGGGGTATGTGAGGGAACTGCGGGCGGCGGGAGAATAGGATGAAAATTAACCGCAAAGCCGAAGGCGACAAAGGAAGAGGTCCCGAAGGGTTTTCTTTTCCCCCTTCGCGCGCCTTAGTCGCCTTTGCGGTTTTCCTTCTTATTATTATGAGGAGAGAATGTGTCTAAAATCAAACTCTGCGGGCTTTTCCGTGATGATGATATTAGTTTTGCTAACGAGGCGGGACCGGATTATGCCGGTTTTGTGTTTGCTCTTAGCAGGCGGCAGGTTTCCCCGGCACGGGCGGCACAATTAAGGACATGGCTGCGGTACGATATTGTGCCGGTAGGGGTGTTCGTGAA
>BNUY01000018.1 GCA_025997715.1 Spirochaetia bacterium
CGTATTCCCAGGGAACACGCCGCCTCAATATTAACCGGCATATCGTCAAAAAAAACAAGTTCATCCGGCTTCAGTTCCAGGGCGGCGCAACAATCCCGGTATATCTTTTCCTCCGGCTTGATCGATGAGCTTTCGCAGGAGAAGATACCCGCATGGGGCAGGCTGAATACGGGAAATTTCTCCCGGGCCATGGCCAGAAAATCGAAGGGCATATTGGATAGTATCCCCAGTTTAAGCCCCGCCCGTTTTACATCCTCCATAAGCCGCACCGTTCCGCCGTTTATCCGGCTCCAGCTTTCCGTGTCGATGTCCACCATCTTTTTCAGGACCCCCTCATCCCGAACAATCCCTGCCTGGGCCAGCATGTTCCGGTAATACTCCACCCCCAGGATCGTTCCCCGGTCATATTCACCGCGATACGACCACCGCCGGGCTTCAAACGCTTCGACCCCCATCCCCGCCAGGTCCGCCAGTTGCTCCTTCACCCCATCCTCCGGGGGAAAACAAATCACCTTTCCATAATCAAAGGCCACACCTTTTATACTCATTCCAAACACCTCCCTTATTATCCCGCCAAAGAAGCCAGCTTTTCCCGGATAAACTCGCTTTTTTCCTTTAACCCGATGCTCCCGGTCTGTAAGAGCAGCACATTCGGCGCCCTGGGGTCCAGCTTTACCCTGCCGTTTGACTCCTGCATGAGCCGCAGGAGCCGGTCTATTTTTACCTTGGAAACCTTGCCGAATTCAACCCTGACCGAACCGCCTTTTTCCTTCAGCGAGAAGACCGATATGTCCCGGCAGATAATGCGTATCTCCGCCAGGGATAAAAGGGACGCCGCCTCGTCCGGTGGCGGGCCAAAGCGATCCGTCAGTTCCCCAAGGAGATTTTCAAGATCCTCCCGGGTTTTTACCGACGCTATCTTCTTGTAAACCTCCATCTTTTCCTGGGCGCCGTCGATATACGCGTCGGGGATGAACCCCGTATATTCCAGTTCCAACAGTGTTTCTGTTTCCGCCTCGTATTGGGAGTTTTCCAGGCGCCGCACCGCATCGTCCAGGAGCCTCATGTAAAGGTCGAAGCCCACGGAATAAATGTCCCCGGACTGCTCCCGGCCCAGGAGATTCCCCGCCCCCCGGATCTCCATGTCCTTCATGGCAATCTTAAACCCCGACCCCAGTTCGGTAAAGTCGGAAACAACCTGGAGCCGCTTCATGGCAAGCTCGGTCAGGGCGCGGTCCCTGGGGTAAAAAAGGTACGCGTAGGCCACCCTGTCTGAGCGCCCTACTCTGCCCCGGAGCTGGTAGAGCTGGGACACGCCGTACATATCCGCCCGGTCGATAATAATGGTGTTCACGTTGGGAATATCGATGCCGTTTTCAATAATGGTGGTGGACACCAGAACGTGAAAGCCTCCGTGGATGAACCGGTGCATCACATCCTCCAGGTCCTGGGTGTCCATTTGGCCGTGGGCGGTTTCCACCAGCATCTCCGGGACCAGGTGTTCTATCCGTATCCGTGTGTCGGTAAGGCTCTCCACCCTATTGTGCAGAAAGAATACCTGCCCGCCCCGCTCCACCTCCGCCCGTATGGCCGCCGCAAGCTTTTCCTCGTTAAACTCGCCGACAAAGGTTTCTATGGGGCGGCGATTATGGGGGGGGGTTGCTAGGAGGCTCATATCCCGTATCTTGAGGAGGCTCATGTGGAGGGTCCGGGGGATGGGGGTGGCGCTCAGGGTAAGGCAGTCCACGTTGTGCTTCATTGTTTTGAGCCGCTCCTTGTCCTTCACCCCAAAGCGCTGTTCCTCGTCTATCACCATGAGCCCCAGGTCCTTAAAGGCCACATCCTTCTGGATGATCCGGTGGGTCCCCACCAGGATGTCCACCTCCCCCTTCCTTACCGCCTCCAATGTCTTCCGGGTGTCACCCCGGTCCACGAAGCGGGAGAGCATAGCCAGCCGCACCGGAAACTGGGAAAATCGTTCCTGGAAGTTTTCGTAATGCTGTTCCGCCAGTATCGTTGTGGGGGCCAGAAACGCCACCTGCTTCCCCCCCATAACGGCCTTAAAGCAGGCCCGCACCGCCACTTCGGTTTTGCCGTAGCCCACATCCCCGCAGATAAGGCGGTCCATGGGGTTGGGCTTTTCCATGTCCTCCTTAATCTCCTCCACGCAGCGGAGCTGATCCTCGGTTTCATCGAAGGGAAAGCTCGCCTCAAACATGATCTGCCATTCGGTATCCGCCGGAAAGGCAAAACCCCGGGAAGCCCGGCGTTTTGAATACAGCTCGATGAGCTTTTCAGCGATCTCCTCTACGGACTGCTTGACCCGGCCCTTCCGGTTCTCCCAGCTCTTGGACCCCAGCTTGTCCAGCCGCGGCGGCGCCCCCTCGTTCCCGATATATCGCTGGACCAGATTGACCTGCTCAATGGGCACAAAAACTATTTCTTCCCCCAGGTATTCCAGCTTGATGTAGTCCCGCTCATGCCCCAGGGCCTTGATACGCTCAATCCCCTTGAATAGCCCGATACCGTAGTTTATGTGCACCACGAAGTCCCCGGGGTTCAGTTCCACAAAGGAGTCTATGGCAACACTCCGCGCCTGTCTGAGGGACCGTGGGGGCCGTTTCCGCCTGCCGAAAATCTCGTTCTCCTGGACCAGCATAAGTTTGATGTCCGGCAAGGCAAACCCCGAAGTCAAAGGCAATGCCGCCACCATCACCCCCGCCCGCCCTTCTTCCTTCTTCGCCTTCTTCACCTTTGCGGTTAAAAATTCTTCCTCTTCTCCCCCAAGCTCGTCCTTAAACAGTTCTTCCAAGCGTGCCGCCTGGGTATCCGATTCCGCCGCCACCACCAATTCCCAGCCCTGTTTCGCCAGGACGGCAAACTCTTCCTTTAAGTAATTGATGTTACCGAAAAAACTCCGGGGGGGATCGCAGGACACCGTAACCCGGTGCGCCGCCGTCTCCGCATCCCCCTTGATGGTCATGAAGGAAACCCGCCGGGGGATGCGGTCCGCAAGATCCCCGAACTTCAGCAATATCCGTTCCGGCGCCGGGACATCCCGCTCCCGCAATGCCTTGGTGTAAAGGCTCTTGTATTCCCGGTCCAGGGATTCCTGGGCGTTCTCCAGCCGTTCCCGTTCAAAATAGCAAACCGTTCCCGGACCTATGTCCGCAGCTTCCCCCAGATAGTCCGTCAGTGATGCGGCAGTTTCAAAGGCCAGGGGGAAAAACAGTTCCTCTCCGGGGGCAGCCCGGCGGGTCATCAGTTCCTCAAGGATCGCCCGGCCCTGGCTGCGGCCTTGACCGGAAAATTCCTCCATAGAGGCAAGGTTTTGGCTTAAGGCTTCGATCCGGTCATCGGACCAGACCACCTCTTTCAGGGGACGGATCACCAGTTCCGTAAACGGCAAGGCCGATTTGTCATGGATCATACTGCTCTGGTCCACGGGATCGAAGCGCTTAATGGATTCCACCGCGTCAAAGTCAAACAAAACCCGATACGCTTCTCCGTCCCCCATAAGGACATCCAGCACCTCCCCCCGCAGGGCAAACTCTCCGTGAACCTGGACCCGCGGCACACGGGTATAGCCGTAACGCACCAGGGTTTCCGCCAGGGACACCGTGTCGATTTTTCCGCCGGGCTTAAGGGTGATGAGCAGGCTGCGGATATAGTCCGGAGGCGGCAGGGGGGTAAGAAAGGCCCGCTCCGGCGCAATTACGATACCTCGAACCGAAGGTTCGTTGCCCCCCCCGGTCCTGGCCAGGGCGCTCAAAACCCGGCTCCGGTCCCCAAACACCGCCGAAAGGGGGGCCATTTCCCGGTAGGGCATGGCGCCCCACCAGGGGAACAGCGCCACCGGCAGCCCCAGGGTTTCCAGGTCCGAAGCCAGATCCACCGCTTCCCGTTCCGTGGGGGTCACCGCCAGGAAAGTACCGGGCTTGTTTTGGAACAGCGCCGCCAGGAGTATCGCCCCAAAGGAACCTTCGGCGCCCTCTATTTCAAGGGGGAAAGCGCCCCGCAAAGAGGCGTCCAGAACACCGGAAACCGTTGGGGATGCGGCTATCCGCTTTAAAAATGAAGGAACCGACACGGTATTCGGAGCCATAGGTTCTATTTTTCTTTTGCCGACGGCGGCGGCGGGGAAGCACGGTCCCGCCATCCGAATTTATAGCCCAATTCCAGTTCGATGGAATCTTTATAGTAGCCCATTCCTTCTCTTGCGCCGTTTAATACATCCAGGGTGTACCGTATATCAATAAAAAACCCTCCCCTGCTCCACGCCTTTACCGCGGCCTGGACGCCAAGGGGAAAACTGGGGAGGGCGCTATACTCATGAGGAGAGAGGGTATATTGCGCCCCCAGATAGGGGGAAATCATATAATGGCGCGAAGGTTTTAAGGGGAACTTTACCAGTACCGGAACATTGATAAGGAGCTTAGGGTCAGCGATGTTGTACTTTATTTCCACCCCCGCTTCAACGCTCATCCAGTTAAGGAACTGGAATTCCCCGGTAATACCGCCGCCAAATCCATAGCCAAAACCCATACTGCCATACCCGGTCACATATATCCATTTATTCCGCCACCGCTGGTCTTCCCAGGCCTGTACCGCTAATACCTGGGGGGAGGTATCAATATAAACGGACTCCCGGACTTTCTGCCCGATGGAGGCGTATTGTTTCGTCAAGGGAACATTTGCCATGGCCTGGTACACCAGATATAAATTCCAGTCATACATTTCACGGAGCTCATCATAATAACAACTAAGGGTTATGACTTCGCGCCCCTCACGCAGCTCCAGTACCGTTATTTCAAGGGCCTTCCATTCGCCGAATTCATCCAGTCCTTTTACACAATCCAAACGAAACGCAAAATCCGCTTCCCCTTCGGAATCAACGATCATGTACCGCGCGGCCTCTATTTCCATAATAAAATTATCATGGAAATAGACGCTTTCTTCTTCCGTGCCCCCGGTTACCGGCCGGACAAAAATCTTCGTTTCCTCCCGGGTTTGGGAATAGACGGCGGCTGCGGAGATGATCAGTAGCAGCAACAGGATGGCCTTTTTTTTCATAATTGTACCCTATATCATTTTTCGGCAGGTTTCAAGCTAAGACTAAGGTATTCATACGGACCTACCGATTACTATATATAGGGAGTTAGGTGAAACTAGGAGTAATATGGTGAAACAGCGAAAAATTATGGTCCTCGCCCTGGTTCTGGGCATCCTTTCCGTTCCCGTGTTTGGCGGGCCGGAGGTTCCCGGGCTGAGTATCCGGTACTTTGACAAGCGGATCTACTATTTGACGGATGATCCTATTTTTGTGCAGATCACCATTGCCAATACAAGCCCATCCCCCTTCCGGTTCAGGCTGGCGGATGACCGGGCCTTTTCTATCGACTTCGATGTGCGGACCATGACAAACCTCCCGGTGAAAGCCGCAGAACCCCTGCTCAACCGGCGTTCCACCAACCAGCAGGTATTTTTCCGGGAAATCACCGTGGAAAGCGGGGAATCCTTCTCCTTTACGGAGGATCTGCGGAATTATACCCTGCTGGACAAGAGCGGCGCCTACGTGGTCCAGGTCCGGATGTACCCGGAACTGTACCGCACGGCGGGAACCGGCGGGATTTCCCTGGAATCCAACCGGCTCAGCCTCAACATCAGGCCCCCCGCCCTGCTTAGTCCCAGCGGGCTTCCCCAGGCGCTGGACGTGGAAACCAACGCCAACCTGGTCAGGGCGGCATTAGCCCCGGATCAGGTGGTAAACTATATCCTTACCGCCCGGCAGAAAAGCCAGTGGGAAAAATTCTTCCTCTACCTGGATTTGGAGGCCATGATAGTCCGGGATGCCCCGCGGCAGCGCCAATGGCTTGCGGAAAGCGAGGAGGGCCGCCGGAGAATGCTAGCCCGGTACCGGAGCGAACTTGAGACGGCGGTTACCGACGGGGATATCGCCACCATCCCCATGGAGTTTACGATAGAGCGAACCACCTACACCGCCGAAGAGGGCACGGTTTCGGTATTGGAAAAGTTTAAGGTCGGCAATTATACCGAACGGAAACGCTATACCTATTACCTGCGCCAAAAAGAAGATATATGGACCATCGTTGATTATACGGTTTTAAACTTGGGGACCGAATAAAAGCCTGGACCGCCCCAGGATAAACGCATAGAAATTAAAAAAGAAGAAAATTTAACCACAGACCTCACTGACCACACGGACAAAAGGAAAAAAATCAAAGCAAAAGTCCGTGTTGTCCGTGTGGTCAGTGGTCTAAAAATTCCTTCAGCTTCCGGCTTCTCCGGGGGTGCCGCAGACGGCGCAGGGCCTTGGCCTCAATCTGCCGGATCCGTTCACGGGTGATGTTGAAGTACAGCCCCACCTCCTCCAGGGTAAGGGAATACCCGTCGTCCAGGCCGAAGCGCATCTTGAGCACCTCCTGTTCCCGGACGGGCAGGGTTTTCAGCACATCCGCAATCTCTTCATGGAGGATGGTAAAGGCGGTCTGGTTCGCCGGGTTCTCCACGTCCTTGTCCTCGATAAAGTCCCCCAAGAGGGAATCCTCTTCCTCCCCAATGGGGGTTTCCAGGCTAATTGGCTCCCGGGACACGTTTTTTACCGTCTTTACCTTCAGGGCGGTCCAGCCCAGGCGTTCGGCGATTTCCTCGTCCGTGGGTTCCCGGCCCAATTCTTGCAGGAGGGTCTTGGATTCCCGGGACACCTTGTTGATCTGCTCTATCATGTGGACCGGCACCCGGATGGTCCGGGCCTGATCCGAGATGGACCGGGTTATGGCCTGCCGTATCCACCAGGTAGCGTAGGTGGAGAATTTAAAACCTTTACGGTAATCGAACTTTTCCACCGCCTTGATAACGCCGATATTCCCCTCCTGGACCAGGTCGAAGAAATGCAGCCCCCGGTTGGTGTAGCGCTTGGCAATGGACACCACCAGGCGGAGATTCGCCTTGATAAAGCGGTCCTTTGCCTTCTTTATCATCACCCGGCCCCGGTTTATCTCCTTAGCCATCTGGTTTATATCTTCTTTTCGCGCCTCAAATTCCGCTTCCATCTGCCGGAGTTTTTTATCCGTTACCTGGATATGCCGGATAAGTTCCTTTATTTCGTCCGCCGTAAGCTCCAGTTCGGATTCCAACCGTTCCCGATCTTCCTGGATGACCAGGCCCCGGCCAAGAGCCCGGAGTTCCCTGACGGACCCCACCCGGAGCCGCTTTTCAATCCGTTCCTGCTCTTTCGTGTACTTCTTTATTTTTTGTGCGGCCTGGACAAACTTTTCCGAAAAGGCCGTTATTTCGTCCGGGTGGATTTCCGTAGATTCAATGGTCTCAAGGATGCGGGCCCGCAGCCCGGCCAGTTCCTGATCCTCAAAAATATCCCCCCCCCGGGTGATGATCCGCCGCTTTTGTTCAAGGTAGTTCTTGAGGTCCCCCCCGATTACCCTGAGGGTTTCCCGGTAAAACTGGTTCAAGCGGCGGCACTCAATGAAGTACTCCCCGGCCTCCTTTTTAGTCATGCCCAATTGCCGGGGGTCCTTCTTGGAATAGACCCGGTGGTGGATATGGCAAAATTCCGTGATAACCATCCCCGACTTCTTGATAACCCCGGTGATGATATTCTCCCCGCTTTCCATCTGCTTGGAAAGCTCCATCTCCTGCTCCACGGTAAGCAGGCGCTCCTTCCCAATTTCCCGCAGATACACCTTGATGGGGTCATCCACCGAGGATTCCTTCTTATTGTAGACCAGCCGTTTTTTATCCGCCTCGTCCTTTTTCCGCGGGCCACCGGCCCCAAGCTCCGGCTCCGCCGCGCCCGCAGCATCCTCCCCCGGGATATCCTCTTCAACTATCTGGATCGTATGTTCGTTCAGAAGCTTGAAAACCTGTTCCATTTTGTCAGGATTAGCAATATCCTCGGGGGGCAAAAAGTCGGAAAGTTCATCAAAGGAAAAGATTTTCTTTTCCCCGGCGTATTCCAGTAATTTTATCACCGCAGGGTCATGAGCCATGTCTGCCGGCGCAGATGTATTTGGCATAGTCACTTCGGGTGTATGCAATTCCGTCATTTACTTGCTTCCTTACGGGGAAAATAGCCCCCGCGCTTTACATTTAGAGGCTTTATTTTGCAGACCAACTCTACTAGTATAGGAAAATTTCGATTTTTTGTCAAACGGGGCTGTCCGATACCCTAAACCGGTACCCGGACCCCCAAACGGTCTGTATATGCTCCGGATTGGCGCTATCCTTCTCTATCCTTTCCCGGAGCCGGTTTATATGAACCGCCACGGTCTTTATGTCGCCGTAGGTATCCCCCCATACCGTTTCGTATAAATGCTCCTTACTGAACACCAGCCCGGGATGGGATGCCAAAAAATACAGCAGGTCGTATTCCTTTCTTTTCAGGGTGATTTCTTTATCCCCGGCAAACACCCGGCGGGTTTTAGGGTTTATCAGCAAATCCCCGGCGGCAATTTCGTCATCCGTTTTATCCGGTATGCCGCCGGTTTTAAGCCGTTCATATTGGGCAATATGGGACTTTACCCGGGCCACCAGTTCGGTAGGGGAAAAGGGTTTGGCGATATAATCATCCGCCCCCAGGCCCAGGCCCCGTACCTTATCCCCATCCTCACCCTTGGCGGAGACCATTAAAATAGGCACATCAATTTTTGAACGGATAAGGCGGCATATTTCATACCCGTCTTTTCCGGGCAGCATAAGGTCCAGGAGGACGAGGTTGAATTTACCGGACAGGGCAAGGTCCATACCGCGTCTGCCGTCCGCCTCCAGGGTAACGGTGAAGCCGTTCATTTCAAGAAAATCCCGTTCAACTTCGGCGATGGATACATCATCTTCTATTATAAGTATGTGCATAGCTTAACGCACCTCTTTTTTACGGAACAATTGGAAAGGAAATTACGATAGCAAGTCCGCCGGATTCCCCTAATTCAGCCCGGATAGTTCCCCCCATATGTTGTACCATCTTTGAAGATATGGCAAGCCCCAAACCACTTCCCCTCTGCCCCTGGGTGCTTCGTGATGAATCAAGGCGGTAAAATACATCAAATAATTTATCCAATGTTTCCGGCGGAACTCCGGGACCGTCATCACAGAGGTGTATTTCCATTGCTGCTTTCCCATTGATCCCCTTAACCCGCACCGCGCTGATAATTACTTTCCCGCTATCCTTGTTCTTATATTTGGCGCTGTTCTCAAAAATATTGACAAAGACATTGTGGAGCCACAAAACATCGGCCCTGACAGAATCATCAGCAAGGTTTTCTATCTCTAATAGAATACCCTTTTGTTTGTATTCATCCGTCAAATCATCCGTCAAATCCTGTATGAATTTTCCCACCTCAATATTCTGTAAGTTCATCGGGAGGTCGCCGATGTCCAATTTGGAAAAAAGAAATAATTGGTTGATGATTTTTTCCAGGTCATTTGCCTTCGCCGTAATAGTATCCCTATACTTTTTCTGTTTTTCCGGCGTATCGGCAACACCGGTTTCAAGTCCCTCAAGGTATGCTTTAATGACGGTTAAGGGTGTTCTGAGGTCATGAGAAATTCCGGCTATCAATATCTTGCGGTTGTTTTCGTATTTTTCGTGTTCCGCCATAATTTGTCTGACCAAACGGCGGGTAAAAAACATATTGCTTGCAAAGAAAATCCCCAGGATGATTACCATTTGTCCAAGGAAAAAGAGGTACATAAATGGCATATGCTCAACCACCTGCTGGGGGGGGGCTTCGTCGGGGAACGGTAGTCCCAGCGCTTCAAATACTCCCCATAAAATAATACGCATAAAGAATCCGGCAATAAAAGACAATACCACCGGCACCGCAATCATAAGGATATTGGTAACAATCATCCGCTTTTTTATGGTCATCATGCACTCCTCCTTTTAAGCGTAGCATATTCTGCACATTTGTTCCATATTAACGCAGCTTTACGCCCGTTAAGTACTCTATATCCAAAAACGCGGACAGGTAGTTGAACTGTTCGCTAAGCAGACCCTGCCGCGCCTGATTAAGGGACAATTCCGCATCCTGCAAATTCAGCAGATCCGTGCGGCCGTTCCGGTATGCCGTTTCTGTTAATTCGTAGTTCCGCAAAGCGAGGGCGATGTTTGCCTCAAGCGCACTTATTTGTTCACGGGAAAGTTCCAATGTGTCGATAAGCTGCTGCATCTCGTTTATCGCGTTTTCCCTTGCATCGGTTTGTGCGATGCGGAGTTTTGCAATATTGGCGTCTATGTCTTTTGCCTGCTGGCGGTTTGCTGAAAAGGGAAGCAGGTTAGAAAGGTTCCAGGCAAGGCTTGCGGAAAACCTGCCGTTATCCTGCCACGGGTCCGTAGTGCCGTCGGTAAGGCTGGTGATTGACGCGACGGGCTGCAGTCCATAACTTAGTTGTAGCGATGGCGTAAAAGTCTGGAGGTTAAGCGCCTTGCGATTGGCAATAAGGGCGTCGATGTTCTTTTGTAAACCCTGTTCGGTTCGCGTCGTTGTAATCTGAAACTCCGTTTCCAGAGCCGCAGGACGCTCAATAGTCCCGGCGACCTGTATCCCGGTTCCCGCCTTCATGCCAAGCAAAAGCGCGAAGCTATTCAGGTTTTGTTTCAGGGCCTGTTTCGCCCGCAACACCTCCGGCTGTTGATTCTGGTACGCCACCTGGGTCTGCAAAAGCTCTATCTCCGAAATTTTCCCCGCACGGAAGTTCTGCTCCGCTTCCGCGACACGGTTTTTGGCGGCAAGGAGGTTTTCTTCGCTCATCTTAATGCTTTCCTGCATCAGGAGGAGACTGTAAAACAATTTCTGCACGTCACGCTCAAGTTGTTTTTGCGTCTCTTCAAAGGTGATTTTACCCGCCGCATAGTCGATTTTTGCGGCCTTGATCGTTTCGATCATGCCGATATTAAAATTCAGCGAAACACCTATGCTGCCGCCTATGGTCCAATGATCTTTTTCGGTAATGGTGACACCTGGTATCTCCATAGCTTCATTGGCGCGGTTAATTGTCCCGCCTACATCGACATTCGGCAAAAATGTGTTCCAGGCAGTATCGCTTGCGCGTTTCTGCATTCCAAGGTCAATGGCGCCGCTCTGTATCTGACGGCTGTTTTGCAGGGCATAACGCACCGCTTCATCGAGCGTCAGTATAAGACCGGAATTTTCCTGTGCATTGATAATGACAGAGAACAGACAGAACAGTAATACTGCGGATGTTTTCCTCTTCATGCTACTACTCCTTTTGTTTGTTTCTTGCCGTTAATGATTGAATACATCACCGGGATAAAAAACAGGGTGATAAATGTCGCCGAGGTGAGTCCGCCGATGATGGCAAGCCCTATGGGCTGGGTCATGGTGGCCGAAGCGCCGGGGAAAAATGCCATGGGCACAACTCCCAAAATGGTGGTGAGGGCGGTCATGAGCACCGGGCGGAGACGGGTCTCTCCGGCCTCGAGGCAGGCGTCCATGACGGGGCGGTTGTCCCTGCGGACAAGGAGATTGGTGTAGTCCACAAGGATGATGCCGTTGTTTACCACGATTCCTACCAGCATTACAAAGCCCATCATGGTAAACGCGGAAACCGCAAAACCGGTGATGATATGGATTGCAACAACGCCGATGAGTATAAGCGGTATGGTGCAGAAATTGATAATCGGGTCTTTGAAACTTTCGTATTGCCCGGCCATCACGCCGAACACCAGCAGTAAGGCCATGATTATCACCATGATGAAGGCATTCATCATGTTTTGCGTTTCGGCGCTTTCACCGGCGTAGGTAACTTCATAATCGGTATCTGCGAGCAGCGCTTTGACTTCCTTTTCAGCGTCCGCCAGATTATAGCCGACCACCACATTGCCGGTGATGTGGATGACCCTGTCCTGGTCCTCACGGGAAATCTCCACGGGGCCGGTTCCTATGCCGGTTTCCGCGAAGTTGGACACGGGGAGGAGGAGCCCTGAGTTTGCGCGGACAAAAATCTGGTCCAGGTCGGGAATCTTTTTGCGGTCTTCTTCCCGCAGCATAAGCACCACATCGTATTGTTCGCCGTCATAGCGTAATGATGTGGCGGTTGTACCGTTCATTGAAGCGGCAATTTCCGAAGCGATTCCGGCGACATTCAGGCCGAAGTTGTAGGCGCGCCCCCTGTCGATGTGCACCGACACTTCCGGCAGACCTGCGTTCATGTCTATGGCGAGGTCTGTAACGGAGCTAATATTGTCCCCGATGAGTTTTACAATGTTGTTTGCATCGGCATAGCCCTGATGTACATCATCTATATGCAGTACCACATCAATGTCGGAACCACCGAACATATCATCAAATTGGTCGGAAAAGGCAAACACCGCATTGGGGAAATCAGCCCAGTGTCTTCGTAACTTTTGCATAACTACATCCCCGGTGTCGGCGGTCTTGTCCGCGAGGTCGAGGGTGATAACGAGTTCGCCTTTGTAACTGCCCTGGGCATCAAACGAAATAGTACCGGTGTCGCCCGCCGTTGCCACAATGCTCTTCATGCCCTTTATTTCCTGTTCGGCGTATTCTTCCATTTCGAGCACCAGGGCGAGGGTGTCTTCGTAGGGCGTGCCCAGCGGCATTTCCACAGACATGGTGACGATGTCCGGATCTACCGAAGGCATAAGCACGATGTTCAGTTTTGTGAAGGCTATGGCCGAACCGGCAAACGCGGCAATCACCAGAATAATGGTTGCCGCCCTGTGGCGCAGAGCCGCCTGTAATGCTTTGCGGTAGGCGCGCGCTATTCCGTCAAGCGCCCCGCCTATGGACTTGTCGACAGCGATAAGTGTGCGGTTCTTCAGCGGCTTTTCTGTTTTTGTATGCAAGGGCAGGTATTTACTCGCCAGCACCGGTATCAGGAACATTGCCACTACAAGGGATGACACAAGGGAAATCACAATCGTGAAGATCAAATCCTGAAGCATGATACCGACTATTTCCAGATCATTCTTGAAAATGAACATAGGCAGGAACACGCAAACCGTGGTGAGTGTTGATGCTATTATGGAAGACAGCACCTCATCGGTGCCGAGAATGGCGGCAACGGTCGGTTTCTCACCCTTCTCGCGGAACTGAAAAATATTTTCCAGCACAACGATACTCGAATCAACAATCATACCAAGCCCCAAAATAAGCCCCGCGAGGGTCATCATGTTGAGGTTGATCCCCACAAGGCTCATGACGAGCATGGTCATCAAAACTGAAAGAGGGATAGAGAGGCCGACGATAATCGTGCCGTTCACATTACGCAAGAAGACCAGCAGCACAACCATGGCAAGCACGATGCCGAACATGGCGGACTGGATAAGTTCGTTTATCATGGCGCGGGTCTCTGTGGTGTCGTCCATGGTTATATCCAGGGATACATCCGCAGGCAAAACCGCTTTGAGTTTGTCCATCCGTGCATACACTTCATCGGCAATGGCAACGGAGTTTTTGCCGATCTGTTTCATCACCGCCACGAACACGCCCTTCTGCCCGTTGACATAGACCTCGCTTGATGCGTCTTTGTAACCAAAAGAAACTTCCCCAATGTCCTGCAGGCGAATATCCGCGCCGTTTATTTGTGCGACCACCGTATTTGCAACATCGGCAATCGACTTAAATTCACCGGATGTTCTGATAGCGTAATTGACCGCGCTGCCGGAGTTACCGTCTTTAATATAGCCCGCGCCGAGTTCCATATTCTGCACCGCAAGGGCGCCGGCAATTTCGGTGATGGTAACCTTGTAGGCGTCAAGGCGGTTCTGCGAAATTTCCACCCGCACGATTCTGTCCGCGCCGCCTTCTACATTAGCCTCCGCCACGCCGTCAATTTGTTCGAGCCGCGATTTCAAAGCATCCTTTGCAAGGGCACGCAGTTCATTTTGATCACGGCCCGGGCTGGAAAGGGCGATACGCAGGATCGGGTCGGAATTCGGATCAAAGGTGGCCACAAGGGGAGCGTCCGTGTTATCCGGCAGCGCCCCCCGCGTGCGGTCAATGTTTTCCCGCACCTTATTCGCCAGCATGTCCAGGTCCGCGCCAAAGTCGAATTCAAGAACAATCACGCTGGTGTGTTCCCTTGATGAAGAACTTGACTTTTTCAGGCCGCTGATGTTCACCAAACTTGATTCCAGCGGCTTGGTGACCATTTTCTCCACCGTCTCAGGGTCTGCGCCCGGATAGGTTGTTGCCACCACGAGCATAGGGAATTCCATGTTCGGGAGCATTTCAACCGCTAATTTCCCCGCCAGAAATATCGCAAGCATCGCAATCAGCCCAAATATAATAATCGTAAGCACCGGACGGCGCACCACATTTCGCGTGATTGTCATTTTTGTTCTCCTATTTCCGAACCAGTACTGCTACGCCGTTGGAGAGGAACTGCTGTCCCTGAATGACAACCGCATCGCCTGAGGTAATCCCGTTTTTTATTTCGGTGATATGATCAACGGTAACGCCGGTCACAACTTCCCGTAAATCAACTTTGCCGTTATTTAACACATACACATACTTTGCACCGGCCTGTTCACCAACCGCTTCAGCAGGGATTGTCACCACATTCGGATAAGTCCGTGTGTTGAGTTTTATATGGGCAAACATACCGGCATTAATGCGGCTGTCCGCGCCGGTAAAGTTAAGTACTATTTTTTTCGTGCGTGACGCGGGATCGAGTATCGGCGACACCTGCGTAATCTTCGCGGTAAAAACTTCACCCTGAAATGCCGGCAGTGTTACTGTTGCTGTAAGACCAATGCGCAGCTGGCTTACTTCGCGTTCGGGGATAAGGGCCTCGATCTGCAAATCATCCGCCTGGGCAATGCTGGTGATGATGCTCCCCGGCTGTACGGTAGACCCCACCGCAAGGGGCGCCGCACAGATAATGCCTGAAATCGGGGCGTACACGGAATTTGCCATATACCGGGCGCCTGCGCTTGAGGGGTCAACCTGGGCAATAAGGTCGCCCTTCCGCACCTGTGTTCCCAGCGCCGCCTTTACCGTAACGAGCTTCCCCGCCGTTTCGGACAGAACCGCCACCTGGCCTTCGCTCACGATGTCGCCGTTTACTTCGAGGTACGTCTCAAGGGTACGTGTCTCAGCCGCAGCCGTTTTTACCGAATACACCGCCGCTTCAGCAGCCGCAGTCTCGCTTGCCGCCGTCCCGTCCTGAGCAACCAGCGCAGGGATGAACACCAGCGCCGCCGCGATAACCGCCGTCATCACAAACACGATGAATTTCTTTGTTTTCTTTGCCATAATAAATCTCCTTATGTGTACTGACAAACACGGGAAGGAAATATTGTAATTTCCTGCCCTGCGTTTTGCCTGCTTTTACCATAAGGAGAAAAGGTAAATCAGGGGTAAAGAAAAGGTAAACAGTTTATTAAATATGCCGGATCATCAAATCCAGCTCCAATTCCAGGGTCTTAAGCGTATCCTCCAGTTCCCGGATACGGCGGATGGAATACTGCACCCGGCGGTCCCAAAGGCGGTTACAGGTTTCGTCAACCACCTCTTTGAAGGAAGCGGTATCCGGAAGGACGGCCGCTTCGCTGTCTTGCATCACCGCTGTATCGCCGGGTCCAGGGTAATCGCCGCTTCGGAAATATCCCGGCCCGGGCTGTCTGCTGTATCATAGGCACGAATAAAGGTAACTGCGGCGATAAACGCCAGGAGAATAAACACCAGCTTACGCATAGAACCCCCCATTCTGCGCAGCTCCGTTCAACAAACATGAACGCAACTTCTTTTGAACTTTTTCTGTAATAATCGTAATACCTGAAATCATTTTCATTATAACCTCATCGATTAAGATATTCAAGGGGGTTGACGGCTTTTCCGTTTTTATAGACCGCAAAATGGAGGTGGGGGCCGGTACTGTACCCGGTACTGCCCACCGCCCCGATCTTCCCGCCCTGGTATACATACGCGCCCTGCTTCACCGAAAAAGCGCTCAAATGGCCGTAAAGCGTTTGAAAACCCCGGGAGTGGGAAATGATGATATAATTACCGTAATTCCCACTGTATCCCACCGTGGCGACCCTGCCGTCCATGGCGGCCTTAATGGTGGTTCCCAGGGGAGCCGCCAGGTCCAGCGCCGCATGGTACCGCCGGACGCCGCTTATGGGATCATTCCGCCAGCCGTAGGGGGAGGTCAGCCGTCCCCGGATGGGGTAAATAAAGAGTTCCCCCAGGGCAAGCTTGAGGTCCTCCTTCGCCATCTTCGCGCCGGGGATAAAGAGGGATTGCCCGGCGCTCAGGGTATCGCTCTCCAGATCGTTGGCGTCCAGGATGGCGTCCACGGGAGCCCCCATGGCGGTAGAAATTTTGGAAAGGGTGTCCCCCCGTTTTACCGTATAGGGTATGCCGTCCATGTTGGGGATCCGTATCATTTCCCCTTCCCGGAGCCGCCGGGCGTTGGTAATCCCGTTAGAGGCGATGACGGCGTCCATGGAAACCGAATGATCCGAGGCTATCTTCGAGACCGAATCCCCCCTTGCTACCCGGTAACTCTCCCATTGGAAGGTTTCCATCAGGTCCAGGGGTATGGGGGCCGTTCCCTCAACGGCTTCCAATTCGGCCTCCGGAATGTCCGCTTCGGCGACGGAGTTCGGGAGCCCCGCATAGGCGGCAAGATTTGCCCGCAGGGCAAGGCCGGGATCATCCCCCGGAGACAGGGCCATAACCGGGGAATTCAGCAGACCTAAGACAAGGGCGGAAAAGACGGCAATCCCCACCAGTACGCATACCGGTACCGGCGTATCCCAGAAGGGCTTTTTCAGAAAGTGAGCCTCCTTCGGCGTCACGGTTACCGGAGCCGGAGCCTCTTTCACCACCGGATTCTTTTTAGGCGACTGTTTCCGCCGGGCCCGTTTCACCGGCGCCGGTGTCTGCTTAATTCCGTCAATATAGTTATAGGGTTTATAGGATGTCCGCACGCCGATTTTAGGAAAAGAAATCAGGGGATGGTTCGGGCGGCGCTGAACACGCTGGTCCATGATTATGTACTGCATACTCCGTTTATCGACACAATCCCCTTGAAGTATTATACTCATGGCTATGGATCATCCCGGAAAGGCCGTTTTTGGGGCCTGTGTCGCGGCCCTGTTGATGAAGTTCCTTTTGTTTGATTTTATGATTACCGACGGGCAATCCATGCTGCCGGCCATAAAACCCGGGACCGTCCTGGTGGTGGTCCGTACCGCCTACGGGTTCCGCCTGCCCTGGTCGCTTACCTACCTCCTGCGCTGGTCCAAACCGAAGGCCGGTGACGTGGTGGTATTTCTCACCCCCCGGGGGGATAGGGCGGTAAAACGCTGCGATGCGCTAATCGGAGAGGATACGTTCTTTGCCCTGGGGGATAATAAACGGGAATCCTACGATTCGCGGTTTTACGGTCCCGTTCCGGTGGATCATATCATAGGAAAGGTGTTGGGCATAAAATGACAGACGAACAATCAAAGCCGTCACTGGAAAAAGAACGTAACAGGCGGCTCATCATTTTCTTTTCCATTTTTGCCCTCCTCAGCATCGCCGTCCTGATACGCTACGCCATACTTATGCTGAGCCCGTCGGACCCAACAGCCGCCGCCGCCGCCAAGCCCTTTGTGGAGCGGGGCCCTATCCTGGACCGCAACGGCCGGGTTCTGGCCCTGCAAACCCGGCTGGGCAATATCACCGTGTGGCGTCCGGACGTTATTGACCGGGAAGTGTTGAGCCGGGACCTCTCCCCCATCCTGGGCATCCCCGCGGTGACGATTGAATCCCGCATCGCATCCTCCTCCACCGACTTTATCTACCTTAAAAAACAGGTGGAGCAGTCGACGATCCGGGAAATCGAAAACCTCAAGGCCGAAGGGCGTCTAAGAGGCATTGGTATTGAGGCCATCGTAGGCCGCATCTACCCGGAAAAACATCTGGCAAGCCAGATCATCGGCTTTGTGGGGAATGAAAACAACAACGGCCTTGCGGGGATAGAGTACGCCCTGGAATCCGAGCTTTCCCCCCCGGCGGTAAAGGCCGCGGGGGGGGCGGGGAACCAGGTATTTCTCACCATTGACGAAACTGTCCAGCACATCCTGGAGGACATCGGGGAGCGCCTCCGCCAGGAAAACCAGGCCGAGGCGGTACTCTTCATCGCCATGGACCCCCGCACCGGGGACATCCTGGGGTCCGCATCCCTCCCGGACTTTGACCCCAACGATCTTAACTCCTCGGATGAATCCTCCCGGATGGATCGCCCTGCTATCTGGTCCTATGAGCCGGGTTCGGTCTTTAAGGTATTTACCATGGCCGCCCTGCTGGAGGCCGGGGCGATCGCGAACAACACCGTCTTTATGTGTAACGGCCGCTATGAACGGGTCACCAACCGGGGAGAACCGGTGGTGATCAACTGCCTTGGAGCTCACGGTCCCGTAACGGTTCGGGATATTATCATCAAATCCTGTAACGCCGGGGCGGCCTACGCGGCGGACAAACTAGGGGCGGAGGCTTTTTACGAAATGCTCAAGGACTTCGGTTTCGGCGCCCGGACCGGCGCGGGGAATCCCGGGGAGTCCGTCGGCTACCTCCTTTCCCCGGATAGCTGGTCCGCCCGGAGCAAACCGACCATCGCCATGGGCCAGGAAATCTCCGTTTCCGCCCTTCAAATGGTCCAGGCCGCCTCTGCGGTGGCAAACGACGGGGTCCTGGTCCCCCCCCGGCTTGTCTCCCGGATCGTTTCACCCAAGGGGGAGATCATCCGCTCCAATCAGGCAGAGCAAGGCTGGCGTATCCTCAGTCCGGAAACCGCCCGGGCCATGCGGTCCTACATGGTGGACGTAACCAGTGACATCGGCACCGGCTGGCGGGCCAACATCCGGGACCTGTCCCTGGCGGTAAAGACCGGCACCGCCGAAATGATAGACCCAACGACCAATGCCTATTCCAAAACGGACTTCATCGCCAGTTGCATTGCCCTGCTCCCCGCTGAAAACCCTTCGCTCGTTCTCTACCTGGCTATCGTAAAACCCCGGGGGGATTACCTGGGGGGCCGTATCGCCGCCGCGCCCATCCGGGAAGCCGCGGAAGCCCTGGTTGATTACCTGGGCATCCCCCGGGGCCGGAACCCGCAAATCATCCACCCCGGTTTCATAAGCCCGGACCTGCCCCACAACCCCGTGGTAGACACCGTGGTCCCCAACTTCGGCGGTTATTCCAAACGGGAACTCCTCCCCCTGCTCTTCCGGAAGGATCTCCGCATAGAAATCTCCGGTGAGGGCTATGTCCACCGCCAAAGCCCCCCGCCGGGAACCCCCCTGGACAGTAATACGGTCATCATCCTTGAACTCGAATAGCGCCGAACATTTCGGCTTTTGGGATGCTAATCTCCGGGTCATTGAGGCCCACTACCCCGGTTTGGCGGCGCAGTTCACCGCAAAGGATGAACTCTCGGAAACGGATATCCGCCTTGAAAGCGCCGCCGCCGGGGACCCTACCCTTCTGGTACGGGGTATCCACGTCCATTCCCCCCGTGACCCGGTTCGGGAAGGCCGGCGGCTGGGCGCAGCCCTTGAAGGGGACGGCCCGATCTTCGTTCTGGGTTTCGGCCTGGGGTACGCCGCGGAAGCCGCCGCAGCAGCCGCCCCGGACCGGCCGGTCATCGTGGTGGAACGGCATCCCCTCATCCTGAAAAAAGCCTTCGAGTGCCGGGACCTCCGGGCCTTTCTTACGGAATACCAGGTTCTTTTTGTCCTGGGCGGCAGCGGGGAGGCCATCACCGGGGCACTGCAACTCCTCAGTACCGGCGCCATCGCCCTGGTTCGGAACCGCGCCCTCTTAAACCTGGACGAGGAATGGTATGCCCAAATAGAAGCGCGGATACGGGCATGGTCCACCCGGGAAGACGTGAACATGGCCACCCTCAGACGGTTCGGGAAACGCTGGGTACGCAACCTGGCGGTGAACAGGGAAGCTATCCGGGATCTGCCCGGCATATCCCGCCTAAAAGGGCGCCTGGCGCCTTTTCCGGTACTCCTGGCGGCGGCCGGTCCCTCCCTGGACAGCCTGGCCCACCTGCTGCCGGAACTGGCAAGACGGGCGGTGGTTGTGGCGGTGGACACCTGTCAACGGCTGCTCCTTTCCCAGGGGGTGGCCCCGGACTTTACCGTGGTGGTGGACCCCCAATACTGGAACGCCCGCCACCTGGACCGCGCCCCGGCCCCAAAAACCTGCCTTATCACCGAATCCACGGTCTACCCGGCGGTGTTCCATGAACCTTTTGCCCGGGCTTTCCTCTGCTCCTCCCTGTTCCCCCTGGGGCGCTTCATTGAGGACCGGCTTGATGAAGGTAAGGGCAGCCTCGGCGCGGGAGGTTCCGTGGCCACCACCGCCTGGGATTTTGCCCGAACCCTGGGAGACAGTAGCTTCCTTGTGAGCAGTAACTCCCTTGGCGGCAGTATCTGGGCAGCCGGCCTGGACCTTGCCTACCCGAACCTGAAAACCCACTTCCGGGGGGCTCTCTTTGAAACCCGCTCCCTGGCGGAATCCCGCCGGTTTGACCCCGCCGAAACTTGGTCCGTCCGCGCCCTCCGTGACGGCCACCCCTTTACGGCCCCCTCTGCGTCCGGCGGCGTGGTACCCACGGACAAACGGCTCTCCCTCTACGCAAGCTGGTTTGAAGCCCAGTTCCGCCGGTACCCGGAAACCAAAACCTACAGCCTTTCCCCGGAGGGCCTGGCCATCCCCGGCTTCCCGGTCAGGCCCGTGGAGGAACTCCTCGCCCTCCCCCCCCGGCGCACCGAAATTGACCGGGCCCTGGCGGAAACCTTCGCCCGCATCGACGCCGAATTCAATGCCCCGGCGAAACGGGAAGACCGGGCGGCCCGGTACGATACCGCCTGCAAAGACCTCCTTGCGGGACTGGAAACCCTCAAAACCCTGGCGGCAGAATCGGCGGAGCTGGCGGAAAAGGCCATCCCCCGGGACCGCCTCATCAAGGCCCTGGGAACGGTAAACCGCCGTATCATGGAAAGCGAAGTGAAGGATGTGGCGGGCTTCCTTTTCCCCCCCATTGCGGAACTGGAAGCGGGCTTGGCAAGCACGGACCCCTACGGGCGATACCGGGAACTATCGGCAAAACTCTACCGATCCCTGGCGGAGGCTGTGGAATACCACCTCACGATTCTCGGCCGGTAAGAGATAGGAAGAATTTTTAACCGGGCAAAGGCGAATAAAAAGAGAAGGGAGACCGCAGGACCTATGGCGGCGGGGGGTATGGGGGAATCCAATGCCGCCTGCTGGGCACGGTTCAATTGCCATATTTTATCAAGAAATCTTCCGGTGATATTGCCGGTATGGGTGAATTGACAAAATCATCGGCATTTCTGGTGATAATGTAGTCCGCAGTTTCCCTTTGGGATGTGGCGCTAATCACGGCATCTTCAAAGTCTCCAATAGGAGAAACAGTAGCGGTGTAAATATCCTGAATTGTGGTATCCACAAGCGTGAGCGTTTCCAATAGATCAATAACCGCGTTTAAGGCTTGCCGGGAATCTTTCCGGCTTTTTCGTACAATATAGTACACATCCGTAATTGAACTTGCGCCAATGATACCGTCAATCTGTCCATCTATGACCATTAAGAATACATCCCCGGAATATTGCACATGGGGCTGACGCTGTTCGAGGATGTCAATTACGATGTTCGTATCAATATAGACCTTCATTACCTGGACAACCGTTCTTCCCGCGCTTCTTCGAGGGAGATCGGGTTATCCGCCGTAAGTCCTATAAGCCGGTTGAAAGCGGCGTGCTTTTTTTCCTTTTCCGCCTTAGATACCGCCTCTTTTGGCGTGGTATTCTGCATTGTTATCTTTTGTTCTTCCTTCCGAACCGATCCGATGATTTTCTCTGCAAGACGTATTCTCTGATTAACCGGCAGTAAGGTAATTTCCTCTAAAATGTCCAGTGTTTCCATTGCCTTTCCTTATTGATGGATCATGCCGGACCCTAGGCCTTGTGTCAATGACGTGACGTCACTGCTGTCCATTCCCTTGACGGCTCGCCGCAGACCAATCAGACCTATGGTCTGCGGTCTGACGGTGCGGTTGATATTCTTCCTATTTTTTTAGGCTCTGTTCCATGACGTGTCACCCAATAAAAGGACATAAGTTTTACTTACATAGTAGGTATGGGGGACAGAATGGCGAGTAAAATAGATATTTGTGAACATTTTGGGATGGGTGATTGTGATAATTGCAGCATAGCCGACCAATGCCCCCTTCCAGAAGCGTATGGAGAGTATGAAGAGTCCTATGATGACGAAAATACTCAGTAATAGGTGACGCTTTATGGAACAGAGCCTTTTTTTAGTGGTTCCACGGTAAACTCCAGCCCTATGGCCTCCAGGATGGTCCGCTTAAACCGGGCAAACTCCGGCGAAATAGGGAAGTCCCGGGACCGCGGCCGGGGCGGAAGGATGTCGATGCACTCCGTGATCCGGCCCGGCTTGCCCTTCAGGATGTAGACCCGGTCCGAGAGGCCTACCGCCTCCTCCACATCATGGGTGATGAAGAGGGTGGAAAGGCCCATCTCAGCGGCTATCCCCTGGTACCAGTTCTGCATGGTGATCCGGGTAAGTGCGTCCAGAGCCGAGAAGGGCTCGTCCAGGAGGATCACCGCCTTCCGCAGACCTTTGGTCAGAGGCATACAGGTCCGCAGTAATGCTGCGCGTTGACGCATGCCCCCGGAAAGCTCCCGGGGGTATTTGTTTTCATACCCCCCCAGGCCGAAGCGGGGGAAAAAGGGGGCGGCGTATTCACGGGCTTCCCCTTTGTTCATGCCCCGAATAACCAGGGGGAGGATCACGTTGTCCAGGACGGTGCGATGGTGGAGAAGCAGGTCCTTTTGGAGCATATAGCTGACCCTGCCGGAGATTCCCGTAATATCCTCCCCGGAGAGGAGAACCCGGCCGGCCTCGGGGCGATCCACCCCGGAAAGGACATTGAAAAGGGTGGTCTTGCCCACCCCCGAGGGGCCCAGGAGGGACACGAAGCCCCCCTGAAACAGTTCAAGGTTTATATCTTCTACCACCGGTTCCCGGTTATAGCATTTGGTGATCCCCTCGCAGGAAAAAAGCATACGCGCCGCCTTAGGGTAAATACTCGTTGGTAAATCCCTGGGTGGAGATATCCTTTTCCAAAAGCCCCTGCTCAAACATCCAGCGGTAGAATGCCCCCCAGCGCTTCCCGTCGATTTCCCCCCAGCGGCCGGCATCACCCCGGTATTGCCCCGCCAGATATTCCTGGCTGCGGCGGACCAGGGCCGCATCAAGCTCCGGGGCATATTTCAGGAGGATGTCCGCAGCCTCCGCCGGGCGCTCAATGGCAAATTCATAGCCCCGGCTTACCGCCCGGAGAAACGCCTTTACCTCATCCGGTTTGGCTGCGGCATAGGCGGTGTTGGTCACCAGCACCGGGGTATAGAAATCGAAGGTGGGGTTTACCTTCCCCAGATCCAGGTAATTGATAGCCGTCCCCCGGATCTCCGCCGCGATGCCGTCCCAGGCGTAGTATATCCAGATGGCGTCCACATCCGTAGACAGCGCCGAAAACGCATCGGTGGCCGAGTTGGGGATCATCTGTACCGCCTGGAAATCCCCGCCGTCCCCCTCAACGATGGTGCGGATGATCCCGGTAACCAGGGGCGTTTCCCAGGTGGCGTACCGTTTTCCCGCCAAGTCCCGTGGCCGGAGAATCCCCGCTTTAGCCAGGGACATGATCCCCGACGTGTTGTGGTTGATGATGGCCGCCACCGCCGTTACGGGCAAGGCGTCCCGGTCCCGTCCTATGGCGGGTCCCATGGACTCCTGGAAATCCACCGCATACTCGGCGTTCCCCGCCGCCAGGAGCAGCAAGGCCCCATCCTCCGGGGGCTGCATAATTTCCACCCGGAGCCCTTCACCGGCAAAGTAGCCTTTTTCCAGGGCAACGTAGAGGCCGGTATGGTTGGTGTTCGGGGTCCAATCCAGCACCACCCGAATAGATCCCGCCTCCTGTTTCCGTCCCCGGCACCCCGCCAGGGTAAGTACGCACAGAATCACTGTAAACACAAAACGTCTTTTCATCATGAAACTCCTATAAATTATTTTATGGTAAAGCCGGGAGGGGAGGGGCATGCCGGTCCTCATGCTGTTGGGGGAATCTGCTCCCGGAGCCCGGCCCCAGGGGGCCTGAATAGGTCTCCGTACCGACCCTTGCGCAAGCAAGTTCTTGAGACATCCAAATGCATTCGACCCGCCACGCCCATCCCCTCCCGCTGCGCCAACACTATATCGCTCAATACCGCTTCCCTGTTCGCTCCGTAACATCTTCTCTTCCCCCATCACCGCCTGCGCGCCCCGTGAGAAAAGAATATGCCCCCAACAATAGTATTGGGGGTGGCAGTGGAAAAACATAGGGGGGACCCTCCGGGGGGTCCCTATGTTTTTCCGCTGACAGGACCCCCTATCTAGCGATACGGGCATATTCTTTTCTCAACCACGCTTACCAGCTTCATTAAACACAGGCTCAGTATTGCTACCAGCAGTATTACGGCGAACATTTTGTCAAAGGAATAGGACTTCCGCACCCGGGTCATGTAGACACCCAGACCTGCACTGCCCCCAAGCCATTCGGAAATTACCGCGCCGATGATGGCGTAGGAACTTGATATCCGCAGGCCCGAAAAAAAGGCGGGGATGGCCTCGGGTATCTTGATGTACCGGTATATCTGGCGCCGGCTTGCCCCCATGGAGTGGAGCAGCCGGATGGCGTCCCCGTCGGCCTGGGAAAAACCGGTCAAAAGGCTGATGGTCAACGGGAAGAAACAGGTGAGAAAAATTAGGGCAATCTTTGGGGCGGCGCCGTAGCCCATCCACAGTACCAGCAGGGGAGCCAGGGCTATGACGGGCATGGTCTGGGTCAGGAGCAGCGCCGGGCTTACCGTGGTTTTGAGGAAGGCATTGGCATCCATGAGCAGGGCCAGGATAAAGGCCCCCATGATGGAAAGCAGTAACCCCGCGGCGGCCTCAAAGAGGGTGTAGCCCAGGTGATGCATCAGCAGGGGAAAGTCCCCGGCAAAGGCGGCAAGTACCCTCACGGGACTGGGGAGCATATAGGGCGGCACCAGGGCGGCCATGCAGGCGGCTTGCCAGAGCAAAACCAGGGCGGCAATGAACACCCCGGCGCCCCAGTTTTTGACGCTAGGCATGGTGCTTCGTGACCTTTTTGGCTATGCTCCAGACCCCTTCGCCAGGGTTGAAGAATACCTTCATATAGGTGGAGACACTTGCCGCCCCCTCCCGTATGCAGATGAGCTGACATTCCTTTGCGATATCCATAATCCGGTCGAAATCCCCCTCCACGGTGGTTTCAAAGGGTCCCACAAAGGTATTGAGCCCCGTTCCCTTGAGGTAGGCGATAACCGCATCCACAATGCGGAGTACCTCATCGCCCTCCGGGTTTTTCCCATCGGCCCGGACCTTGGGCAGTACCTGAATCGCCAAACTTGCCTGCGGTTGTTCCATCATCATTACTCCTTCAAAAAAAATGCGCCCAACCAGAATTGGCCGGGCGCTAAAAAGCAGATTAACCCATTGTACTCGAACCGTACAACAGTCAGCTCCCTACGCCGGCATTATCCGGATCAGGTTTAAGGGTTTAAAGCGTTGCGCCGCTTCCTCTCAGCCGGAACGTGAGCATCGGTAAACGCTCCATCCAGCACCCCTGTTATTATAATTAAACGATACAGTGATTTATAAAATCTATCAAGTGCACCTGCCTCCCATTTTCCCTACTCTTATAATATACCGGCAACCGTCAAAAAATAGAGAAGCGCAAAAACAAAGGTCGAAAACATAAAGCAAATTAAGGAAAAATTCCTTAACCGGTCTTTTGAAAGCATCATATAAAGCCTCATACTTCATCGCCATTATCAAGGCGGCAACAGCCACCATTCGGTCAGATCGCTCCCCGGATTTATCACTCTTCTTTACCGCCCTTTTCATGCCTTCCTTTTAAGATACGCCATTCTGAGGCATACGTCAACCCTAGGAGGAACAGAACAAAAACCGGATATACCCCCTCCACCCCAGGGAGCATCAATGAAAGAACAGATGGCCCATCGGTTGCAAACCCCCGAAGGGAAAGCAACATACAAAAAGCGGAAAGAGACGGTGGAACCGGTCTTTGACATCATCAAATCAATTATCGGGTTCCGACAATTTCTTCTACGAGGGCTTGAGAAGGTCGACACGGAATGGTCGATAGTGAAATTAGCGTATAATTTCAAGCGGGTTCTTGTGTGGTCCGTGGTTTTCTTACTGAAAAATAATCCCCAGCCAATGCGCAGGATCGCTCATTTTCTGCTCAATGCGCCCCAGGTTTACCGCGGCGGTGGTTTCCGCTACCAGCCACCGCACGCCATCCAATTCAAACCGTGCGCCGGGACCCGGTATATCAATCAAGCCCATGGCGTGGCCGTAGTCGGCGGAGACCATGATTGCCGCAGGGATATTGGCCTGCTCCATGATGATGGCCCAGAGCATAGACCGGCTGTCGCAGTCCCCCCGGCCTTCGATGGCGGCGCTTACCAGGTTCACAAAGTCGCTGCCCGTAGGGTCCCGTTCGTAGGTAAATGACTGTACCCATTTCAGGGCCTTCCCCGCCAAATCCCAAGTGGTGCCCGGCGCCATTTCCGTAACGGGCGCCGTTTCCGTAACGCTCCAGTGGCGTTCCAGGGCAAAGGCGATTTCGCTCAGGCGGCTAAAGGAGTCCCGGTAGATGGTCCGGTAAAAACGGGACCAGGCGCTTTTCCATTGGGGGGAGTCGGCGGCGCGTTTCAGCACCTCGAATTCCCGTTCCACCAGGGCTTGGGCGCCTTCCCGGTCGTGTTCACGGGCGAAGGCTTCCAGGTCCAGGCCGACGGGGGATACCCGTATCCGCTTGCCCCGGGGATAGGCATATTCGGTTAAAGGCCCGGGAGCACGCCGGTCGCCCTCAGAAGGGGCCAGGGAATCCAGGGCGGAAAGGTGGAGGGTTTGAAGCGCCGCCTTTCCGGCTTCACCGTAGGCCAGAGCCAGGAGTAATGGCGCTCCGTTTTGCCGGCTTTCCAGTTCCACACAGAGGCCCCAGCCGGAAAGACGGCTTGTTGAGGATGGGGCGGGAAAATCCAGTTCCAGGAGAACCGCTTTCCGGTTCCGGTACTCGAACTCGCTGATTTCCCCCTTATTGCGGAGGCGCTTCTGAATGTCGGCGGCCAGGGCTAAGGGCGTTGGGTAGGGGGCGCCGGGAGGGTATACCGCCAGCTCAAAGATCGCCCCGCCGGGGGAGTGGAAGGTAAACTTGTCCTTGCCGTCCCCCGCAACGTAATCGTATTCTTCTGGGAGATCGATGCGGAAACCCCAGGAAGGTGAGACCATTGGTTCAGCAAATAGAACCGCGGCAAACTGCACCAGGACAAAAACCGGGGCCAGAATTTTTTTCGTATTCATGCTAGTATAGTAATCGGTATTTTAGGGAATATATATTGAAGAATATTGCCATACTTTTTGAAAATGACCACTGTATCATCCTGAATAAACCCGCCGGTCTTGCGGTGCAGGGCATGGGCGGAGGAATTTTTTGCCAAGCGCCCGGATGTCACCATTGTGGCCGAGAATAGCGGTCACTGGAACAAAGACGAGGGTATGCGCTACATGGAAGACTGGGTCCAGGCGTATCCCCAGATCGATGCGGTTATCTCTATGAACGACAACATGGCCATGGGCGCCCTTGAAGCGGTAAAAGGCAATGCCAAATTTGCCAAGCTTCTGGCCTACGGCGTTGACGGTGATGCCGGCGCGGCTCTTCTGATCAAGGAAGGGACCCTGACCGCCACCTCGTTCCAGAATGCCGATAGTCTTGCGGAAAAAATTACGGCCATGGCCAACGACATTCTTACCGGCAAGCAGACCACCATCGTGAATACCGATATTGACTGCCCGAGGTATGACAAGGACAATGTTGATGAACTTATCGCCTTTTTCAATAATGATCCCCGCCGGTTCATGGCCCAGGATCATGGGCTCCCGGACGAGATAATCGCCGATGGCCCCTTCATTGTAATAGTGAACATCGCTGCCGCAAATTCCGCAGGCTTTTATTTGAATTTTGACATCATAGGGGCCTACCGTTTCATTAATCGGATAATCCCGAATGCTTAATTTTTTTACTGATTCAAGCACTAATGCTTTCATATATAAACTCCCATTAAAAAAAAGGGGATTCCCCAAAGACTAAACTTGATCCACAGATCAAAAACGAAGAAGAAAAACCGCAAAGGCGCCGAAGGCGACTAAGGGGAAGAAGGAATGAATGGACTTCGTAAGTAC
>BNUY01000019.1 GCA_025997715.1 Spirochaetia bacterium
GGGACGGCTGGTTCCTGACGGGGGATCTGGGGTATTTCGACACGGATGGCTTTCTCTATTTGCAGGGACGCCGGAAGGAACTGATCAACCGGGCGGGGGAAATGATAAGCCCACGGGAGATCGACGAACTGCTCTACCAGATCCCCCGTCAGGAACCAGCCGTCCCGGAAGCTCTCCCGGGTAGCCGCCTCGTTTTTGTAATAGGCACAGGCGATGTTTTTCCCTCGAACCGCCACCTCCCCGATGGTCCCCGCAGGGACCTCACCGCCCCCTTCCCGGATTATCCGTATCTCGTCCCCAAAGGGCAGCCCCACCGAACCGGGTTTGCGTGCCCCAGGTGGAAGGGGGTTACTGGTGATTTGGCTTCCCCCTTCGGTAATGCCGTAGGATTCAATAAGGGGGACTCCGGCCTGTTTCTCAAATGCTGCCAGTACCGCCTCCGGCAGGGCTGAGGAGGCGGAACGCATAAAGCGCAGATTGGGATAAGCGGTCGGGGAGGGGATTTCCCGGCTCAGGAGTATGGAATAAATGGTGGGCACCGCGCTGAACCAGGTAACCGCTTCGTTCTGCACCCAGGACCAAAAACGGCCGGCGCTGAATTTGGGGGGCATCACCACCGGGAAACCCGTGTAGAGGGGGGTGAGCAGGGTTACCACCAGTCCGTTGATGTGATTCAGCGGGAGGAGGCAGAGCGCCTTGTCTTCCTTGGTCAAGTTGTGGGCTTGGCGTATGTTGTTACATTCCGCGAGGAGGTTGGCGTGGGTAAGCATGACTCCCTTAGGGACCCCGGTAGTTCCCGAGGTGTAAAGGAGCAGGGCCAGATCTGCGGGGATCCTCTCCCCGTTTTTTCCCTCGGCGTTTTCTATGCGGTACAGTCCCAGCCCCGGCTCCGGTTCTTCCAGAAAATGGGCCCCTGATTTTTGCTCAGCGTCCCCGTCCATTTCCGCCAGGAGCCATGCGGCCCCCGAATGTTCCAGCAGAAAGGCAAGTTCCCGTGGGGCGCTCTGGGGGCTCATCGGAACCGCCACGCCCCCCGCCGCAGTAACCGCAAGAAAGGCCGCGGAGCCCCGGATTCCGTTCCGGACCATACAGGCCGCCCGGTCCCCCTTTTTAAAACCCTGGGTGGCAAGATGGGAACCCAGTGCCCGGACCTTTTCCTCAAGCCCGCCGAAACTCAGGGTTTCCCCTGAGTCCGGTTCGATGAGAAAGGTTCTGTCCCCGTCTTTCCCGGCCCGCAGGCGTATCAGGCCGCCCAAGTCCCGAACGCCGCTCATATCGCAAAGTCCTCCACTACGCTCTGGTCCTCGAAGAACTCCTGCAATATGGATTTACGGATCCTGATGAAGCCTTCGGAACTCCGGTTACGGGGCCGAGGAAGATCCACCGCAATCTCCCGTTTGATGGTTCCGGGCCGGGCGGACATGATGATCACCCGGTCGCCCAGATAGATAGCCTCGTCAATATCGTGGGTAACCAGGAGCATGGTCATCCGTTTGTGTTCCCATATACGCAAAACTTCATGCTGCATGTGTATCCTGGTCAGGGCATCCAGTGCGCCGAAGGGTTCATCAAGCAGGAGAATCTCCGGCTCCTCAATCAGTGCTCGCACGATGGAAACCCGCTGCTGCATACCCCCCGAAAGCTGGCAGGGATAGGCCTTTGCAAACTGTTCCAGTCCTACAAGTTCCAGGTATTGCCGCACTAGTTCCTGTTTTTCCTTTTTGGAGAGCCGCTTCTGGTTTTCCTTACTGATACCGAAGGCCACATTGTCCTCAACAACAAGCCAGGGAAACAGCCGGGACTCCTGAAATATCATTCCCCGGTCATACCCGGGGGCGTGGATCGCCTTTCCATCGTTCAGTATCAATCCGTCCTCGTAGGTTTCAAGCCCCGCAATGATACGGAGCAGGGTACTTTTTCCGCATCCGCTGATGCCCACGATGCTTACAAATTCCTGTTGCTTTACGCACAGGCTAATATCCTGAAGGACCTGCAGCGGCCCCTCCTTGAGTTCAAATGTTTTGTTCAGATGGCTAATTTCCAGATTTTGCTGCCCCATGATTACCCCTGCCTGATATTGACGTTCCATTTAAGAATATGGCGTTCCGCCAATTGGATCAGGCGGTTGATGACCCACCCGATGATACCGATGGTGAGTACCCCCACCAGCATGGGCGCGGGCTGGGCCAGTTCCCGGGAAAAGGAAATAAGAAAACCTAGCCCTGAAGAGGCTGCGATAAGTTCCGCGCCGATAACGCTCAACCAGGCTGCCCCGATGCCGATCCGCAGGCCCGTAAAGATGCTCGGCGTGGCGGCGGGAAGCACCACCTTACGGATCACCTCAATCCGGGACTTCATGAACAGGGTGGAAACTTCGAGATATTTTTTGTCCACATGCCTGATACCGTCGATGACGTTGAGGAGCACCGACCAAAAGGTTCCAATGGCGATGACGATGATCTTGGATCGTTCCCCAATTCCGGACCAGAGGATCAACACCGGCACCCAGGCCACGATGGGAATGGGCCGCATGATCTCGATAAGGAAACGCATTGCCCGCTCAAAGAGGCGGAACAGTCCCATCAGGGTTCCGGTGGCTATGCCCAAGACCCCGCCCAGGGCATAGCCGAAAAGCACTCTTCGCAGGCTGACGAAGATATGCTTTTGCAGCGTACCTTTACTCACCTGTTTTAAAAAAGATTCCCAGATCCCCTCGGGGGATGGGACGATATTGACCCGGATCAGCCCATTGTTGGCGGCAAGCTGCCAGAGGAGTACCAGTATCGCCGGGACGATGAGGCTGAAGAAAAAATAGTCGGGAAATTTTTTTTTCGTTTTAGTTTTACTCATTTTACAATCCCTCCGCGTAATGCGCCTGCTTTTCTGCGGCAAAATGACCGGCATATACCGCCGCTCCCAATGCGCCGGCGAAGGTGGTGTCAAAGGGGGCGTCCGCCAACTGGGTTTCCAGCACATCCTCCAGGGCCTTGCGCATTCCCTGGTTATTGGTAACCCCGCCGGTAAAGAGGATGGAAGGCTCCAGGCCAATCTTGCGGAGCAGCGTCTTAACCCGCCGGGCTGTGGCCAGATGTATCCCCGCAGCAATATCCTCCCGGCTTACCCCCCGGGCCTTGAGGGATATCACCTCCGATTCCGCAAAGACCACGCACTGGCTGCTGATCTCCGCAGGGTTCACCGCCTGCAAAGCACATTCTCCCAGTTCCTCCAGGGTCAGGTTCAACAGTTGCGCTACTTTTTCAAGAAACCTTCCCGTCCCGGCGGCGCATTTATCGTTCATGATAAATTCAATAACCTTACCGTTCGAGTTATCCACCTTGATGGCCTTTGAGTCCTGCCCCCCAATATCGATCACCGTTTTGGTCCCGGGGTTGAGCACATAGGCCCCCATGGCGTGACAGGATATTTCCGTTAACACCTGGGAGTGGATGTCCCCGATCTCCAGGGCGATACGTCCGTAGCCGGTTCCCACCAGATACTCCACATCGGTCTTTTGAATATTTCCCGCACGGAGCAGTATGTCCAGCACCCGGTTGGCGGTCTCCTTGGAAGAGACCCCGCTGGGAACCAAAGCGGCTTTAATTTTGCCCTCAGAGAGAAGCACCCCCTTTGTCGCCCGGGAACCTATATCAAGCCCTACGGCGGGGATCTCCCCAAAGGCGCTTTTCTGGGTTTCGTTTAAGGTATATTCCGTAATGTTCATATCCCTTCCTTATTATTCCGGATTTTTTTTACGAGAGCATTTCCACAAACGCCTTGACCCGGGTGATAAGCTGCCCCGTGGGGGGGCCCACCTGAAAGGTCCCGTCGATGGCGATGGAAGGGATGTCCCGCTTCTTAAAGTGGTTCCGCTTCATCTCAATATCAATACTGCCGAAGGAGCAGCCCACGTAGCCATACAGGATAAGCCCCTTGGCGTCGGATTTCTTAACCTGGTTTTCGATGACCAGACATGCCTGGCTGGTAGTACCGCTGTTCTTTCCGCCGATTTGAAATTCCACCAGGGCGTCCAGGGGTGTTTTGGTTTCGTCAAAGCCCCGCTCAAAGGTGTTGGGGATGCACCAGCCCAGAACACTGCCCCCGGCCTCGTCAATAGCCTCGTAGACCCCAAACTCCTGGCCCCGGGCGCCGCTCCATACCAGGGGGACCACCGTATCGTTGTACTCCCCCGGCTCCAGGGCGCTCAGTTCCTCGATGATAAGATCAATGGCCTCTTCGTATTCCTGTGGTTTGCCAAAATAATGGCTGGACCCCAGGAGGATGAACATGGCCGGCAGACTGCGGATATAGGTTGGATGCTGTTTCCGCAGATTCATGATGGTCCGGGCTTTACGGATGGCCCGGTTGTACCGCTTGAGTTCCTCCCCGAGCTTTTCTTCGTCCAGAGGTTTTCCGCCGGATATCCAGGCCGCCGCCTGCCGAAGCTGGGCCTTGTAATACTTCAGCAGAATTTCGTATCGCTCCGGGCTTATGTCGTCGGGCTTGACCCCCACATCATCGACGTGGATATCAAAGCCAAACTGCTGCCGTACCAGCTCAAAGGCTATGTTGTAGGGCTCGCAGGTACGGCTGCTGTAGAAAAGCCTCCGGGCGGTGGACTTTTGGCGCAAATACAATTCCCCCAGGATTACCTTGACCATGGAACAGGTTTCCCGGGGGAGCTGGAAAATATCTTCGGAAATCGAAATCGCTTCGGTGCTCCCCAGGCGTCCCATTTCGGTAAAGGCCAGGGGTATGGCGCCGCAGGCATAAAACAGGGGACATTCCGCAAGTCCCGCCGTCCAGATCACGTTCTTTCCCCCGGCGGCGGCTTTCTCCGCGTCAAAGACATAGGTTACCGCCAAGTCCAGGATCTTTCCCACCCCCGGGGAGTGTTTGTGCACCACATCTTTACTGTGGCGTATATGTTCCAACTGGGCTTCTATCCCCTTTTTCTTTTCCTCAGACACGGGTCAGCCTCCTTTCTTCAAGTACCTCGATAAATGCTTCCAGCCTGGTTTTAAGCTGCCCCTCGTCCCCGGTGGAATAGTCTCCGGGAATTTCCAGGACCAGGATGCCCATTTCCTGGAAGCGGTGGACAAAATCATTTTTTGAAATTCCGTAACAGGGACAGAATTTCATAAAAAAGAAAATGACCCCATCCACATCGTACTCCTCTGCCAGTTTTGCGGAGAAATCAACCCGGTCCGAAAGGGGCTTCATCCGGGCACAGGGGGCCTGGTTCAGGTATCCTGCGGCCAAGTCTTGTAAGACATCCCCCCCGGTGTCGGGGACATCCTTGGCAAAGGGACTGTAGCCGGCGCAGTTATCTTCAATTACCACTCGCACCCCCGGACTGCCTTCTTCAATAAGTTTCGTAAGCTTGTTGTCCCCATCGGCGATGATACCCCCGGCCAGCATGAGCCGGAGGGGACGCTCTCCGGCTTCCGGGGCTTTGTAGGCCCTGAGCTGTTCCAATATCTCTTCCAGCCGGGGGAGCAGGTCCTCCACCGGGAGGTAGTAAAAACTCCGGGCTATGGCCTGAAACTGGGAGCTGGAAAGGGCCGGCAGAGAATGTTTCCGGTACCCCGCGATTTCCCGTATCAGCCCCCTGGCCTTATTGTAGAGGGCTATGTTTTCCCGTATCTTGTTTTTATCCACTTTTTCCTTGGTAAGTTTTTCCAGGTCCTTCACAAAGCCGTCCAACTCCGTGACCAAATAGTTTTCCGAATCCTTGTTGCCTAAAAGCCGGGGCATATTAAAGATACTGGTGGGAATAAAATTGTTCCCCAGGGCTTCCGCGGTTTTTCGCATACAATCACAGGTGTAGAAGGTGTATACCTTGTCCAGGCTTGAATAGAGGGGATAGTTTTCCTGCATACTCCCCAGGATACTCTTGGTAAAATCGCAGAAGATACTTTGGGTAATGGTTTCCCCGGAGTTAACCTCCTTCTGGTTTCCTGCGTGGAGCATACGGATATGGGAAACATCGGCGGCGCTCAGTATCTCCAGGGGGGTATAGGTGCACAGATATGCTACGTTTTTCTTTTTTCCCGCAGCCCGTTCAATAAACAGTTCCTGCTGCCGCTCCACAGCATTATTCAGGTTGGTCAGGTCGATAGTAAACTGCTCCGCGCCGGAACTGCTCCGTTCCGCCTGCTTACGGGCATACTGCCCCGCAAAGAGGGCGGAGCCCAGAGCCCCCGCATAGACCGTGTTGATAGGGGATACGGCCATCGGAAAGCCAAGGAAATCCTCCATGGTTTTTACCATCCCGGTGTTGTTGGAAACCCCGCCGGAAAAAAGCACATTGGGAAGGATACCCACCCGGTTTAGGAGGTTGTTTACCCGCTTTGCCACGGAACAGTGCACCCCCGCCGCCAAATTCGATTCCTTTGCCCCTTTGGCCCGTTCGGAAATAATCTCCGATTCCGCAAAGACCACGCACTGGCTGCTTATTTCCGCAGGCTTTTCCGCCTGGAGGGAAAGCGCCCCCAGTTCGGTTACCTCGTAATCCAGAATGTTGGCGACCTTTTCCAGAAACCTTCCCGTCCCGGCGGCGCACTTATCGTTCATCACAAAGTCCAGAACCTTGCCGTCCTTTGGGTCGATACGGATAACCTTGGAATCCTGGCCCCCAATATCAATGATGGTTTGAATATGGTCCCCAAGAAAACTGGCCCCCAAGCCGTGGCATGAAATCTCCGTCACCGTCCGGGAGGGGACAGGGCCAAAGTCCAGGGCGATACGGCCATAGCCCGTGGCTACGATGTAGTCCAGGTCCAAAAGGGCCAATCCGCTCTGGGAGAAAAGATCCTCCAGTAGTTCCTGGGCCGTGGCCTGCATGAAAAGGCCGGTGGCGGTAAGGGCGGTGTAAAGCTTTCCTTCCGCGATTAATACCGCTTTGGATTGGCGGGAACCAATATCAATCCCTGCCACTGGATTACCGGGAATACGCGCGGCCTTGTTCGCCGCAAAAATTTCGCTAATGTTCATGATATCTGCCTGGAAGTCCTCGTGCTATTAGGATTAGGGTTGTAACTCCTGAAAAACCGTATTGGGATCGACGGTATACCGGTAGTGGGCCGTCCGTGCGGGAATGTCATAGATAACCGTGGATACGGTTACGCTCTCCAGCTTATCCTCAGGTTTTTTGTAAATCCTGGCGTCATCCCCCCGGTATTCCAGGGCCTTCTTGATATGGGAGAGATCCACCCTCTCCGCCTTCTTTCCCTCAAAAGCCCGGCGTATGGCCGTAAGCCGCTGGAGGGTATCCCCCTCGTCTATGGGCTGATTCAGGTTGAGGAAGTGGTTGCTGCGGAAAAATAATTTGTCCGCCACCCATTCCACGGCGAAGCGTTTTTCCAGTTCCTCAATAGAAACTATTCCGGTTTCGTCTGCAAGAACAATATTCCCGCCCACGTGGACATCCCGGTTAAGATGCCAATGGGCGAGTTCCACCGCCTCCAGCAGGTTTGCGGCATTTCCCACAATATCTTCCACGATGACCCCCCGGGGGATAGTGCGCCGGATGGCGTCTCCCAGAGAAACGCCACCGCCCTGCACATAGGTAATCGCTGCGGCCACACCCTTTTCGTTGATACCGCTGTTAAGGCCCCGCTCAAATTCGTTGGCCTTACCGGCTATACCCACATAGGCATACCGGCGCTTGTCCCGGATAATGTCTTCTTTGAAGGAATTATCCACACCCATGTCCCGGTTTTTAAAGAGAAACCTGCCGCTAACGCTGCCGAGGGTACACATGCTAATCCCCTATTTCTTTGAAGCGGCGTAGAGCTTTTCCGCTTCGATCAGATACTTGTCGGTAAACAGGGTACGGATATCGTAGTCCTTGTTGATAAGATCGTTGTCCAGAAGGAACTGTTTGGTTTTTGTCATCTGATCCCAGTCGAAATCGGTAAAATGGGGATCAAATTCCTGAACAAGGATGGTGGACAGATCCGCTTCCTTAAAACCGCTTGCCTCGGCGATAAGCCGGACAGCCCGGGGCCGATCCGCCTGGACAAAGTCGGCAAGCTGAAGCTGGACCTTGAGGTACCGGGCGGTAATTCCGGGGTTAGCTTCGATAAAGGCCTTACGGGCAATCTCGGTGGAGGTATTCTGTTTGACCCCTGCGGACTTGGCCAGGTACTTGGCGGAACCGTTGACGGTAAAGATTGTGCCATAGGGCTCCCAGGTAGTGCCCGCGGCAATTTGGTTTGTTGCCAAGGCGGTACCCAGATCGGTGGCCCCCAGATTGACGATTTCCACATCATCAACGGTTAAGCCCGCCTGAGCCAGGACCAGAACCAGATAGTGGTGCCCGGATGATCCCACCGAAGCGCCGACCTTCTTGCCCTTTAGTTCCGCCACGCTTTTAATCGTGGAATTGACCGGAATCAGCAGGGTATTGCTGTTGGGGTCTATACCGTCCTTGTAGATGGATTGGATGGGGAGGCCATTGGCTACTGCGGTTACAATGGGCATATCCCCTACGGAGCCGAAATCCAGGCTTCCTGCGGCCAAGCCCTCAATGATGGGCGGTCCATAGGAAAACTGCTCAAATTCTATCTTAATGCCATCGGGCCCGAATTCTTTTTCAAGAAAGTGCTGAGAATCTTCCAGCCACCTGATGAGGCTGGACCCCTGAAAGCCGATACGGATGACCTTGGCCTGATCTAAGGCGCCTCCACTTGTGGACCCCGTGTCTTTAGCCCCGCCTGCGCTGAGGCCGCTTACTACCATTGCCGCTAAGAGAAGAGCCATACCCTTCACCCGGTTGTTCAATAAAACCCTTTTCATTTCTTCACTCCTTTATTATAGAAGAATTCATATCGGAATAGTAGAAAATAAACCTTGTCTATATCCTACTATTCCTTATGAAATACTATAAAAATCTTCCCAATATATGTCAAGAGCTATCGGAATAAAATCCAGCATATCGAAGGGCTTTCCATTTTGCCGGAATAGGCTATGATTCAATATGACCCTAATCACCGGGGGCCAGTTTATCGACCCCCAATCCGGTACGGACGATTTCCTGGACATAGCCCTGGACGGCGCCCGTATTGCCCGTATCGGGAAGCTTGATCCCCAGGCCGGGGGGTACGGGCGGGTTATTGATGCCCGCGGCATGACCGTCGTTCCCGGGCTTATTGACGTCCATGTCCATTTCCGTGATCCCGGCCTAACCTATAAGGAAGATAGTGCGTCCGGCGCGGCGGCGGCGGCACGGGGCGGGTTTACCTCCGTGGTCTGCATGGCCAACACCAAGCCGCCGGTGGACAATCCGGAAACCCTGGCGGAGGTTCTTGCCAAGGCCGCAAAAGCCCCGATCCGGGTCTACACCGTAGCGGCGGTGAGCCGGGGCATGGAGGGTAAGGAACTCACCGATATGGCGGCGCTCAGGAAGCTCGGCGCCCTGGGTTTCAGCGATGACGGCATCCCCATCCGGAACCCGGCGTTTCTGCAAAAAGCCCTGCTGGCGGTAAAAGCCCTGGATGTCCCCATCAGCCTCCACGAGGAGGAGCCCTCCCTGATAGGTGTTCCCGGCATACACGAAGGGGCGGTATCCGCTGCCATGGGAATCCACGGAGCCTCGGCGGTTTCGGAAAGCGCCATGGTCGCCCGGGACTGCATGCTTGCCCTGGCAACGGGAGCGCGGGTCCACATACAGCATGTAAGCTGCGCGGAATCCACGGAGCTTATCCGGCTGGCTAAGCGGCTTTTAGACGCACGCCTGGGCGCTCGTATTACTGCGGAAGTGACCCCCCAGCACTTTTCCCTCACCGAGGACGCGGTTCGCACCCATGGGACCCTGGCGAAGCTTAACCCGCCCCTGCGCACTGAAGGGGATCGTCAGGCCCTTATCGCGGCGCTTAAAGACGGAACCATCGACATGATTGCCACGGACCACGCCCCCCATAATATAGAAGAAAAAGAGAAGCCCTTTGCCGAGGCCCCCGGCGGGCTCATCGGCCTGGAAACCGCCCTGGCTCTGGGGATTACTAATCTGGTCCTGCCGGGGCATCTTACCCTGCCGGCGCTTATCGGGAAGATGACCGCCGCCCCGGCTCAGCTCTACGGCCTTGACGCCGGGTACCTGGCCGAAGGCGGCATTGCGGATATTACCATCCTTGACGATAGGGAAACCTGGACCGTAGGCGGCTTTGTTTCAAAATCTTCAAACTCCCCCTTTGCAGGCAGTACCCTGACGGGGAAGGTGAAGTATACCATCTGCGGCGGCAAAATCGTATACCAGGACGCCACGGATTTTTACTGATTAAGATAGATTTTCTAAGAATTTAACCACGAAAAACACGAACGACACGAAAAAAGAGTACTATTTCAAAGCAAATTTCGTGTTTTTCGTACCCTTTCGTGGTTAAATTCTTAGTTTCTATCCGTTTTTTGGATTTTTGGATTAGATGGTTAAGCAATTCTTTCATGCGTTTGTCGTGATCATGACGCCGTTTGCTATTGATCCGATTTTAGCGTATGCTAAGAACAAGGAGCATCAGGATGAGCATAACGCATACGAATATCACACTGAAAAACGCTATTGATGTAGGTGAGGCTAAGCGGGGGCTTATCGCCCCAAGCGAAGTCAGGGAGACGGCCGTGCGGGCGCTGGCAGATACCGGCGCAGGAACCCTGGTGATCAACGATTGGGTCCTGGCAAAGCTGGGGCTTAGGATAAAGGGCTTGAAGCGAATCACCCTGGGAAATAATTATAAGGAAATCTTTAGGGTAACCGAGCCGGTGGAGGTTCACTGGAATGATCGGGAGATGTCCTGCGATGCCCTGGTTGCCCCCAATGACGGCCCGGTTCTGCTTGGCGCAATCCCCATGGAGGACATGGATCTCATGGTGTGTCCGAAAAGCGAGGAAGTCATCGGCGCCCATGGGGATGAGGCGATAACGCTTGTCATGTAGTAAGGCTGCGGTGCGTTCCAACCGGCAGGTTTCACCGGGCTTTTATCTCCTGGAAGCGGAACTACCGATACGCCCTGACCGTATCCCCCGCGCCGGGCAGTTCTGCATGCTCCGTTCCTGGGACAGTATTCCGGTGCTTTCCCGCCCCATCAGCGTATTCGACGCCCAAGGGAGCCGGGTCTTCTTCCTGTATAAAACCGTGGGCCGGGGAACGGCGATATTTTCCCGGCTCAAACCCGGTGATTCTCTCACCATCCAGGGACCCCTGGGGAATGGCTTCCCAATGGACCTATGGTCCACTGCGCCAGGCCGCATAGCCATGGTGGGGGGCGGCGCGGGAATCGCCCCTTTCTATCTGGGCGCAAAACAGTATCGCTACGCGGGCTGCACGGTAGACCTGTACCTGGGCTTCAGCGGCGCAGCGTTTCTAACGGATGAATACCGGGACCGTGCGGATAGTATTACGGTAAACCTTGGCGGCCGTATCACCGATGAAATTGATCCCACGGGCTATGACACGATTTTTACCTGCGGCCCGGAGATTATGATGAAGGTGCTCTGGGAAAAATGCAAAGCCTGCGGGGTGGGGGAGAGGGTCTTCGTATCCCTGGAGGCGCGTATGGCCTGCGGGGTGGGGGCCTGTTACGGGTGCAGCAGAAAAACTACCGGGGGAAACAAAAAGGTCTGTAAAGACGGCCCGGTGTTTCCCGCAGAAGAGGTGCTATGAAGCCAAGCCTTGATATAACGTTTGCCGGGGTTCCCCTTAAAAACCCCCTGGTTCTGGCCTCGGGAACCTGCGGTTTTGGCCGGGAGTTCAGCGAATTATTTGATGTGGGACGCCTTGGGGGGATCTGTTCCAAGGGCCTCACCCTGAACCCTAAGCCGGGCAATGAGGGCATACGGATCTGGGAAACCGCCGCCGGGGTCATGAACAGTGTGGGCCTGGAAAATCCCGGCGTTCCGGCCTTTATCGAAACGGAACTCCCCTTTATGCACACCTTGGGTCCGCGGACCAAAGGTCCGGCACTGATAGTCAACCTGGGGGGCCATACCATAGATGACTACCTTGCGGGGGTGGAACTCCTCAACGATGCGGACTTCGATATCCTGGAACTGAACATTTCCTGCCCCAACGTAAAGGCCGGCGGCATGGCCTTTGGGGTAAAGACCGAAACGGCGCGGGACGTAGTGCGCCGGGTCCGCCGTATTTGTAAACACCCCTTGATGGTAAAGCTTTCCCCCAATGCGGAGGACATCAGCGCCCTGGCCCGGGCCTGCGAGGAGGAGGGCGCCGACGCGGTATCGCTCACCAACACCTTTCTTGCTATGGCTATCGACATCCAAAAACGGCGCCCGGTGTTTGAGAATACCTACGCGGGACTTTCCGGGCCCGCCATTAAGCCCATAGCCCTGCGCATGGTTCATCAGTGCGCCCGGGCCTTGAAAATCCCTGTTATGGGCGCCGGGGGTATAACAAGCTGGCAGGATGCGGTGGAGTACCTCATGGCAGGGGCTGCTGCGGTGCAGATTGGGACCGCCAACTTCATCAAGCCGGAAATTGCTCTGGACATCCTGGCGGGCCTTGAGAGCTGGATGGAATCCCAGGGGATTGGGGATATCGCGGAGATCCGGGGGATTGTGTAAACGCGGGTGCCTTAGATTTTTTCCTGGGTATATTCTTCACACACATTCAGAACGGTTTTATTTATGGATGCGGTTATATCGCCGGCCAGCTTGTGTATAATATTTCTAACATCATTCGGCAATTTTTCTTCCGGCTTGAACATTTCGTAGCCCTCTACATTAAAAGCGGTGGCAAGATTCGCCAAAATATCAGGATGGGGCCATTTATTTCCCCGTTCTATGTCACTTAAATAGGTAACGGATATTCCGGCTTTTTCGGCTAAATCAGCCTGGGACCAGTTACGGTATTTACGGAATAGTTTCAGATTCCGGCTTAACGCCATTCTTAGTTCCCTGCCATCCATCATTCCATCCTTATTGATGAATTTTAAACATTATCTATTTAGTATGAAATCAATACAAACATCATATGGGACGATTATTATTCATTCAGATTGTTTGTATTTTTCAAGAAATTGTATAATGCACTATATATAGCAGGTTATAATTCATATATACGCTATATATAGCGTTCTGTATCCGAATATGAGCGGCAATCCACGAACATGATGCGATGATACCAATTCTATTTGAATTATTGATAACCATCTTAATCGATTGACTTTTTTTTAAAATAGGGTACACTTTATTAAAGTGGAGTCCGCCATGAACGATATGAAATTTTCAATAAAAAAAAGCGCCGTGCTTTTTCTGTTCGCAGCCTTTTTTATAGGGCAGCTACGAGCGCAGGAATCAGACCAGGGGTCTGCAATACCGAATACGCAGGTGCAGTTGGCCCTCTCAAGCCCTTCCTACCCGGTCACCTCCGGGGATGTATATTCCCTGACCTATGCTGCCGGAGGAACGCCAATTAGCTACCTTATCACCGTAGATTCTTCCTACCGTATCCGGGTTTCCAACCTGGGGCTTATCAATGTCGCGGGCAAAACCTACCGGCAATTAAAACAGGATGCGGAGACCATTGTCTCCAATAACTACCCCCTGAGCGGGGCTCAGTTGACCATGATCAGGCCCAGCGTTTTTAGCGTCTATATCAAGGGTGAAGTGACCCGCGCGGTAGAACGGACAACCTGGGCAATGGGGCGTCTTTCGTCCCTGCTTAACGGTACTTTTTCTGTGTATTCATCCAAACGAAACATCACGGTTACCTCCGCCGACGGGCAGGTCAAAACCTATGATCTCTTCAAGGCCCAGCGTTTTGGGGATCTGAGCCAGGACCCCTATTTGAGGCCCGGGGATGTCATTACCGTTAACCATCTTGACCGGATAGTTTCTGTTTTTGGCGAGGTTGAACGGCCGGACTCCTACGAACTGCTGCCCGGGGAAAATCTCCGGGAACTGATCCGCGATTACGCTCATGGCTATACATCCAGGGCTGATACCGGCAGGATAGGATTAACACGGTACGCAGAGAACAACGAAGATGCGGGTGATACAATTTACCTGACCCAGGAAGAGATAAACGCCAATTACCCCTTACAGCACTTCGATGCGGTATACGTACCGTCAAAACTTCCCTGAATCGGCGCCCTGAATCCCATTGTAACTATTCTCCAAAAAAAATATTATAGTATATAGTATATAGTATACCAAAGAGGAGTGTATCCGCATGAATTTTTCCCAGCGCTTGTCATCCAGGAATTTTTTTGTCTTTAATCTGGTTCTTTTAGGGGCGATCTTCGGGTTTTCCCTGGCCTTTTTGTCTTTTTCCTGTTCTACCCCCTTTAAAACCGCCAAAGCCCAGGCCAATCCGGGCTATTCCGATGTGGTGATCCCCGAGGATGCTCTAAAAATTGCCGAGGGGCTTCAAACGGTGTTCCGCTCCGTGGCGGATAAGGTGCTGCCCTCGGTGGTGGAACTCAAGACGGTTTCCATCCGGCGGCAGCAGACCCCTAATTTTAACGGTATTCCCTTCGAATTCTTCTTCGGCCCCCGGGACGGTAACGGCGGCGGACAGGAACGGGAATTCCGGTCCCAGGGCCTGGGCTCGGGGATCGTCGTCAGGAGGGACGGCGCCACCTACTATGCGCTGACCAATAACCATGTGGTGGGGGATGCCAACGAGATTGTGGTAGCCCTGAATGACGGCAAGGAGATTCCCGCAAAGCTGGTCGGCAAGGACGAACGGAAGGATCTGGCCCTGGTGTCCTTTAGCTCCAATGACCGTATTCCCCTGGCGGAACTGGGGGATTCGGATGCGGTCAAGGTGGGGGACTGGGCTATCGCCGTGGGGAATCCCCTGGGCTATATGTCCTCGGTAACCATGGGTATTGTCAGCGCGGTGGGCCGTACCGGCGGTCCCGGGGGCAATATCAACGACTTTATCCAGACCGACACCTCCATTAATCAGGGGAATTCCGGGGGCGCCCTGGTGAATATCCGGGGGGAGGTTATCGGGATCAATACCTGGATTGCCAGCACCAGTTCCGGCGGCGGTTCCATGGGCCTGGGCTTTGCGATCCCCATCAATAACGCGAAACGTACCATTGACGATTTTATCAGTTCCGGCAAGGTAAGTTACGGCTGGCTGGGGGTATCCCTTTCCGAGGCGGACCGGGAAACAGCCCAGGCTCTGGGTGTGGAAGGCAAACGGGGGGCATTGGCCGCCCAGGTCTTCCTGGGTTCCCCGGCGGACAAGGGGGGGATTCACCCCGGAGACTTTATCACCCACATCAACGGCCGGGAAGTGCGGGGGGTGAATCCCCTGGTGCTGGCGGTGGGGGACCTCAAGCCGGGGGAACGGGTAACCTTCACGGTTTTCCGCGCCGGGGTGACGGCGGACATGACGGTCCGTATCGAAGCGCGGAACGATGAGGCCGCCGCAGAGAACAGCAAACTCTGGCCGGGGCTTATTCCGGTTCCCGTCAATGATGCGGTCAGGAGTGCCTTCAACTTTGACAAAAACATTCAGGGCTTGGCGGTGATCCAGGTTATCGACAAAAGCCCCGCCTCGGTGGTTGGCCTCCAAAGGGGAGACCGGATCACCGGCGTCAACGGCGAGAAGGTGCAAGACCTGGCGGCGTTTTACCGGATTCTCCGGGAAAAGGCGGGGAAGGAACTCTGGTTTGAGGTTGTGCGGGGGGATAATACGCTGGAAACCCTAAAGTTTAAGCGTTAGAAGAGAATATACCGTGGATAAAGTTAGCGGGGGGTCCTGTCAGTAGGAAAGTATGGGACCCTCCCGGAGGGTCCTTCCCATACTTTCCTACCGCCACCCCCAATACCATTTGCGGACGGTATATTCTCTTCTACTTGGATGGGCTTACATATAGGGGGGCGCTTCGCGGCAGGCAGAAACCCCCAATACTATTTGTGGACGGTATATTCTCTTCTACCTGGACGGGCTTACATATAGGGGGACGCTTCACGGCAGGCAGAAACCCCCAATACTATTTGTAGACGGTATATTCTCTTCTACCTGGACGGGCTTACACATAGGGGGGCGCTTCGCGGTAATCAACTCCCCTCAATACTATGCTTACAGATGAGGGGTGTCTGTGCATGGGGCGTGCAAACGGACGGATCGCAGGGCTAGGTACTGGGCGCTTCTATCACCCGGATAACCCGGCGTATGGTTTTGGGCGGGAAGCGGCGGCGGATAAAGTAGAGGGCGAAAGCGGCGGCAAAAAGGAGCAGAACGCCAACTGTTGCACGGGCTGGGTCCCCGGCTGCGGGGAAAAGGACGCCGGTTAGAACGTAGCCGGCGATAAAGCCCAGGATCGGGGGCAGCAGTACCGCAAGGCCCTGCTTAATGGCTGATGCGACGGCTTCGGTTTCTACCAATTGCCCCGGCTTAAGGTCCAGGCCATCGGGGTTTCCCGCATTGTAGGACAATTCTTTTACCTTACATTCCTGGTTCATGCAGCCGAAACAAGCGATGCTGTTTTCCCGTACAATAGTGAGTGTATCCCCCCGTATCTCCCGTATTCTCCCCGTCTCAGTCATAAACTCCTCCTCTTCCTCCCCACACAGCCAGCGATTCGTAGGGAAAAGAAACAATGCCCGCAAATGGTATTAGGGGTGGGCGTGGGAAAACATGGGGGGGCGCCCCCGGAGGGGCCCCATGTTTTCTCACGTCCAGGACCCCCCACTATCCTTTTCTCCCATTGTTTCTTTTACCGGAACCCCCCATTGTATCCGTTCAATAGAGAGAGCCTTTCCCCGGCTGTCTATGTCCAGGTAAACTCCCTGGAGTTCAGGCTGCTCCCAAGCCTCCCTGGTCCAGTCGGGGATGCCCGTAAGGTATTCCTTGATACGCTCGTCCTTGTCCACCCCACCTACGGAATTTTGGCTGCCCGTGCGGCCCGCATCGGTGATCACCGCGGTGCCACCGGGAAGCACTGTCTCATCGGCGGTCTGGACACGGGTATGGGAACCGATTACGGCGGAACAAGACCCGTCCGCCAGGGCAAAGAGGGTGCGCTTTTCCGCAGTGGCCTCGGCGTGGAAGTCCAGGATGATGTAGGGGGTTTCTCGCCGGAGCCGTTCCAGAAGTACCGGGATGCGGGCGAAGGGGTTATCCCCGTGGAGCCGGGTAAAACCGCTTTGGCCCAGCAGAACCGCCACGGCTACCTTCTCGGCGCCGATATTGTAAACCCGTGCGCCTATGCCCGGCGCTTGGGGGTTGAGGTTTTCCGGACGCAGCACGTAGGGGATCTTGCCCAGGTTTTCCACCAGGTCTTTTTTGTAAAAGCAACATTCACCGGTAGTCAGCACGTTTACCCCCAGCTTGCGGAGATAGGCGGCGTGGTTGCGCCCCAGGCCGTTACCCCCGGTGACGCCGTCCGCGCCGGCGATGATGAAGTCTGTGGGTTTTTGCTTTTTCAGCGTCGGCAAGGCCGTTTTCAGAGCATATATACCGGCTTTTCCGACTATTTCGGCGATGTAGAGGACCTTCAAAAAATCCTCCGGGATTAAGTGTTGATGGGACGGACGGGATAGCCCATGTCGGGGGATAACTGGCTGAGGATACGCTCGAATTCCGCCGCCGCCCGGTAATCCTGGAGCTTCCGGCAGGCGTCCCGCAGGTTGTAGAGGGCTTCGTAATACATGGGCGCCAGGCTTACCGCCTCTTCAAAGCAATGCCGGGCTTCATCGTAGCTGCCCTCCACAAAGTAGAGGACCCCCAGGTTGCTCCAGGTTTTTGGGGAACAGTCGTCACGAGCAAGGGCGGAATGGTAACACTCCTCGGCGAGGTCAAACTGTTCTACTTCGTAGTAGATCAGCCCCATGCTGACCCAGGCTTCGGCTAAGTCGTCGTCGATAAAAACCGCCCGTTGAAAACTGATCAGGGCTTCCTCATAGTCCCCCGTTCTTTGCTGGGCAATCCCCAGGTTCATCCAGAGCAGGGGGTTTTCCGGTTCCATGATCAGGGCCTTTCTGAACAGGGGAATCGCTTCGTAAGGCCGGTTTGCCTCCGTTAAGGCAATACCGGAGTTGTTTAAAGATGCCGCTGTTTCCATTACGCCCCCTCCCGTCTAAATATAACCCATCATCGGCGTAAGAACAATGCCCAGGTAGACACCATTGACAATGGTAATGAAGAAGATAAACCACGAAGCTCACGAATTACACGAATGAGACCCTCTAACCCCTCTTTTATTCGTGAGGTTCGTGTGATTCGTGGTTAATTATTCTTTCGCCGGTAGACACAACTTAGTTCGTGTCTACCTACTAGCTGTTTTTCCTGATGATCTCCGCCACCGCTTCCGCCAGTTTCCGGTGATCCTCCGGGGCAAGGTGGATGCCGTCCACCGCACTGGTACGAATCACCGTACCGGCTTCAAAAAACAGGACGCCGCTTTCCTTCGCCAGGTTCTTGTAGTGGTGGGTCATCTTTTTTGAGAGTTCCACCGTATTGCCGAATATATGGAGGAACCCCATGGATTCCACCGTCGGGGGCGGGCAGACCATCAGGATTTTTGGGGACCCTTCGCCGGGGCCGGTTCGGGAGTCCTGGATGGTGGTGACCACCTTCTGTACCCCGGCGGCTATATCAAAGGGGGTCGGGCTGAACCGGGGCTTCAGGTCATTGGTGCCCAGCATGACCACCACCCAATCCAGGGGTTTGTGGCTTTCCAGGATGGGGATGAGCTGGCGTAGGCCGTTCCGGTCCCCCTCAATGGGGTCCTCCCGGCAGCTGGTCCTGCCGTTAAGGCCCTCCTCCACCACCCAATATGGGGGATCTTCCCAATTGGTTCCTGCATTGAGCAGCCGCCATAAGACCATGGGCCACCGGGTTTTATGGTCATACCGTTCCCCGGAAAGGGGGGCGTAACCCCAGGTATTTGAATCACCGTAACAAAGAATAGTTTTCATGGGTCTTCTCCGTGAAACGAAAAAAACCCGGCCGGAGCCGGGCTTAATCCGAAAATGTGTTCTTATAGAAGAACGCTTATTCGATAATGGCGATAATATCGGCCATTTTGAGGATAAGATGCTCGGTTCCGTCAAGCTTGACCTGGGTTCCGGCGTACTTGTCGTACATGACTTTGTCACCGGCCTTAACCGTGATCTTCACTTCCTCAGTCCCTTCCCCCACCGCCGTTACGGTCCCTGTTTGGGTCTTTTCCTGGGCGTTATCGGGGATAATGATCCCTCCGGCGGTCTTTGCCTCGCTCTTCTCCAGCTTAACAATGACCCTGTCGGCCAAAGGCTTTACCTTCATATGGTCCTCCATTCTATTAGTGATAAGTAGTAAGTGTTTCGATACATAGAATATACCAAAAATACCCCGCGTGGGTCAAGAAATTTCTTATTCTTCCCGGATAAGAACTTCCCGGAATCCAACGGAACCGAGCTTTCCCGCCAGGCTTTCGACGTCATCCGCCCGTACGCCGGAGATCACCACCCGGTAATAGTCATTATACCGTTCATAGGCCGGTTCAAGCCCTGTGCTTTTTACGCGGTCAAATGCCTCTACCGCATTCCGGGTGTTCTGATAGGCCCCTACCTGGACGCGGTACCGCTTATTCGTGCCAAGGGGGGGAATCCCCGGTTTAACCACCGCCGGGCTGGCGCTAAACGATGTCGGGGGCTGCACTGGTTGTGAGAATACCGGCGGCTGTGCCGGGTATGCCGGCTGTTGGGCTGTTGCAGGCGGCTGTACCGGGTATGCCGGATATGCGGGCTGCTGTGCCGGTGCGGATGGCTGCGCCGGATATGCCGGATATGTGGGCTGTGGATATGCCGGGTATGCGGGTTGCTGGGCTATTGCGGGGGGCTGTGCCGGAATAGGCGCTATCCAGGGGTCGGATTCGGCTGGCCCTGCCGATACTGCCGACGGGGTCGGTGCGGCCCCTTCCCCGGCCAACTCTACCAGCACCGGCGCGGTACCGGTACTGATTATGTCCAGCACCTCCGCTGCGGCCCGGGAAATATCGATGATCCGGGTGTTTACAAAGGGTCCTCTATCATTCACCCGGACAATCACCTGCTTTCTGTTCTGGGTATTGGTTACCCGCAGCATGGTGCCGAAGGGCAGGGTGGGGTGGGCGGCGGTCATCTGGGCAGGATTGAAAAGCTCCCCGGACGCGGTGGGGCGGCCCTCAAACTCCGTGCCGTACCAGGATGCGATTCCGTCCTGGCGGAAGGCGGCGTTGCCGATACCGCCGGCAGTTTCATCAGTAACGCTGTCCTGGGCCCGGAGGGTGCAAAATGCGGCCAATACAAGGAACACAATGAAAAATCCGCTTTTCTGTTTCATAGGTTCATTATCGGCAGAGTATCATAGAAGCTTACTATTAAATTATTTCCCTGAAGGGAATGCTTTCCTTTCCGAGGATATACCGTTCTATCAGGTCCGCCACACCGTCATCATCGTTGGATTTGTCGGTGACCATGGCGGCGATGTCCTTGATCCGCTCATCCCCGTTGGCCATGGCTACCCCGATACCCGCCCAACGTATCATCGCCTCGTCGTTCATGGAGTCCCCGATGGCAAGCACCGCGCTCCGGGGGATGCCCAGGACTTCCGCCACCTTTGCCAGGCCGGTCCCCTTATCGACACCCTGGGGGAGTATCTCCAGGAAATAGGGTTTACTGGTAAAGATGGTGGATTCCTCGCCGATGTAGGTTTTCAGAATGTTTTCCAGGGGCCGGAGGGTCATGGGGTCCCCGGGGATGAGCAGTTTGTAACAGCCGTGGCCCACCATGGCCCGGAAATTTTCCACCACCACCTGCCGTAAGCCCGTAAGTTTTTGGTCGTAGTCGGCAAATTCATTGGGGCGGGAGATATACATGATGTCATCTTCGTAGAGCTGCACCGGGAAGCCCTCCGCCGATGCCAGATCGTAGGCAATCAGCGCTGTTTTTGAGGGGATCTTCGCTTCGTAGATGAGTTTCCCCGTGTGACTTTCCTGGATCATGGTGCCGTTATTGCAGATAAGGTAGCCCGGCCGTTTGTGGAGCCCTAAAAGCCGGGCAAAGTGCTCCATAGCCGAAGGAATCCGCCCCGAAGCAAGGACCACCACACAACCCTGGGTTTCTGCCTTCCTGATAGCATTCCGGGTCCGGAATGAGATGGTCAGATCCGACCGCAGCAGGGTATCATCTAAATCAATGGCAAGCATTTGTATGGATGTCATCCGGCGCTCCTTCAAGCTATGTACTAGCTCTGTTCAATAGCATTGAACAAGCATACCCATGGTATTATACTATAGACTAGTTTTCAATACCGGTGGGGAAATGGGCAGAGTATATGCGTTTGTAAACCAGAAGGGGGGGGTCGGCAAGACCACCTCCGCCATCAGCCTTGGGGCCTACTTTGCCGAAGCGGGAAAGTCGGTGCTTCTGGTGGATTTTGATTCCCAGGCAAACCTTTCCAGCGGTGTGGGACTGCGTTCCGCCAAACCCGGGGTGTATGAACTCATTTCCGGGACCGCATCCCTTACCCAGGTTATCCGCCCCACGGAGATCCCCAACCTTTCGGTGATTCCCGCCAGCATCGACCTATCCGGGGCTGCGGTGGAGCTTATCGGGCAGGCGGAGCGGGATTTTTTCCTGAAACACGCCCTGGAACCGGTGCGGAATACCTATGATTTTATCCTGATAGACTGCCCTCCTTCCCTGGGGGTGCTTACCATCAACGGCATGGTTGCCGCCGATGCGGTGCTTATCCCCATGCAGTGCGAATATTTTGCCATGGAGGGCCTTTCCCTGCTCTTCCAGACCATCAAGCGTATCCAAAAAAAACTGAACCCCCATCTGGAAATCGGGGGGATATTCTTTACCATGTATGATTCACGGACCCGGCTGGCCCAGGAGGTGGTGACCAAGGTGTGCGGCTATTTTAAAGACAAGGTTTTTACTACCATCGTACCCCGGAATGTCCGGCTTTCCGAAGCCCCTTCCTTCGGCAAGCCCATTTCCCGCTACGATCCCCAATGTTCCGGCGGCAAGGCCTACAATAGCCTGGCCGAGGAGGTGATGCGCCGTGGGGCCTAAAAAAAGCCGCTTGGGCAAGGGCATTGACGCCCTGTTCCCGGTCGACCCGCTCATAGATCTTAATGATTACACCATGGATGATGTGGGCGAAACCGATGTAGCGAGTTCCGATGCCGGTACGGCGCTGAAAAGCCCGGGGACTATTTACAATATCCCCCTGGACAAACTCAAGGCCAACCCCGGCCAACCCCGCAAACGGTTTGAGGATGAAAGCTTACAGGAACTAGCGGACTCTATCCGGGAGCAGGGGATCATCCAGCCGCTGATTGTGGAGGATGCCGGGGACGGAACCTGGATCATTGTTGCGGGGGAACGGCGGAGCAGGGCGGCCCTTCTTGCGGGGCTTACGGAAGTACCGGTTATCATCCGTACCTATTCCGACGAAAAACGCCTGGAGGTTTCTCTCATAGAGAATGTCCAGCGTGCGGACCTTAACCCTATGGAGGAGGCTTCCGCTTACCGGGCTCTCATAGAGCTTACCGGCCTTTCCCAGGATGAGGTTGCGGCTAAGGTGGGGAAAAACCGTTCCACCGTGGCCAACGCATTGCGGCTCATCAAGCTGCCCCCGGCGGCCCGCTCTGCCCTGGAGAAGGGGGAGCTCACCCCCGGTCACGGGCGGGCCATCCTGGCGGTGGATGGGGAGGCGGCACAGGAACGGCTCCTGGGGGAGATCCTCTGGGGGGGGCTGTCGGTGCGGGAGGCGGAGAAACGGGCGGCGGCGCTGAACGCGGGCGGCGCTGAAACAGGGGCGGCAAAGGCGAAACCGGCTGCGGCTAAACGGGACCCGGAACTGGGGGCCATGGAGGATCGCTTCCGGGAGCGGCTGGGGACGAAGGTGCTTATCAACGGGGATATGGAAAAGGGCAGCATCAGTATTGAGTATTATTCAATGGAAGATTTGGAGCGGCTGTTGGAGATACTGGGGTAGTGCATTTTAAGCCCTCCCGGTTTTTTCTCTTGACATATTCCTACTATTTCTCTAGTATTTGTCATACAAATAGGAGGCTATGATGAAGAAAAGGATTATGTGGGCTGCATTACTTGGATTGATTGCAGTATTCGCGTATGCAAAGGGCCAGGGAGATTCGGCGGCGGATCAAAAGATTCTCAAAATTGATATTGCAACCGCCCCGGCGTCCCTCGATCCTCGGGCGGTTGCGTCCCTTGAGGATTTAGGGCTTCTGTCGTCCCTGTACCCAACCCTTACCAAGCACGCGATTGATACGGGGTTTTCTGCCGACGCGTACCGGGAAAACACCGCGCAGATTGCGCCCTACCTTGCCGAGTCCTGGGATATATCGGCGGACGGTAAACAGTATACCTTTCATTTACGCAGGGAGGTAAAATTCCCCAGCGGCGCTCCCATTGACGCGGCGGCGGTTAAGTGGTCATGGGAACATGCCTTTGCATCCGGGACAACCGGGGCGTATTTTATCAGCGGCGGGTCAAGCGTTACCTCAATAGAAACACCGGATTCGAACACGGTGATCGTGAATCTTGCGGGCAGGGCGCCGGATTTTCTTGCGGCCCTGTCTTCGGTGGGGACGGCCATCCTTGACCGGACGGTACTTGAACAGCACGGGGCCACCGTTGAGGAGCAGAACCGCTGGCTCGCCAGCCATTTTGCCGGCGGCGGCGCCTATGTTCTTGAAAACTATGAAAGCGGGACATCACTTACCTTAAAGGCAAACCCCGCTTTTTGGGGGGAAGCGCCCCGCCACTCGACGGTAATCATTAGTTTTATTGCCGATGATGCGACACTGTTACTGCGCGCCCGAAACGGCCAGGCTGATATTACCCTGGGGCTTTCAAAACAATCGGTGGCAAGCCTGAAAAATAATGGGGCGGTAAAAATAATTTCGATACCCGCGGCAACCTGGGAACTGGTCAGCCTGCCTAATAGGCTGCCGCCCTTTAATAACGCAAAATTCCGGGAAGCCCTGACCTATGCTACACCCCAGGCGCAATTGGTGGAAAACGTTGCACAGGGATACGGGGCGGCCTATTACGGGCCCTTCCCGCCGGCCTTTGCCGCTTATAATGCCGCGCTCTCCGCTCCCCGTCCCTTCGATATCGCAAAGGCAAAACAACTTATCGCCGAATCGGGGGTAACCGGGCCGGTTAATGCGGACCTGTATATCCGGGAGGGGGTCAATGATCAGCAGCAAATTGCCCTTGTGTTACAGGATACCTGGAAACAGCTTGGGGTGAACCTTACTATCCGCCAGGTTTCCGCCGCCGAATACCAGCAGGCGGTTGGGGCGGAGGAAAAGAAATGGCTTTTGGTACGCTATGACGGCCCGTCAATTCCGACGCCGGGATGGCTTGCTGCATATGACTTTGTAAGCGCCAGCCCCTTTAATCAGAGTAATTACAGTAACCCTGAAGTTGAAAAACTGGTAGCGGATGCGGCGGCTGAACCATCGGAGGCAAAGCGGCAGCAAATCTATGATGAGATAACCAAATTATGGATTGCCGATTCGCCCCGTGTTGTGGCCTATGCGCAAAACTTTACTGCGGTACTCAAAAAGGATATAGCCCATTTTGTTTTTGGACAAAACGATCTGTTAATTCATCTTTGGGGACGTTAAACCGTGCAGGGTCTATTTCAGCCGCGGGGTGCAGCGTTATTCCGCGGCTGGGAATTCCGTATTGCCCTCATCACCTTCCTGCTTCTGGCATTACTGGCGGGAGCAGGGCCTTTTTTCTGGAAACTTGATCCGCTTAAAACAAATTTACCGGACCGGCTGCTGGGGCCGTCCTTTGTCCATCCCCTGGGAACCGACGGAAGCGGCCGGGATTTGTTTTCCCGTTTTATGCATGGCGCGCGTATATCCCTGACAAGCGGCGTGGTGGTTGTATGTGCTTCGGGGATCATCGGTAATGTGCTTGGTATCGTGGCGGCTTATTTTCAAGGTATTACCGGTACGGTAATCATGCGGCTGCTTGATATTCTTTTGTCCTTTCCGCAGATGATTCTGGCAATGGCTATTTCGATATGTCTTGGTCCCAGCCTTGAAAGCGCGGTGGTTGGTATAAGCTTGGGATGTATCCCTGTATACGCCCGTCTTATGCACAGTGAAGTAATGCAGATACGGAAACGCCAGTTTGTAAGCGCCGCACGGTTATTGGGCTTTTCTTCCCCCTATATTTTTATCCGGCATATTATTCCCCTGACGGCGCCGACAATGCTGGTACAATCCGCCGCAGTCTTTGGCTCCACGATTATTTCTTTGAGCGCCCTTGGGTTTGTGGGCCTTGGCGCACAGATCCCCGCGCCGGAATGGGGGGCCATGATATCGGAAGGCATGGGGTATACCTTAAGCGGCGGCTGGTGGATTTCGCTGTGGCCGGGCTTGGGGCTTTTTCTCTCCGTTGCTGCGGCAAACATGCTTACCAATGCGCTGAACAGTTCTATTATGGGAAGGGATGAAGCCCAATGATAAAAAAAACTATTCTCCGCCTTGCATCCGCCGTGTTTGCAGTTTTCGGCGCCTCGGTGCTTTCATTTGTCCTCCTGCGGTTTGCCCCCGGAGACTCCGTAGGATTGGTACTGGGCCCCTTTGCGACCGAGGCCGCAAAAATACAATTAGCCGCCGAAATGGGGCTGGATAAATCAATGCCGGTACAATACGGGTTGTATGTGCGGGATTTATTCAGCGGAAACTGGGGCTACTCCTATAGTATGGGACAGCCCATCTATGAACTCTTTGCTTCACGGCTGCCCGCATCCCTTGAATTAAGCATGGCGGCCCTTTTTTTTACCTTCATAACCGCATTACTGTTGGCATTGGTAAAGACATACACTAAACGGGGGGGGATAAAAAAGGGTATCGATCTGTTTTGCTATGCCGGGTATAGTATGCCGCAGTTTTTTCTGGGACTGATGGCGCTGGTTATTTTTTCCGGGGCCCTTGGTATATTTCCCGGACCCGAAGGGCGTACGCGCTTCCCGCTCTTTTCGCTGCCCCGCACAACCGGATTTCTTATCCTGGATTCTTTAATCGCCGGAAACCTGCCGCTTTTTTTAGATGCCCTCTGGCATCTGGTTCTTCCCGCATTCACCCTGGGATTGTATTCAACGGCATTCCTCACCCGTATTCTCCAGGCAAATCTTGAACAGGCGTATGGCGAAAAATTTATCACCGTAAGTTTGAGCCGGGGTATTAGTGAATGGTACGCTCTCGTCCGCCATGCGCTGCCTAACGCGCTGGTTACCACCGCAACCGCGGCGGCGGTACTTACCGGTATACTTATCACCGGTACCATGCTGGTTGAAACAGTCTTTGCCTGGCCGGGGATTGGCGCCCTTATTACCCTCAGTATTCAGAAAAAAGATTTTTCGGTGGTACAGGCCTTTGTTTTTTTCAGTGCGGTCATTTTTATTCTGAGTAACCTTGTGGTTGAAGTATTGATTACCAAAATTGATCCCCGTCTGAACGGTACAAGGGATATTTTATAATGAATACCCTGAACCACACCCGGCCATTACTTGCGGTAGAAGAACTACGCGTTTCCTACCGGTATGCCGGCGGAATACAGGATGCGGTAAAGGGCATTTCATTTGAGGTAGGAAGCGGGCAGTTTGTTTCCCTTGTTGGTGAATCGGGGTCCGGTAAATCAACGGTTGCCGCCGCGCTTATCGGCTTGCTTCCGGGAACCGGGCATATCAGCGGCGGGCATATGTATCTTGAGGGCCTTGATATAACGGGGGCCGCCAAAAAACACCTCCGGGAAATTCGGGGATCAAAAATTGGGTATATCCCGCAGGATGCGCTTTCGGGGCTTGATCCGCTCATGCGGATAGGGTATCAAGTGCAGGAGGCGGTACTGGCCCACACAAAAATAGAAAAAAGAGCGGCCCGTAAAAAAACCATAGAGAGTCTTTTCGACGCCGGGCTAACGGATCCTGAAACAGCATTCAGCTCTTTTCCCCATGAACTTTCGGGGGGAATGAAACAGCGGTCCCTTATTGCCGCGGGTATGATCAATGCACCGCAATTGCTTATTGCCGATGAACCTACCTCGTCGCTTGATGTTTTGGTACAGCAGAAAATACTCGCCAGCATTAAACGGCTGATTAACGAATCTAACTGCGCGCTTTTATTTATTACCCACAACATTGCCCTTGCCGCCGAACACTCGGACTATCTTATGGTGATGAAAGACGGCGTCATTGCCGAACAGGGAAGGGCCCGAACGATATGGGAACAGCCGAAAGCGCCATATACCCGGGAGCTTATTGCCGCCATACCAAAAATAGCGCCGCAAGCAGGTTCCGGACGGCCTCCGGTATGCTTAATCGAACTTGATCAGGTGACCAAATACTACCCAAACAGCGCCATTCCGGCGCTGGAAAATGTTACCCTGCCCATATATGAAGAGACTATAACCGCTATTATCGGCGGTTCGGGATCGGGAAAGACGACCCTTGCCTCGGTCATAGTACAGTTGGAACAGCAGTCCTCCGGTTCGGTATATTATCTTGGTAATGATATTTGCCGGTTCAGTAAAGAGGAATTGAAACAGTACCGCCGCGCTGTACAGATGATATTTCAAAATCCCTACGAATCCCTTAATCCGCTTTTTTCTGTTCAAGAAATCATCGGAGAACCGCTGCGCACATTCAGTAGTAGTGATAAAAAAGAGAGCCTCAAGCAGCCGTTTGGTATACCCATGCTCCGGTTTAGAAAACACCCTATGCGCCGTTCCGGTCTCCACGACATGCCCCTGATGCATCACCGCAATAGTGTCGGCAATTGAAGCTGCTACCCCCAAATCATGGGTAATAAACAGAACGGTATAGCCCATGGTTTGCTGCAGATTTTTTATCAGGGTAAGAATTTGAAATTGGGTAGTATTTGGTCACCTGATCAAGTTCGATTAAGCATACCGGAGGCCGTCCGGAACCTGCTTGCGGCGCTATTTTTGGTATGGCGGCAATAAGCTCCCGGGTATATGGCGCTTTCGG
>BNUY01000020.1 GCA_025997715.1 Spirochaetia bacterium
GGATGAAGGGGGCTTGTTAAAAGGAAAACGTTTTATGAAAAAGATGATGTTACTAACCGGCGCATTGGCATTTTTTCTTGCCGCATGCCCAAACGTGAATGATGGCGGAGGAGAGGAAACACCCTCCGGCGTAACCGACAATGATACGGCTATAGTTTTTAACAATACACAGGGAATGTGTAAAGCTATCGTTTACTCAGATTACCAAAGACGGCCCGGTGATATACTTGCCGTGGTAGAAGCCGGTTCCGTTTCGCCTTCCATTCCCTGGGTTGCTTCTTCTTCGAGCGCCTTTTATTTTTCCTATGAATTCTTTATAAACGGAGTAGCGGACATACCTATAACTTATACGCCGCAGATTGAACGGAATCAAATAAACGTGCGTATAGACGGCGGTAAAACTACCAATATAATAATCCCGGCCCTTGACGAAACAATTGATAGTCCGACTCAAGTGCTGACAAATAATATATATATGTATATTCAGAATGCGTCATCTTTTCCGTTTACGTTCTATCGCAATGAAACACGTTCAATAGCGCCGAACGGGGCTGCTTCTTCTCTTGTAAACGCAGGCGAGACGATGTTGTACATACTCAGTATTGATACGGAGTATGTGAGTGCGGGCGATTATTCGGTATACTCAGCCGGTGCGCACAAGAATTTTTCCGGCGCTTTAAGCACCTTTGAAGCGGGGCATATTTATAGTTTCACATTCAATGGCAGCGGATTTGTTTTTGAATACGACAAAATAATTTGCGTTCAAAACATGACGTCCTACACGGTAACGTATAACGCCAATGGCGCAAGCGGCAGTGTTCCCGATCCCCAGACGGTAAGCGGCGGCTCAAATATCACGCTTGCGGGACAAGGCAGCCTGAGCCTTGACGGTAAAGTCTTTAGCGGCTGGAATACCAATGCCGCCGGCACGGGAATTGCTTATGCCGTCGGCGCTTCCATGACGGTAAACAGGAATATAACCCTGTACGCGCAGTGGGCGGTTATTGTGCAATACACGGTAGGTTACAACGCCAACGGCGGCAATGGGACAGTGCCCGGTTCTCAGACGATAAATGCCGGATCAAGTGTTGCCGTTGCAAGCGGGAACACCTTGTCTCGGTCCGGCTATGCTTTTAGCGGCTGGAATACTACTGCCAACGGTACGGGGACGGCGTATGCCGTCGGTGCTTCCCTGACGGTAAGCGCAAACACGACTTTGTACGCACAGTGGGCGATTCAATACACGATAAGCTATGCCGCTAACGGCGGGACCGGAACCGTTCCCGCTTCCCAAATGGCTAGTGCTGGCTCACCTATTACTGTAGCGGGGCAGGGCAGCTTGAGCCGTGAGGGTAGAGCTTTTGGCGGCTGGAATACCAGTGCTGACGGCACGGGAATCGCTTGCGCCGCCAGTTCTTCTCTGACGGTGAATGCACATACCATCTTGTACGCGCAGTGGGTAGCTATTCCGGTACCGATTCAAACACTGAGCGATTCATTAAACTGGATTACCACCAACGCGGTAAATGGCGGCGAGTATATCATTACCGTATGGAGCAACGAGAGCATAGGGCCCAAAACGCTTGCATATAGCGGAAAGAATGTAACGGTAATACTTAGCGGCGGCACGGTTGAGCGGAATATTTACCTGAATATGACAGGTTCGCTCTTCACCGTAGGAAGCGGGGTTACGCTGACGCTGGAGAACAACCTTACCTTACAGGGAAGGAGCAATACAGCAGCGTTGGTTTATGTGTCCAGCGGCGGTACATTGATAATGAACAATGGATCGAAGATTACGGGAAATACCAATTCGGATACCTATCCCAGTGGCGGCGGGGTTTATGTCAATGGCGGTACGTTCACAATGGCAGGGGGCGAAATATCAGGAAATGCCGTTTCCAGCTCTAGTAGTATTTATGGGGGCGGCGGAGTGGGCATCAATAGCGGTACGTTCATGATGGCGGGTGGCAAAATCAGCGGAAATACCAGTAATGTCATGGGTGGTGGGGTGTCTGTCTGGAGCAGCAGCGCTACGTTCACGATGGCGGGGGGCGAAATATCGGGAAATATTGCCTCCGGCAGCTATTGGGGCGGCGGGGTGTATGTCGATGGCAGTGCATTATTCATTAAAACAGGTGGTACCATATACGGGTCAGATGCCTCAGCTTTGTTAAAAAACACAGCTAATAACGGTGATTACTACGGTCATGCGGTCTGTATTAGTTATGGTGGCAAAAAACGCAATACCACAGCGGGTACTGGCGTTAATTTGGACAGCAGGACAGCAGCTAATTGGGAGTAGGGAAATATGTGTTTTGATAGAATACTTGCGGTTGTTGATACCCTAATGCCTCTTATTGCTGTCATCGCAGCAGGGCTTACTGTGCCTAAATTTTTGGACTGGTGGGCATATCATAAAGTACGTAGTTGTTATCATTCTTTACTTTCATACTTTGATAAAGTTTGTCGTGACCTCGGCTGTAAGGGGCCATGTGAGTTAAGGGAAGAACCTTTTGAGGCAGTTTCTGATGTAGAGTCGTTTATTCAAGCTGACAAGGATCGGCATAAACCCATAAAGAATCAGTATTGGGGAGAAAGTCATCGCTATAATGTCAGGTCTTCGCTCAATTATTCTCGTACAAAAGCAGGTCTTGATAATCGCAATTTTTATCTTTCTCGCTATTTCATGAACAATCAGTTTGGTGAATTATTGGTAATTTTAACTGTTATCAACAACACGGCTGAAATAAAAGCGTTCAGCAGGGGTGATTGGATATTTCCAAAGGCCTCAAATCTAAAACGCCGATTGCGTAGGATTAGGGTAAAGTTTTTTGGTTACAAGCATGATGATTATTCGATTATGCTGGTGTAAGACTGATAAGGTGGCGACCAATTTGGGAAGCGCACAGGTGTCAGGTACTGAATTTGAAAGGTGTAGCGGGGAGACGAGAGTAGCTGGCGGCTGAGAGTAGGAGAGGAAAAGCAAAGGCGTATGATGTATGCTTAGCACCTTTGCGCTTCCACGAACTAGAAATTTGATAAACTGCGATTTTTTTGCAGGATAAATCTTTTAGAGGTGTAAGCATGAAAATATTAATTAGCCGTAATGCTCAGGTTTAAATAGCTCGAAAGTTGTTACTGGATGAACCGGAACTTGTTGAGGAATCTTTTCAGAAGAACCTGCTTTTAAAAGAACCTATGAATAGTTGTTTTGAGGCAATATCTTGGCTTGATAGAGTTGGTAATCACAACAAAGGGTTTAATAGGGCCTTTCAACTACAGTGTCTACGACCATCTACGGATGGCTCAATGCTACATGGAGTATTTAAGATAAATGGAAAATGGTATAAGTCTTCTTTTAGAACTGGCAGATTGTTCTTTCGATTTTGGGGTACAGATATAGGATGTCTCGCTAATGTGCCGGAAGAGGACGTAGACGCTTTACTGAGGAGATTTAATGCAACAACATATACACATCTTAAAGCAGAATTTTCTTCTGTGCTTAGAAACGAGTACCATAACAATGCTTTTTTCACATGGAAAAGTTCAACATTTTATGGCTGTATACAGCATTGGGTAATCAATGGGACAAAGACAATGGTTGACTCAGAATTTAGTATCAGAATGTCAAAAGAAGATTTTTTTACGTTCACAAAGCCTTATGTTATTAAACCAGACTAAAGCAAAACTATAAATGAGGTGCCGGGCGCGTGTTGATATTCCCAAGTATGGTATAAAAAGCGGCTTTACCGTTACTCCCCAGGTTCACCCTGCCGGGGACTCTTTGTATTCTACCGCCCAATGGGGCAGCGGGCGCTTTCCGGTATTTACCCAAGCCTTGAATATTAACCGCCTCAAGGACTTTACCTTACCTGTGAACAAGACCCAATCCGGCAGCCAGAGCCTGCTTTTTATCTCGATAGACCTGGACTTTTTCTATCTCGACACCTACACCCCGGCGGACATCCCCTCGGTGTTTGACGCCCTCTTTGAGTATTCATCCCGCTGGAACGGTGAAGTCATCTGGGCCGTCTGCCTTTCCCGGGCCTGGCTTCCCTCGGACAGCTACGCATGGGAACTGCTGCGGCAAAGCCTCTTGTGGTTCAGCGGCAAACCCGAATTCGCCCCCCCGGAACTAACCCTGTTTACCAAATACCGCGATGACCAGAGCATGATGTTTCGGGAGTACCATAAGAGGGGTCTGGAAGCGCCCGTGTTTTTTGGCAAGGAAAATGAAATGCCCGATGACATTAGGGAATTGTTTGTAAAACTGCTTAAATATTCCGGCTGGAAAGAGCCATGAGTTTGAGGAACATGTTCCGGGGGCACAAGAAACATTGGTTCTTGATAGGGTAGAAGTTGGCGATGTGGTCAAGCTTAAAAGCGGAGTGTCAAACATGACTTCATGCCGGAGCCGCCTCCTTTAGCTTTTGATAGGGGATTATTTCGTTTATCAAGGACTTTTTCCGTTCAAGCGCCAGTTCGAGGTCATAATGATCCTGCATATTAAGCCAGAACTGCGCCGAGTTCCCAAAATACCGCGATAAGCGTAAGGCCATATCTACCGATAGTCTGCGTTTGCCGTTTAGTATCCGGCTTATCGCTATCTGCTGCACCCGTATGTCCTTGGCCAGCTTATACGCCGTTATACCCAGAGGCTCCATAAACTCCTCATATAAGATAATACCGGGGTAAATCAAATCCAGTTTATCGTCGTCCATAATGCCCTCCTGTGTTACCCTCTGCTCAATGATAATCCATATCCATAAGAGGGGTCTGGAACTGCCCGTGTTTTTTGGCAGGGAAAATGAAATGCCCGATGATATTAGGGAATTGTTTGTAAAGCTGCTTAAATATTCCGACTGGAAAGAACCATGAGTCTGAGGAACGTGTTCCTGGGGCAGAAAGCCGCCTTCATTCCTCTAACCAAACCGGAAAACATGCCGTTTCATGTTGCCGTGGGCGCCGGTTACTTTCTGTAGATAGGGGTTCACCGTTAAGTCCAGGGACTCCATGGGGAAAACTCCCAGGAGCACTTCAACCGACCGTTGGTCAGGCTGGTCGGGAAAAATCACCGCACAACAGTTGGTTCTGCGGTCTTTCCAGCACAACTCTACCGGCCCGGTCTCCAGGTGCGGCACCCGCCTACCATCGGCAAGTTCCACGAAACCTTCTGATGCAATCCGCAGCCCCAGTTTCCGCCGTATCGCTTCATTAATAACTAAGTCTGTTGATCCGGTATCAACGAGGGCCTGCACCGTTGTTTGCCGGACATCGGTCTGTTTTATACGCCCATTCTCTGCATTGTCCACATCCACCGCATTCATGATGGTAATTTCTGTATACGTTTCACTCATACCGTTTACCTCTTGGTTACAGTATACAATTAAACTGCCATAATAGCAAACCCGCGAAAAACAGCCGCCCACCGCCGAAAATGCGGTCAAGTTTGCCCAAGTTCCGGATGTTTCGGTACGATAATCCTGGACAGATCCGGAAACCCGGTATATACTGTACCCAGTTGTAAAAAGTTATTCCGTTCGTTGTTTTTACGGGGCAAACATACTTCCTTCTGCGGGCCTGCGGAAGCGAGCCTTCCCCTTAATTCCTTCACCTACAGGTCTACGCGGCGCCTACTATGGGCATTGTCCTGCGGATATACATTGGTGAGTCTGATCCGTACCTATGGATGACTCATCCGTATCTATGGATGACTCATCCGTATCTATGGATGACTCATCCGTATCTATGGATGACTCATCCGTACCTATGGATGACTCATCCGTACCTATGGATGACTCTCCGTATCTATGGATGACCCGTCCGTATCTATGGATGACTCATCCGTACCTATGGATGACCCATCCGTACCTATGGATGACCCATCCGTACCTATGGATGACCCATCCGTACCTATGGATGATCTATCCGTACCTATGGGAGTCGCGGAGTACTATGGATGATAGCGGGGCAGCCCGCAAAGGAGCACATATGAAAAGAAGAAAGGTTAAGATCCCCCAGAAGCAACGGGAGGTCTTTACCCTCTGTGAGCAGCAGCTTGCGTACCTGGCGGTTCACGGACCCGCCATGGGATACCCGACGGACTTTATCGCCCGGTATCAAGCCGACGTTGACCTTGCACGGGAGACCCTGGGGAGGGTTGAGAACAAGGACCTCAAAAGCCATCTGGACGTCGAAGCCAACAATGCGGCTATTGCGAAGCTAGGGGGGTTTTTGGTCGAAGGTAATGAGCGGTATCTCCTGGTCCCTCCCTGTACGGAGGAGGACCTGGACAAAATGGGGGCGGAGAAGGCAGGGACCGGCAAAACCGAGGAGAATGATCCCCGGGGGATGCTTCGGATAGGGGCGGAAAACACCGCCAAATGCCAGGTGAAGCTGCGGCTTGACTGGGACCCCACGTCCCAGGCGGATCCTCATAACGAGGAAGCCACCCATGAGATTCACTACCGCCTGGACCGGAAGGGGGCGCTTCCCCCGGAGGGCGGCTACGAACAGCAGGACCTGGGTCTTATTATCAACGATCGTAACCTGCACATTACCATCAGCGCGCCCCAGGAATATTCCGGCGGCACGATGTATGTGTCGGGCCGCTTCCTTAATCACCGCGGCCGTCCGGGGCCCCTCTGCCCGATTGCGGCAATTGTTATTACGTAGTTTGTTTTTTGGTGGAGGGCCAAGCCCTATTGGGGGCTGGTCTATTCCCCGAAGTGAGCGCAGAGAGGGTATTCGTTTTCGGAGCCCTGCTCTGCGGCTTCCGCCGGATCAGGAAATTGAATAATCACTTGCGAAAGAAAGGTTTCCCACAATCCTGAAAAATGTTCCGCATCCGGCTGCGCATGGGATCATAAACTATACGCCTATGACGCTTTTTATTTAGAGACCGCAAAAAGATTAAATTTACCATTGGTAACCTTTGATAGTACCATGTTTAGGGTCGGATTCTTTATGGGGCTTACCATGTTAGGAGGAAAATATGCAAATAATTGAGTACACAGATTTTTCGCAGGATGTTTCCAAGGCCTTTGATATTGCCTTAGTTGATGAGGTAATTATTACCAACAAAAATGGGAAGGATTATAAATTGACTCCCGTGCCCAACAAAACTTTGGAAGAAAAATCTCCTTTAGAAAATGTTCCTGGTATAAAGGTAAATGTAACCATGCAACAAATAGTAGAAATTCTCCGTGAATGTAGAGCCGGAATATAAAGGGTATGTCATGAGCGGATTAAACGAACAATCTTGAAGAGGGAGAATGAGGAAAATAGAGTTCCGACACTTTCCCCCCTCTGTGCCCTCCGTGTTTATTCTTCTCCTTAATTCACCATGTGATACGTTACGGGATGCCGTTATCCCGTATTTTAAAACTAATTCCCGCCGCCAACACGGAAAGGCACGCGTCAATTATCCACATGGAAAAGAAACTGCCGGTATGATCCATAACAACACCGCCCAGCCAGGCGCCAAAAAATGAGCCTATTTGGTGGGTTACAAATATCAGCCCGAATAGGGTACTGAGATATTTTGGATGAACCAAACGGGCCGTAATATCACCGGTCGGAGGAACGGTAGCGCCGAAGGTAAGTCCTGTGCTTATTGAAAATACAATAAACGTAAACAGTGTTTTAGGCGCGAGTAAATAGAGTCCGATTACTACTACCCGTATCGCATATACACCGGTGAGTAGATTTTTTAACGAACCATATCTACCGGCTATACCTACCAAAATACAACCGGCGATGTTGCATATTCCGAGAATTGAAAAACAAAGCGCTATTATAGAACCGCCGTATTTATAAAAACCGATTTCACCGGGTAAATGGGTGGCAAGAAAAGCCACATGAAATCCGCAGGCAAAAAAACCAACATGCAGAAACAAGTAACTTGGTATTTTAAACACCGATGCTATTTCTTTTCTGAGTCCGCCGTCTTTAACTCCCCGGTTGTCTGTGGAATGCGCCGCGCCTTTTGTATGACATAAAAACCAGGACGGCGCCATAGATAGGGTAACCGCAAAGGCCAGAAAAATACAGGCTCCGTAATAACCATAATTATCTATACCAATTTGTATTAACGGCGCTAAAATAAATTGCCCCGCCGACCCGCCGGCATTTATTAAGCCGCTTGAGATTGTCCTTTTCCCTTCAGGAACCGCATGAGAAATATGTCCCAGTAAAACCGGGATACTGCTTGCCGCGGCGCCTGCGGGGGCGAGCAATCCGAAGCAGATAATTAGTAACAGTGTTGTATTGGCAATTTTTATACCCAGGAGCCCGATTATAAGACAGAGTGCGCCGCAGAGCAGAATGGTGAATAGCCGGTATTTTGTGGTAAGCATTCCGCACAAAGGCTGGAATATACCAAAAGAAAACTGCCCGATTGCCATGGCCATACTGACATCGCTAAGGCTCATGACGGTATTCTCCACAAGGGGGCTGACAAAAAGACCGGTTGTATTACGAATACCGGTTGAAACCAAAAGCGTCAGGGTCGCAAAAATCGTTGGTTTTAAAAAACCGGTATCTTTATTCGTGATTTTTTCCGGCATATTAAACCCCTGCAATGTTCCCAAAGTATGCTAGGAACGAAAATTTTAGTCAATTCCCGGCATTTACCTCACGACAAACGCATGAAAGAGTTTCTTAACCAGCTAATCCAAAAAAACGGATAAAAAAAGAATTAAACCACGAAAGACACGAAAAACACGAAATTTTGCTTTGAAATTGCAATCTTTTTTCGTGTCGTTCGTGTTTTTCGTGGTTTAAATCCTTCGTTTGTTGTGGCGTTTACTTGACGCAGACCCCGTGGGTTTCTATAATGATGACACGTATAAAAGGGGGATGGGTGAAAAATCGGTATACCTGCGTTTTGTTCCTGCTCCTCATGGGCCTTTCCCTCTACGCCCAAAGCCCCGGCGCACAGCGAACCATCACCGCCACCTCCATCACCATGCGCGGAACACCCAAGTACAAACCCGGCTTTACCCACTTTGATTATGTAAACCCCGATGCCCCCAAGCGGGGCTCCGTCACCCTGGCCGCCGTGGGGACCTATGACAATTTTCACCGCTACGCCATGCGGGGGGATATCTGCGCGGGGTGGGAGTACTTTTACGATACCCTCATGGCCGGTTCGGATGATGAGACCGACGCCCTCTACCCCCTGATTGCCCAGGGGATCGAATACGCGGCGGATTATTCCTTCATTATTTTTACTATTAATCCCGCCGCAAAGGATCAGGAGGGGCAGCCCATCACCGCCGGGGATGTTGCACACTCCTTCAATATGTTTTACGAGAAGGGGGTCCCTCAGTTCAAAATCTACTATAAAGACGTAACCGCCACGGTCCTGCCGGGAAATCGGGTCCGGTTTGATTTGCCCGGGGGCGGGGACAAGGAAAAGATGATGGCCCTCTGTCAGACCACGGTGTTCCCCAAACGGTTTTGGGAGGGCCGGGACTTTTCCGATCCCCTCAATGCGCCCCCCATCGGGACCGGCGCATACCGGGTGGGGGACTACCGCATGGGCCAGTACATAATCCTGGACCGGGTAGAGGATTACTGGGCGGCGGACCTGCCGGTGAACAAGGGGCGGTACAACTTTGATCATATCCGTTACGATTACTACCGGGACGCCAATGTGGCCTTTGAAGCGTTTAAAGCCGGGGAGTACGATTTCCGCGCGGAGAATTCTGCGGTGAACTGGGCGACCCAGTATACGGGGAAGATCTTTGATTCAGGGGAGGTGCTGCGGGAAGAGATACCCCACCGTATTCCTCAATCGACCCAGGCCATGACCTTCAATACCGAGCGCGAAGTGTTTCAGGATCGCCGGGTGCGGCAGGCGGTGAATTGCTTTTTTGATTTTCAATGGATGAACGCCAACCTTTTCTACAATTCCTATACCCGGACCCGCAGTTACTTTACGAACACCGATTATGCGGCACTTGGACTGCCCCAGGGCGGCGAGCTGGCCATCCTCAACGCTATTCGGGACAAAATACCCCCGGAGGTGTTTACCAAAGAATTTAATCCCCCGGTCACCGACGGCACGGGCTTTATCCGGCCTCAAATGCGGGAGGCCATGGCGCTCTTTAACGCGGCGGGCTGGGAACTGCGGGGGGGGAAGCTTATCAATACTGAAACGGGGAAGCAGATGAGCTTTGAATTGCTGATCTGGAATTCCACCAGCGAACGCTACGCCATTCCCTTTCAGCGGAACCTGGCGCGTTTCGGTATAGATTTACGGATCCGCCTGGTGGACGGCACACAGTTTTTGAACCGCATGCACGAGGGGGATTACGATATCCTTGACCAGGGCTATCTGCCCATACCCTATCCCGATAGTGGTACGGCGATGAATTGGCACTCCGAATATATTGATTCCACCTATAACCTCGCCAGGGTTCGGGACCCGGCCCTGGACTATCTGGTGGAAGGGGTAATGGCAAGCCAGGAAGACGAGACCTCTCTGCGGGATTGGGGCCGGGCGCTGGACCGGGTGGTAACCTGGAACCATTACATCATTCCCCAGTGGCATATTTCCACCTTCCGGCTGGCCTACAATAAAAAGTTCCGGCGTCCGCAGGTGATGCCGAAATATTCCTACGGGTTTAACGCATGGTGGGTGGAATAATGGCCCACCTCCCCATTATAACACTATCAATGTATTTCATGCGAGGAAACTTCAGAAGGGCTTTTTCGCGGAACTCAATTTGTAGGAGACAATTATGGCTAAAATGACCGATGAAGAAGCGGACTATTGGGACGAGTACTTTACCAAGAACCCGCCCAAACTTGGCCCCAACGGATCGGGCTGGCTCTCCCAACGGGAGGCGCGTATCCTGGGCATGGACGATCTGTCCGCAACCTGGCTGCGCGGCAAAGCGGAGGCCTCCCATACCAGCGTAGGACAAATCATCAACGAGCTTGTTCGCAAAGAACTGGCCGCCCAATCCGCATAAGCTCCTCATTCATACCACAAGCGTCCCATTGCGCTTTCTTCATTCCAGTTCGTTGAGGTATTCATCGCCGTGAACACCGACAAGGCAGCCTTTAGACGGGTTGGGCATTATGTCAAGCAGCTCCATGGCAGTGATTGAAAACAGGTTGCTTGCTCCTGAGGGCGCGATGGCGGCGTCCATCTCGATTCTGCGGTCGTGCCAGATGATTTCCATTGGGCTGGACACGTCCATTTGGGCGCTCTGACCGCCGGCCAGCTTGAACATTTGCTCGCCTTTCTTGCGAAGCCCTAAGCGCTCAAAAACATCCCTGGTGATGACATTCCGGTGCGCCCCGGTGTCAGCCTTGAAATGTACGGTGGTTTGGCGTATTTCCGATTCTTTGATACGCCCCCGGCTGAAATCAGATACATCGTCCAAGTTCCTGACTACTAAATCTTCATAAACGGTCATATAAGCTCCTTCATCATGTCAGTATAGCATACATTGCCCGATATGGTACCACCTGCCTTGAAAATACACCCGCCCTCTTGTTTTTTTTCCCCTTCTCTGTCATACAAGAGAAATCATGTTTGGTAAAAGAAAAGATGGAAAACTGGTAAAAAATTTGGGTGTGGTGGCGGGGCTTATGCCCTTATTTGCGCCCCGCCGCCGTTCCGGGGCTGCCAGTTATTATACGGTAACCCATGAGGCAAAGGATTTTGACGACTTTATCAGATTAAAAAAGGCACAGGGCGAGAAATACAATTATTTGCACATCGTCGTGGCGATTTTGGTGCGGACCTTCAAAATGTACCCCCGTTTGAACCGCTTTATCATCAATGACCGTATTTACCAGCGAAACTCTATCGACATGACCATGATAGTCAAGAAATCCATGCATAAGGATGACGCGGGGGATGAGGATGTGCTGAAGATGCGTTTTACCGGGTTTGAAACCATCGCCGAAGTCAAAAACAAGCTGGAAACTGATATTGCCGCCTTGCAGAACGCGGTGGACCCGCTGGAAAAAGCGATGCCCGTCTTTGAAAAGCTGCCCCACTTTGTTCTGCGTTTCATTGTTTTTTGCCTTATCACCGCCGACAAACACGGTCTCCTTTCCGATAAGTTTTTGTTTGATATAAGCCCTTTTCATTCGAGTTTCTTTGTGTCCTACCTGAAAAGCATCAACCTTGACTCTATTTACCATCACCTTTTTGATTTTGGGAATTGCGGTTTTTTTATCACCATTGGGAAAGAAACCCTGGAAAGCCGCCTGGATGATGAGTCAAACGTGGTGAAGATGCAAAAGATCATCAGGATGGGTATTACCATAGATTCCCGCTGTATTGACGGCCTCTATTACAGCCGCTTCCTCCGGACCTGCAGACGCCTTATGCGCGATTTGACTCTGTTGGAAAAACCTTTGGATGAAGGCGACATTGCTGTCGGCTAAGGAGTGAATCAATGGCAGCATATATCCTACGCCGGCTTTTGTTGATCATCCCGACCCTCTGGGCGATCATTACGATCAACTTCTTTATCGTGCAGATTGCCCCCGGCGGCCCGGTGGATCAGGCCATCGCCACTATGCGGGGCGGCATGGACGGCGACATGGCCCTGGGCCGCATCACCGGGAACAGCCGGGGGGATACGGTTACCGGCGGGCTTAACCGGGGCGAGAATGCCTCCGCTTACCGGGGTGCACGGGGCCTTGACCTGGAGATTATCGCCGAAATTGAGCGGCGTTACGGCTTCGACAAGCCCATCGGGGTGCGGTACCTGTCAATGCTGAAGAACTACGCCACCTTCAACTTTGGGGACAGCCTTTTCCGGGGACGTTCCGTGCTGGGCCTTATCGCCGAACGGCTGCCGGTGTCCATAAGCCTGGGGCTTTGGAGTACCCTGATCATCTATCTGGTGTCCATTCCCTTAGGGATACGGAAGGCGGTGAAAAACGGCAGCCGGTTTGACCTGTGGACCAGCACCGCAGTAATACTGGGGAACGCCATCCCCTCATTCCTCTTCGCCGTATTACTGGTGGTACTCTTTGCCGGGGGCGGGTTCCTGAAAATATTCCCCCTGCGCGGCCTCTTTTCGGTGGACGCTGCGGGCTTAAGCCTTGGGGGAAAGATCCTCGACTACTTCTGGCACCTGGTCCTCCCCATCTTTGCGATGATCATCGGCGGCTTTGCGTCCCTGACCATGCTCACCAAGAATTCCTTCCTGGACGAGATACACAAACAGTACGTCATGACCGCCCGCGCCAAGGGCCTCACCGAAAAGGCGATCCTCATTAAGCACGTATTCCGCAACGCCATGCTCATCGTCATATCCGGTTTCCCTGCGGTCTTCATCTCCATGTTCTTCACCGGCTCGGTGTTAATAGAAGTAATCTTCTCCCTGGAGGGCCTGGGGCTCCTGGGCTTTGAAGCCACCATGCAGCGGGACTACCCGGTGATCTTCGCCACCCTCTACATCTTCACTTTGTTGGGCCTGCTCCTCTCCCTTCTGAGCGACCTCATGTACACCATCATTGACCCCCGCATCGACTTCGAGGCCCGCCGATGAATCGAACTAAAGTTCGCCCAACCCGGCTGAACCGCTGGGAACGGTTCAAGAAAAACCGCCGGGGCTATGTGTCCCTGTGGATCTTCGGCATCATCTTTGTGGTGAGCCTCTTTTCGGAATTTGTTGCCAATGACAAACCCATCCTGGTCCGCTACGATGGAAAGTTTTACTTCCCGGTGTTCAAGGACTATTCGGAACTCCTCTTTGACGGCGAATTCGATATCAACGCCGATTACCGGGACCCCTATATAATAGAACGAATTGAAGCGAAGGGCTGGATGCTACGCCCCCCGATCCCCTTCAGCTACAACACCATCAACTACAATCTCCCCAGCCCGGCCCCCTCGCCGCCGACGAAAGAAAACTGGTTCGGTACCGATGACCGGGGCAGGGATGTGGCGGCCCGGGTCCTTTACGGCTTCAGGATTTCTGTGCTCTTCGGCCTTACCCTTACGGTGTTCTCCTCGATCATCGGGATAATCCTCGGCGCATTGCAGGGATACTACGGGGGCCTCCTGGACATCATCTTCCAGCGTTTCATGGAAGTCTGGTCCGGGATGCCCACCCTGTTCCTGCTGATCATCCTGTCCAGCGTGATAGAACCCACCTTCTGGTGGCTCCTGGGGATAACCCTCCTCTTCGGCTGGATGGCTCTTGTGGGGGTGGTTCGCGCAGAATTCCTGCGTGCCCGGAACTTCGAGTACGTCCTTGCCGCCCGGGCCATGGGGATGCGCCACCGCCGCATCATGTTCGTCCACATCCTCCCCAACGCCATGACCAGCGCTTTGTCCTACCTCCCCTTCATCCTGGGCGGCTCCATCACCACCCTCACGAGCCTGGACTTCCTCGGCTTTGGCCTCCCGGTAGGCTCCCCGAGCCTGGGGGAACTCCTCTCCCAGGGCAAGGCGAACCTCCAGGCCCCCTGGCTGGGCATCGCCGCCTTCGTGGTCCTGGCGCTGACCTTAACACTATTAGTGTTTATCGGTGAGGGTGTCCGTGACGCCTTTGATCCCCGGAGGAACGCATGACGGATCATTTGGTAGAATACCGGGGATTCCGGGCGGCCTTCGGTAAAGAAAACGAGGTGGTCCACGGCATTGATTTCCACATTGATGAGCACGAAACCTTTGCCCTGGTGGGAGAGAGCGGCAGCGGGAAAACCGTGAGCGCCCAGGCCCTGATGCGGCTTCTGAGCGAGGACTGGATTTCCTACCCCGGCGGCGAGATTCTCTTTGAGGGCCGGGACGTGCTGAAAATGAAGGAGCCGGAGCTGCGGCAGCTACGCGGCCGGGATCTGGGGATGATCTTCCAGGAACCCATGACCAGCCTCAACCCCCTGCACACCATCGAAAAGCAGCTCGCAGAATCACTGTTTCTGCACCAGGGACTTGCCCGGCAGCATAGTCGGCCTCTGGTCACGGACTGGCTCAAACGGGTGGGGCTACGGGATGCGGAGAGGCGGCTTACCGCGTACCCCCACGAACTTTCCGGCGGGGAACGCCAACGGGTGATGATCGCCCTGGCGCTCCTCAACAAACCGAAACTGCTCATCGCCGATGAACCCACCACCGCCCTGGACGTAACCATTCAGGATCAGATACTCACCCTGATAAAGGATTTGCAAAAGGAGCTGGGCATGGCGGTGCTCTTTATCACCCACGACCTGGAAGTGGTGCGCCGCATGGCAGACCGGGTGGCGGTGATGCGGGATGGCCGGATCATTGAGTCGGGCCCCATGGCGGAAGTTTTTGCCGCCCCCCGGGAACCGTATACCCGGCAGCTCCTTGGGGGAGACGGGGGAACCGAAAGCCCCGCACCGGATTTGGGCGCCCCGGTTATCGCGGAGGGCAGGGGTCTCAAGGTGTATTTCCCGGTGAAGCAGGGGGTTCTCCGCCGGGTGACGGGGTACATTAAGGCGGTGGACGGGGTGGACTTTACCCTGCGCCGGGGCCAGACCCTGGGCATCGTAGGGGAAAGCGGCAGCGGCAAGACCACCCTGGGGAAGGCCTTGCTTGCCCTGGAACGGCTCCGGGGGGATGGGCCGGACGCCGGGACCATCAGCATTGAGGGGCGGGAACTGCAAAATCTGCGGGAGGATGAACTGCGCCCCCTCAGACGGAAGATGCAGATCATCTTCCAGGACCCCTACGGCTCCCTGAGCCCAAGGATGAACATCCTCAACATCGTTGGTGAGGGCTTGCTTATCCACCGCATCGGGACCGGAACCCCGGAGGACCGGCGGGAACGGGTGCTTAAGGCCCTGGCGGAAGTGGGCATGGGGGACGAAGATTTCCCGGAACGCTACCCCAACGAGTTTTCCGGGGGCCAGCGTCAACGGATAGCTCTGGCCCGCAGCCTCGTCCTGGAGCCGGAAATCCTGGTGCTGGACGAGCCCACTTCAAGCCTTGACCGGACCATCCAGTTCCAGGTAGTAACGCTGCTCCGGGAATTGCAGGAAAAGCGCGGCCTCTCCTATATTTTTATCAGCCACGACCTCCGCATAGTCCGCAGCCTCTGCCACGAAATCCTGGTGATGAAGGCGGGGAAGGTAGTGGAGGCGGGACCCACATCAATGATACTGCGGAACCCCAAAGAGGCGTATACCCGGGAACTTTTGCGGACCGCTTTTGGAGAGTAGTTTTCACCTTGCATAGTTTCCCCCATTTTTATACTATATATGTCACCATGAGGAATTTGAATGAGGGCAGTTGAACTGGAAAAAGCCTATGATCCCAAATCCTTCGAAGACCGTATCTATGCCCAATGGCAGGATGCCGGTGCCTTTAAGCCCCGCCCTGGGGCAAATTCGGCAGTCGGGGCTGCGTTTACGGTGGTCATTCCGCCCCCCAACGTTACCGGCGTCCTCCACCTGGGTCACGGGCTGAACAATTCGCTGCAGGATATTGTGGTCCGCTTCCACCGTATGCGGGGAGAAGCCACCCTTTGGGTGCCGGGCACGGATCACGCGGGGATTGCCACCCAAAATGTGGTGGAGAAGCGCCTCAAAGCCAAAGGGCAGAGCCGCCGCGACCTGGGGCGGGACAAGTTTGTCGAGGAAACCTGGAAGGTTAAGCAGGAGCATCACGCCATTATTTCCCGGCAGTTACAGCGTATTGGGGCCAGCGTGGACTGGTCCCGGGAGCGGTTTACCCTGGACGAGGGCCTGTCCAGGGCGGTCCGGGAGGTCTTTGTCACCCTTTACGAGCGGGATCTCCTCTATAAAGGCAATTATCTGGTAAACTGGTGTCCCAGTTGCGGTACCGCCCTGTCCGACGACGAGGTGGACCATGAGGATACCCCGGGAAAGATGTACCGCCTGCGCTACCCGGTGGCGGGCGCTCCGCACAGTTTTATCGAGCTTGCCACCACCCGGCCCGAAACCCTGCTGGGGGATACCGCCGTGGCCGTTCACCCCGAAGATGAACGCTACGCACATCTGGCGGGGAAAACGGTGTGTCTCCCCTTAACGGATCGGGAAATCCCGGTGGTTCAGGATACCTACGTGGACCGGGAGTTCGGCACCGGGGTAGTAAAGATAACCCCCGCCCACGACCCCAACGACTGGGAAGTAGCCAAGCGCCACAATCTCCCGGTGATCAATATCCTTACCCCCGACGGGAAGCTCAACGATGCGGTCCCGGAAAAGTACCGGGGCCTCCCGGTAAAGAAAGCCCGGGAAGCGGTTCTGGAGGATCTCATAGCCGGGGGCTTTTTCATCAAGGATGAGGATATCACCCATGCGGTGGGGCATTGTTACCGCTGTCATACGGTGATAGAGCCCTACCTTTCGGAGCAGTGGTTTGTGCGGATGAAGCCCCTGGCGGAAAAGGCCCTGGCGAGCTGGCGAAGGGGGGAGCTTGTCTTCTACCCCCGGAAGTGGGAAAACACCTACCAGCACTGGCTGGAAAACATCCGTGACTGGTGCGTAAGCCGTCAGCTCTGGTGGGGTCACCGGATTCCCGCCTGGTACTGTAAGGACTGCGGTAAGACCGCCGTTTCCCGCACCGACCTTTCCTGTTGCCCCCACTGCGGTTCCGCAAACATTGAGCAGGACCCGGATGTGCTGGACACCTGGTTTTCCAGTTGGCTCTGGCCCTTTAGCACCCTGGGCTGGCCGGAGGACACGGCGGATTTGAAAGCCTTTTATCCCACCACCGCCCTGGTAACCGCCTACGACATCATTTTTTTCTGGGTTGCCCGGATGATCATGGCGGGGCTGGAGTTTACCGGCAAGGCGCCTTTCCGGGACATCTACATCCACGGCCTTATCCGGGACAAGCAGGGCCGGAAGATGAGCAAGAGCCTGGGCAACGGCCTGGACCCCCTGGAACTGGTGGACGAGTTCGGCGCGGACGCCCTTAAGTTTACCCTGGCCTTTATGTGCGCCCAGGGCCAGGACCTGCTGGTGGACAAGGAGTCCTTCAAGATGGGCTCCAAGTTCGCCAACAAAATCTGGAACGCCAGCCGTTACATCCTGATGAACCTGGAAGGCCGGAGCCTGGTCACCAATCCAAACCTTCTTCCGGCGGACAAGTGGATCTACTCCCGGCTTAACGGGGCCGCCAAGGCCATGGCCGAAGCGTTCCTTTCCTACCGCTACAACGATGCCGCCCAGACCGCCTACGAATATTTCTGGAACGACTTCTGCGACTGGTATGTGGAGGCCACCAAGCTTTCCCTTAAAACCGGTTCCGATGCGGAGAAAGACCGGGCCGCCACGGTGCTCCTGGATGTGCTGGGGGAATCCCTCAAGCTGCTTCACCCCCTGCTGCCCTTTGTCACCGAGGAGATCTACGGGAAGCTCAACGCCGCCAAAGGTGCGCCCCTCGACCTGCTGATCACCGCCGCCTATCCTGAATATGATGAAAAACGGCATGATCCCAAGGCGGAAGAGGACTTCGCTTTTCTTCAGGAATTGGTCAGGCAGGTCAGGACCCTCCGCAGTGAGTGTACCATCACCCCGGACAAAAAGGTGCGGGTTTTGGTCCGGCTGGGAGGGGAGGCTCTGGGACAGATCCTTACCGAAAACGCGGAACTGGTTAAGATGCTGGCGGGGATCGGGACCCTGGAAACCGCAAAAACCTCAGAGGCGGGGGGCTCCCGCCCCCAGGGGTCTATCGCCGTGGTAGGGGCCGGGTTTGAAGCCTTTGTGTATATCGCCGAGGCGGCGGATTTGGCACAGCTTAAACAGAAATTCACCAGGGAAATTGAGAAGGACCGCAAGTTTATCGGCGTCCTTGAGGCGAAGCTGGCCAATGAGAACTTTCTGAAAAACGCCCCGGCGGAACTCGTTGAGGGCGAGAAATTGAAGCTCCGGGAGGCCCTAAAACGGACGGGCAAGCTGGAGTCCTACATCCACGATATGGCATAGGGAGCGCAATGACCACCGAAGAGATGCTTCGCCTAAAAGGAACCTTCCTCGCCCCCTACATGCAGCTTGCCACCGCCTTGATTGGTAAGTCCCGGGAGGGGGGGGGCAACATGTTCCGGCATCAACTGGATACCATGGCCACCCTCATCGACTATGGGTACATCAACTCGGTGATGCTCAAGGCGTCGATTGTCCACGACCTGATCGAGGATATCCCCGATTTCAACCGCAACCTTATTTTATCCACTGATTTTGAGGGCCCCAATGTCTACGACCTGGTGATGGAGGTCACCCGTTTCCCCAATGAAACCAAGCCGGAATTCCTTACCCGTATCCGGAAAAGCGGTTCCCGGGAGGCCAAGATCCTCAAGGTGGCGGATCGCATATCCAACATGATTTCCCTGGGCTTTGTGAATAATGTCGATTTCATCCGCCGCTACACCGAGGAAACGGTGCGGTATATCATTCCCATTGCCGAAGAGGTTGACGCGGCTATGCTTGCGGAACTGCATTCCCTGGTGGAGTCCCGGCGAAAATACGTTTCCGTTTTTTTCAGGCAGGAAGACGGGAATGGCTAAGCCCATATGGTGTATCCCCATAGCGATACTGTTATTCTCCTGCTCCCCCGCTGAGCGGCAGCAGGCCGTTGCAGGAAATTCCGTGCAGGCCCAAACAGCGCCAACCGGGGAGGGGCTGGTGTATCCCGATATGGTACGGCGGGTCTTATCCCGCTCCCTGATACCGGGGGATCTTTCCCGCCGGGTGATGTCTGCCGCTGCGGAGGGCCCCAACTTTATTCTGGATCTGCTTGCCTGCCTTGAGGGCGACCCCTATCTCAGGCGCTTGGTGGACAAAGGCCACGCCCTGCCCGAAGGCTATGCGCCTCTGGACCTGGTGGAACTTAGCGGGGAGGGTTACTACCGGATAAGCCGCCCTGGGCTCATGCTCCGCCAAGCCGCCGCAGATTCCCTGGAAGTGATGGCCGCCGCCGCCCGGGCTGAGGGGGCAACCCTCACCGCCGCCTCAAGCTACCGGTCCTATGACTACCAGGTGGAGGTCTATGCCCGGACCGTTGCCTCCGACGGCCAGGAAGAGGCGGACAGGGTTTCCGCCCGCCCCGGCTACAGCCAGCACCAGACCGGCCTGGTACTGGACTTCGGCCCCATCGACAATTCCTTTGCCGCAACTCCGGGGGGCCGGTGGATGCGGGACAACGCCGCCCGTTTCGGCTGGTCCCTGTCCTTCCCGGATGGCTGCGAGGATATCACGGGCTATGTGTGGGAAAGCTGGCATTACCGCTACGTGGGGCCGGAACTGGCCGCCTTTATCGACGCCTACTTCGACGGGATACAGCAATATGCCTTGCAGTTTATCTATGAATGGGAAAATACCCTTTGATAAAGGCCCTTATTCCAGTTCGTTGAGGTATTCATCACCGTGAATTCCAATGAGACAGCCTTCAAAGGGGTCGGGCATAATGTCAAGCAGTTCCATGGCGGTAATTGAAAGCAGATTGTTCGCTCCCGAGGGCGCAATGGCGGCGTCCAGCTTAATTCTGCGGTTACGCCAGATGATTTCCATTTGGCTGGATACGTCCATGCGGGCCGGCTGCCCACCGGCCAGCTTGAACATTTGTTCGCCTTCCTTACAAAGTCCCAATCGCTCAAAAACATCTCTGGTGATAACGTTCCGATGCGCCCCGGTATCAGCCTTGAAATGCACGATCGTCTGGCGCACTTCTGATTCTTTGATGCGCCCCCGGCGGAAATCGGATACATCGTCGGAGTTTCTGACTACCAAATCTTCATAAACCGTCATAGAGTCTCCTTATAATGCCGGTATACCATAAACAGCACAAAGATGCCACGGGCTGTAATTGTATCCCGAACAGACCCTGGGGTTCCCTTGTACTTTCCTTTGAAAATTGATATTCTGATACCTAATTTATGGAAAGCGGTTTTTCATCCTTGCGGCTTGGAATAGATGTGGGTTCCACCACGGTAAAAGTGGTCGTCCTAAATGAAAGCAAAAAGGTTCTTTTTTCCCGGTATGAACGGCATAACGCATACCAGGCCGAAACGGTACATACCCTTTTAAAGGAAGTTTTCTCCCTTTTCCCCGGCATTGAGTTCAAGACTGCGGTTTGCGGTTCCGGGGGCAAGCCCATTGCGGATGCCATACACGCCCACTACATTCAGGAAGTGGTGGCAAACGCCATCGCGGTGCGTATCTTTTACCCCCAGGCCCGGGTCGCCATAGAGCTGGGGGGCCAGGACGCCAAGGTGGTTTTCTTCTATTACGATGAGGGAATCAAGCGGCTTGTCGCCTCGGATATGCGGATGAACGGGAGTTGTGCCGGGGGGACCGGCGCCTTTATCGACGAAGTGGCCTCCCTTCTGCGAATCCCCGTGGAGCAATTCGAGGCCATGGCCGCCAGGGGCACCGCCGTCTACGACATTTCCGGCCGTTGCGGGGTGTTTGCCAAAACCGATATCCAGCCCCTGCTGAACCAGGGGGGCCTGCCGGAGGACATTGCCCTTTCCGCGTTCCACGCCGTTGTAAAGCAGACCATCGGCGGCCTTGCCCAGGGCCTGGCGCTCAAGCCGCCCATCATCTTTGAAGGGGGGCCGCTGACCTTTAACCCCACCCTGATCCGGGTATTCGCCGAACGGCTGGGGCTCAAGGAAGCGGACATTATCCGCCCGGAAAATCCGGAAACCCTCATCGCCTACGGTACCGCCCTGTCCCTGGACGAAATGTTTGCTGACTCGGTTCACCTCTTCCAGCCGGCGAAGGCACTTACCGCCCTTGCCCATTACCGTGAAAATATCAACGTTACTGTGCCTTCTAAAAGAAACGTGTATTTCGAAACACCGGGGGATCGCAGGGTGTTTGAGGAACGGCATAAAATCCCGCCGGCGCCTCAGCCAAAGGTGCAACGGGGGGATACCTTGAAGGTGTATCTGGGAATCGACGCGGGTTCCACCACCTCAAAGTTTGTGTTTCTGGATGAAGATGAAAACGTGGTGGACAGTTTTTATGCCAACAATCAAGGTGAGCCTTTGAAGGTTATCAAAGAGGCTCTGCTGGATATAAAAAAGAAGTACGATGCAATGGGGGTACGCCTGGAAATAATCGCCCTGGGTACCACCGGTTACGGGGAACTGATTTTCGATAAGGCTTTTGGCGCCGACTACCACACCGTGGAAACCGTGGCCCACGCCGAGGCGGCCCAGAAGTATATGGACGGGGTTACGTTCATCCTGGACATCGGCGGCCAGGATATGAAGGCTATTTCCATAGCCGGCGGCATTGTTACAAACATTACCCTGAACGAAGCCTGCTCATCGGGCTGCGGGTCCTTTCTGGAAAACTTTGCGGCTAACCTTACTATCCCGGTGGATAAGATTGCGGCGGCGGCATTTAACGCGAAAAATCCCGCGGAACTGGGGAGCCGTTGTACGGTGTTTATGAACAGCACGATTATTACGGAGCAGAAGAACGGGAAACAGGCGGAGGACATTATGGCCGGCCTCTGCCGTTCAATCATAGAAAATGTGTTTACCAAGGTTATCCGCATGGCGAACTTCGCAGAGCTTGGGGACAAGATTATTGTGCAGGGGGGGACCTTTAAAAACAACGCGGTGCTCCGCGCCCTGGAACAGTATTTGGAACGGCCGGTGATCCGCGCGCCCTATCCGGGGGAGATGGGGGCAATCGGCATTGCCCTGCTTACGAAAAAACATATTGCCGCCAAAGGATTTACCTCCCCCCACGGCCCGGCGGACAGAACCCGTTTCATCGGCCTGGATGGTTTGGCGGATTTTGAGTATACCCAGGACACAAACAACAAGTGCACTTTTTGTACAAACAATTGTAACCGCACCATGGTAAACTTTTTCTACGGGAAAGACGCCGCAGGAAAACTGCTGCCCGGTCCTTCTGAAACCACTACCTGGGTTACGGGCAACCGCTGCGAGCGGGGGGAGATAATCGGCAGCCTTGATGATTCCACCGTCCGGGAAAAGATCGCCCGGGTCAACACCCGGATGGAGGCGGTTCCCGACATGATTAAGTTCCGGGAAAAACTGCTCTTCGCCGATTATCCCGTTACGCCGGTCTGCGCCGACAGGAATACTACCATCGGCCTGCCCCGGGCATTGGACTTCTGGCGTACCATGCCCTTCTTTACCGCGTTTTTCCAGGCCCTGGGTTTTAGGACGAAGATTTCCCACCCCAGCACCCGCGCGCTCTTTGACCGGGGCCTCCAGTCCGTCGCCTCCGACACGGTTTGCTTCCCCGCAAAACTGGTGCACGGGCATATCCACGACCTTATCGCCGCCAAGGTGGACCGCATTTTCCTGCCCCTCTTTGCCCATCTTCCCTCGGATAATCCCGAGCCCCTCAGTACCTATACCTGTCCCGTGCTCAAGGGTTATCCCCTGGTGGTAAAGTATTCCGACGATCCCCAGCGCAACTGGAATACTCCCCTGGATACGCCGGTGTTCCATTGGTTTAAACAGGAGGACCGGGACCGTCAGCTCTGCCGCTACATGCAGGATACCTACAACATTAACCGGGAGGAGGCGCAGGGCGCCATCGCCCAGGGGGATGCCGCCCTGGCAAGTTTCAATACCCAACTGGTTGCGGAGGGCTCCCGCATTATCGCGGAAACGGAGAAGGCGGGGAAATTTGCCGTGGTGATCACCGGGCGGCACTATCAGTTTGATGAACTGGTAAACCACCACTTGTCCCGTTATTTTATCGATCAGAACATACCGGTTATCACCGTGGACGCCTTGACGGGTCTCCAGGACCTGGATCTTTCCCGAACCATGCTGGACATTAACAACAGTAACCATGCGCGGCTTCTTTCCGGGGCCATCTATACCGCCCGGCATCCCGCCCTTGAGTATGTGCAGATCTTCAGTTTCGGCTGCGGCCATGACGCAATCTATACCGATGAGGTGACCCGGCTCATGAAGGAGATTTCCGGCAAGGCGCCCCTCATCTTAAAGCTTGATGAAAGCGATGTATCCGGCCCCTTGCGGATACGGGTCCGCTCCTTTATCGAAACCGTGCAGGCCCGGCGGAAAGCGGCGCAGGGAGCGGGGCGGGCGGAAATTAAACCCCTGCCGGATCCCTATCCGGTTAAGTTTACGAAAAAGAACCGGGACAAGATTTTCCTGATACCCAATGTAAGCCGTGCCTTTTGTAAGGTCATGACCGCGGCCATAGGGAAACAGGGATTTAAGGTTGCCCCCATTCCCATGGGCGGCAGGGAAGCTATACTGTTGGGAAAAAAATATGTGCACAACGATAGCTGTTTCCCCGCACAAATGATGATCGGCGAAGCCCTGGCGGTTTTGAAAAGCGGGGAGTACAACCCCGACGAGGTGGTAGTCGGATCGGGGAAAGCTTTCTGCGATTGCCGGCTGGTGAATTACATGTTCCTCACCCGGAAAGCCCTGGATGACGCGGGATACCCCCAGGTTCCCGTCTATTCCACGGATATCAACGATCTTAAAAACATCCATCCGGGATTTAGATTAAGCGAGTTGTCCTTTGCCCGGGCCGCCTGGATTCTGGTGATGGTGGAGGTGTTAGAAAATCTGCGCCGCAAAATCCGCCCCTATGAATTTGAAAAAGGGGAAACCAACCGGGTGTTTGAAACAGCGGTTGACAACATTACCGACGCCCTCAGGCAGGGGGGGATGTTGAGTGCATTCTGCTCCTATAAAAAGGCCATGAAAGCCATGTGCGCCATACGCTACGACCGTAGTACCAGGAAGCCCCTGGTTTTTATCACCGGTGAATATCTTTTAACCTTCCATCCGGGGTCCAATTTCTATATTGAAGAGTACCTTGAAAAAAACAACATGGAGGTGGAACTTCCCCGGATGCACGATATATACCGGAATCTCCTGCTCATGAATGTTGTTTCAATGTTTACGATACATCATGTAATCTTTTCCCGGATGGAAATATTCCGGGCATTTGCGGGGGATAAATTTTTTGCACTTGCCCTGCGAATCATGGACGGCCCGGCCCGTAAACATCCCCTGTATGAATGTGCTATGCAATTGCCGGACCTTGCCAAGTACAGTGATCCTATCATTGACCGTTCGATCAATTCCGGGGAGTCCTTCATGATGGCGGCGGATATACTGCACAAGGCGGCCCAGGGGGTAAAGTCCTTCATCCTCCTGCAGCCCTTCGGCTGCCTGCCCAATCATTTTGCCGGGCGGGGCATTGTTAAGCGCCTTAAGGAAGAGTATCCCGGCATCCAAATCCTTGCCCTGGATTATGACCCTGATACCAGCTTTGCAAACATAGAAAACCGTCTGCAAATGCTGATCATGAATACCCGGGTTGCCTAGGATGTTTAACCCCTTTGCCCTGGGCGCGGATAAATTTATTTTCCTGTTTTTCTTTTTTTCCGCAAGCGGATGGATTGGGGAGACCATCATGGAGTCAATCGTCCGCAAACGCTTTGTGAGCAAAGGTTTTTTTAAGGGCCCCTGGGTTCCGGTCCACGGGTTTGGCGGCTTTGCGGTATATTCCGCGGCTTTTCCTCTGAAACAGCATGCTGTCCTGGTGTTTATTGCGGGAACCATGCTTTGCACTGCGGTAGAATACCTAGCGGCTTTGTTTCTGGAAAAGGCCTTTAACAAAATGAGCTGGGACTACGATACCTACCCGTTTACCCGGTGGTGCAATTATAAAAAGCGCATCGCCCTCACCACATCCCTGTTCTTCGGGCTGGTATCCGTAATTTTGGTGTATTTCTATTGGGATTTCGCCCTGTCGCTCATAAAGGGTATCCATCCGGTGATACTGTTCAGGATAGATATTCTGATCCTGGGAACCTTCGCAGTGGACGCGGTCCTCACCCTGCGGAAGTATATTCGAAATAAAAAAGCGGGGGTACAAAATCCCGTGGATGGACTGGCATGAAAGACGCCGCCTTGTTTGATACAATCGCCGCCGCAATTTGCGCTCACCCCAGGTTTTCTGAATCCAGGGGCTACATCCAGCATGGCAAAGTTTCTGTGTATGAACACAGCCTGGAGGTGGCGCGCCTGAGTTTCAGCATGGGTGAGCTTTTCAAAATTGCCGACATGAAGAGCCTCGTCAGGGCCGCCCTGCTCCACGACTTTTTTTGCTACGACTGGCATAGGCCTGAAAAGATGTGGTCCCTCCATGGATGGACCCACCCCGTTGTTGCCGCAGAAAACGGGCGTACCGAGTTCAACATATCCGATAAGGAAGCGTCCCTTATCAGAACCCACATGTGGCCCTATACCCTGCTGCATCCGCCCAAATACCGCGAAGGCTGGATAATTTGCCTGGCGGATAAGGTCTGCTCCCTCTCAGAAACAGTGTGCCGGTGGAGAAAGCCAAAGTTGTGTATACCGGTGAAAGAATAAATAACCACTTTTCCACCATAGAGTGGAAAAGTCGACCACACCGACCACACGGACACGGACAAGACGGACTGGTTTTTTGCCTGTCTTTTTCTTTTGTCCGTGTTGTCCGTGGTTTACATTCTTCATACACATTGAACGCGTTCAGGAAGAGCCGCCCGCAGTTTCTTCAGCTCAAACAGAATCATTATCCCGGTAAGCAGGAACGCAATCCCGTCCGCCACCGGCGTAGCGGCGATGGCGCCCCAGAGCCCCCAGATTTTTCCAAAGATAAAGATACAGGGGATAAGCGCGATACACTGGCGCAGCATAGACAGGACTATCGATGTTTTCGGGCGGCCGGTAACCACGAAAAAGTTTGATGACACCACCGTGAAACCGTTCAGGGGCAGCATCAGCATCATCATCCGCATGGCCCGGGGCGCGAAACCGAGGAGGGCGGGGCTGCCATTGGGGGCAAATAGTTTTACTAACGCAACCGGGAAAATTTCCGCCAGGATGAACCCCAGAGTACAGACGATGGTGGCCGCCGCCGCCGCCCCGGTATACGCCCTGAGAACCCGCCGGTACTTCTTTGCCCCATAGTTATACCCCAGGATAGGCTGAGCCCCCTGGTTGATCCCGAAGATGGGCATGAGGATCAGCATGTTGATGGATCCGGAAATATTCATCCCCGAAAGGGCGATGTCTCCGCCGTTCCGCACCCCCAGGGCCGCAGCCCCGTACCAGCCCATACTGGAATTGTAGAGCAGTTGCACCGCGGACATGGCGAATTGCAGTAAAAACTGGGCGGACCCAAAGGCCATGATCTGTGCCAGGATACCCAGGGATGGCTTAAAGGTCGCAAACCGAAGCCGGATCACCGCCTTTTTACTGAAATTGAAGGAGAGTATCCAGATAGACGCCGCAAGCTGGGAGATGATGGTAGCCCAGGCGGCCCCTTCAACCCCCCAGTGGAAGATGAAGATAAAGATGGGGTCCAGGATGATGTTCAACCCCGCCCCAATGAGCATACTTATCATGGTGATGGTGGGGAAACCCTGGGCTCTTGTACAGTGGGAAAAACCGAAGCCCACCATGGCGAACACCTGCCCCAGGAGGATGATCCGGTAGTAACTGCGGGCATAACCCAGGGAAGTGCTGCCCTCCTGCGCGCCCAAGAGGGAAAGAATGGGGTCCAGCAGGGCCAATTCCACCGTCATGATGATAATCCCTATACCGACGAGAAGCCAGAAGCAGTGGTTTAGGGCATTTTCTGCTTCGTCTTTGCGCTTCTGGCCCAAACGCATGGAAATCATATTCGCCGCGCCGACGCCGAAGAGCATGGCAAAGGCCATGGTGATGGTCATCAGGGGCAAAACCAGGGAAAGGCCCCCCAGGGCGACCTCGTCTACCCCCCGGCCCACGAA
>BNUY01000021.1 GCA_025997715.1 Spirochaetia bacterium
ATAGCTTTGGCGCAAGTGTTCCCAATTATCCCGGCGAATACTTTAGGCCGCCTATTTCGCTTGCGGAACCTTCTTTGCCGTATTCCACCGCAAAAACATACCTGTTTGACACTAATACTATTGATAGGGATTTCAAAACCCTGCGAACCGCGCCGGACAAAGCGGTTTACTCACTGGACGCCCGGCCAGGATTCCTGCGTCTCCGGGGAGGACAGTCCCCGGTTTCCCGGTTCAACCAAACCCTGCTGGCCCGCCGCCAGCTTGACTTTTCCTTTGCGGCGGAAACCTGCCTGGAGTTTGAACCAAAAAGCTTTCAGGAACTGGCCGGGCTCACCTGGCGCTACGATGAAAACAACCAGTACCTGCTTGCCGTTTCCTATGATAACCAAAAGGGTAAAGTATTGGCCGTCCATTCCCTGATCGCCGGCGTATATTCCCGCACCGATGATACGCCGCTGCCCGCAACAGGCGCCCTATGGCTTGGTCTGACGGTGCAGGGGAAAGCGGGCCGGTACCGGTATTCCCCGGCCGGAAATTCCTGGAATACCCTGCGGCCAATCCTGGACGCATCGGTCCTTTCGGACGAGTTTTTCGGGGAAGGCTTTACCGGCGCATTCACCGGTATGTTCTGTATTGACACTGCAAACTATGCGGCGTATGCTGATTTCAGGTGCTTTATGTATATGCCCCTGCCGGAATAAGGGTGTATTGGAGGACGTTGGATGGAAAAAACAGTAGCCGAAGCAACTACGGTTGCCGGTATCGACATGGGTACCCAAAGTATCAAGGTGGTTCTGTACGACTGGAAAGCCCGCCGTATCGTTGCACAGGCCCAGGAGCCGGTGGAGCTTATTGCGGAAAACGACGGGACCAGGGAGCAGAAAACGGAATGGTACGATGCCGCCCTTGAAAAATGCTTTTCCGCCTTTTCCCCGGAACAAAAAAGCAGTATCGCTTCCATCGGAATTTCCGGACACCAGCACGGCTTTGTGCCCCTGGATGCGGATGGCAAAGCCCTCTACAACGTAAAACTATGGAACGATACCTCCACCGCCGAAGAGTGCCGTATCATTACCGAAGCGGCCGGCGGGGATGACGCGGTAATTGCGGAGGTCTGCAACCTCATGTTGCCTGGCTTTACCGCCCCCAAAATACTCTGGCTTAAGCGGCACAAACCGGAAGCCTTTGCCAAATTGCGCTGCATCATGCTCCCCCACGATTACCTTAACTACCGCTTCACCGGTGTTTACAAGGCCGAGTGCGGGGACGCATCGGGGATGGCCATTTTTAACGGCAAGACTCGGTCCTGGTCAAAGAAAGTTTGCGCCATTATTGACGAAAAGCTTATCGGCTTACTGCCCCCGCTTATCAATTCGGATGATCCCAACGGCTTTGTTACCGATTCTGCGGCAAGCCGTTACGGAATTCCGGCGGGCATCCCCGTTTCCTCAGGGGGCGGGGATAACATGATGAGCGCCATCGGTACCGGCACGGTTCGGGACGGGGTCCTCTCCATGAGCCTCGGTACTTCGGGCACCCTCTACGGCTATTCGGACACGCCCTTAGCGGATCCCAAGAACGGGCTTTCCGGGTTTAATTCCTCCACCGGGGGATACCTTCCCCTCCTTTGTACGATGAACTGCACCGTTGCTACCGAAGAGACCCGGCGTATCTTCGATCTAACGGTGAAGGAACTGGATGATCTAGCGGCAAAGGCAAAGCCCGGCGCGGAGGGTATAGTTTTTCTGCCCTTTTTTAACGGCGAACGTACCCCGAATCTCCCCAATGGCAGGGCGGGCATAATCGGCATCACCGCCGCAAACTTCAGCCGGGAAAATGTTGCCCGGGCCGCATTGGAGGCCGCTATTTTCGGTATGCGCTGCGGACTGGAGGCATTCCAGGGGCTTGGGTTCAAGGCGCGGGAAATACGGATAACCGGGGGCGGCAGTAAAAGCGCTATTTGGCGGCAGATGGCGGCGGACATCCTCGACATCCCCGTCAAGCGGCCGGTGAACGCCGAATCCGCCGCAATGGGCGGGGCAATCCAGGCGCTCTGGTGTCTTTTGAAACATGGGGGAAACGCAGTACCAATAGCGGCCCTGACCGATGAGCATGTTGATATCAGTGATACTGAGAGCATAAAACCGGACAGTAATACGGTTGCCGCATATAATAAGGCTTATGCGGAATACAATAGGTATCTTAAAGCGTTAACCCCGCTTTATATATAACAGGAGTAATGCGGCAGACGCCGCACTAATGAGGAGTAAAGAAATGGCAAATTATTTTACCGGCGGTAAAGAATATTTCCCGGGTGTCGGGAAAATTCCCTTTGAAGGAAGCGGATCAAAAAATCCCCTTGCATTTAAATATTATGATGCGGAGAAAACAATCCGCGGCAAAAAGCTGCGGGACTGGCTACGTTTCGCCATTGCCTACTGGCACAGTTTTTGTGCCGACGGCGCGGACCCCTTTGGCGCGGGAACCCATATTTTCCCCTGGAACAGCTCCGCCGACCCGCTGGAAAACGCGAAAAACAAGGTTGACGCCACCTTCGAATTTGTTACCAAGGTAGGCGCGCCCTATTACTGCTTTCATGACCGGGACGTTGCCCCCGAGGGAAAGAGCCCCGACGAATCGGCAAAAAACCTGAGCATCATTGTGGATGAGCTGAAAAAGCGGCAGGACGCCACGGGGGTAAAACTTCTTTGGGGAACCGCCAATGTGTTTACCAATCCCCGCTTTATGAACGGCGCCGCCACCAATCCCGAATTCGGCGTACTCGTTCAGGCGGCCAACCAGGTGAAAAACGCCATTGACGCAACCATAAAACTCGGCGGCGAAGGCTATACCTTCTGGGGCGGCCGGGAAGGTTACATGTCCCTCTTAAACACGGATATGAAACGGGAAAAGGAACACCTGGCTACGCTCCTTACTATTTCCCGGGACTACGCCCGCAAACAGGGATTTAAGGGCTGTTTCTATATTGAGCCGAAACCCATGGAGCCCACCAAACACCAATACGATTATGATTCGGAAACGGTTATCGGGTTCCTCAAAGCCCACGGCCTGGACAAGGACTTTAAACTGAACATCGAGGCGAACCACGCAGAATTGGCGGGCCATGATTTCTACCATGAACTTTCTGTGTGTGTTGATAACGATATGCTCGGATCGGTGGACGCAAACCGGGGTGAACCCCGCAACGGCTGGGATACGGATCAGTTCCCCAACAGCGTCTACGAAACCACCCTGGCCATGCTCGCGGTTCTCCGCATGGGGGGCTTCAAAACCGGCGGCCTGAATTTTGACGCGAAGATCCGCCGCAATTCCATTGATCCGGAAGATTTGTTTATCGCCCACATCGGCGGCATGGACACCTTTGCCTACGGCTTCGAAAAGGCCGTGGCGATCCTGGACGATGGCCGTATCCCGGATCTGCTCAAAAAGCGCTATGCCTCCTATGATTCCGGGGATGGCGCCAAGTATGAAAAGGGCGGGTTTACCCTGGACGGTTTGGCCGCACTTGCAAGCGGAGCCGATTACGGCAAGGCCGGTTGGACAAGCGGGAAGCAAGAACATATCGAAAATGTGCTTAACGATATAGTGCTTTCCAAATAGCCGTTGATAAGAAAAGCAACCACGAAGGGCACAAAGGGAAGATCATAAAGACCTTCGTGGTTGGAATTGCCCTCAGCCGGAATGCAGCCGTTTCCGATTGTAGTAGATCTCAATGTACGGCATACTCAACATAAGGAGAATTCCATGCCCCAATACCAACCCATGACCCTGGATGAGCGGTTTGCCATAGCCGAGAAGTCCCAGGCAATGATAGATGCCGGTAAAAAGACCGAAGGCGTTATGTACATGATTCAACACTATCCCATGCCTCCCTATCTGGCAAAATTTGCCAAAAGCCACCATGGAGCAGACTTCCTGATAAAGAACGGCTATAACCTATCAGAAGCGGAGGCCGAATTTGGGGCAGACTGGCTTTCTAAATGAGATATACAATAGCGTTTACCGTATTGATCTAGGCCGTAAAGGGCTTGATACTGACGGTAAAGAACATCAGGGAAGACTTTCTTACGAAAGCGGCATTTCCTCAGTCATGTCTTGTTTTCAGGAAGCCCAAACAACGGCAGATTGCGAACTTTTAATACTTGCCGAAGAAACTTTTTTACAGCAGGAACTCCATTATTGTGATACCGCTGACACTATCACCCTCAGTAGCCTTACCCAGGCCATCCGGAGCTTTGAAGATGCCCTCCGCTCACTCAAAATCGTAGCTGTTAAAACCCTCTATCAGGCCGCCGAAGCCACCTATGCCACGACCAAAAACCGTATCCAGGGCTGCCCCAGGGACATTTTTCATCAGGCGTGTGCCGGCCATCGGACACGGCTTAGTAACGTTCTCCGAGCCCCCGGTATCAACATGAAAGAAAAGTCCGTAATCCAGCAGCGTATGGCAAACATGAAAACCGCCGTGAATTGCTATATAGAGAAGCAGAAGAGGGCATTGTCTGGCGTCAACTTACCTCAGTAGAACTTTCACGCAAAACAAAAATTGGCAAATATGCCTTCTCTGAATCTTCCGTAATTACCTATACGGATTAGAATTATACTACGGTAAATGCGCTTGGTGCGCTTTTTTTAGAGGATATAGCTATGAATAATCGTTTTGTTAAAATGGTGACCGACACCATTTTTAGGGGCTGTAATGTTCCTTGGTGTCCTTATCTCATACCCTTCAAAACCTTGTCCAGTTCCTTAATGCTGTATTCCCGCACGGCCTGAACTACGCCGGGGATATCTGAATCCGGAAGCCGGTGTTTTATGGCGGCAATGGAGGGGAGCAGGGTTGTAAAAATAGTGTTTTCTTCACGGGAAAGGGCGGTGAGGTAGGGCTGCACCGGCCCGGCTAAAACCGGCAGGGATTCTATGCCGTTCCGGTATTTGTGGAGAAATTCCCGGGCGGTCATACTTGCTTTGCCGGATGCAAAAAGCCGGTACACTCCGCCGGATCCTGCCGGGGTTTCCCTCCGAATTGGGACGGGAAATGGCGTTACCCCGGAATTGGGCGCCTCCTTTGTTTCCGGCACACCATCCTCCCTGGACGCAGCTTCAAGGTTTATCGGCGCGCCCATGCCGGGAATGGCGGAAACCTGCGTAGCAGCGCCCGCAGCAATACTGCGGACCTTATCTTCAAGCCGCCTGCGGTACATAGCCAGGGCTTTCGTTTCGTAATACCAGTAATCCTGTTCTGAGTTTTGTTTGGAAAGGGGAGTCCGATAGAGAAATGCCGAATGAAGGGTTTCCAGGGAAGCGCAGCGATTCTGACGGTTTTCAAAGAGTCCGCGGATATAGCTTCCCCTGGCATAGGTGACCCCTGCGGGATACGAAAAATCGGCGCCGTATAATTCAATGTTCCGTGCGCCCAGGTATTCTGCAAGGGAAAGCGCCGCATACGTGACGTTTGCCCCGGAGGTATCCAGTTCGGGAATGGGCCGCCAGTGCCGGGAGAGGTAACGGGTTAGGGGATGGCCCCCGGAGAAGAAATAGGGCCGGGCGGAACGGGAAGCCACCAGGGGCGGGCTTGCCAGGTCCAGGAAGAGCATGGTACGCTCCGGGAGCCCCGCCATGAAGTGATAGTAGCTGATATGCTGGCAATCAATAGAGATCACCGCGTCCGGTTCCAGGGCGGCGCTTAACAAGCTTGGCAGAGCAGTGTCCGCAGCAATGATGAAGGGGCGCTCTTTCTTTTTACGCGTTTCGCACAGCAACGGTATCTGGAAATCCAGGCTGGGACCGGCGGCACAGATGGCGGCGCTGCGGATCGGGGGGAGGGCAGGCAGGCTCTGTTCCGCCTGCGGCAGGTTGCGGATGATATTGGAAAACCAACGCTTCCCAAAATAAGCCTGGACCGAATAATCTGCGGACACCGTGTCTATGGCGGACTTGATTACCCTTGTGGCTTCGGTGAACAATTGGCGCCCTATATCGGTTCTGGTACGCAGGGGCAGTAAGGCAATGCCGCCGCAGATGCCCGGCTTGTACCGGTCCAGAAGGTGCTGTTCCAGGATGGAAGGCGAGGGGTCTAAGAGGAGGCGGAACCGGGGATCGTTAAAGATGCCGATATATTCACGGGAGCTTAGTAATTCTGCTGCGCCGTGGATGTCAAAATCAATCACCGTCACCCATTCGGTCCCGGGCCGTTCAAGAGCGGCTTCCACATGGAAACCTCCTCCCAGGCCGAAGATGATAAGAAAGCCGGGATCGGTTCCATCGCTGCCCAGGGTGGAAACCAGGCGCGTTCCTTCCTTCCGGGGGTCCACCAGGGAGTGTAGTGGATGGGCGGCGCCGGATGAATCCACTAAGGCGGGAATAGATTCACCGGAACGGGATTCAATAAATTTATACCTGCCCCGTGTCGTTTCCGCTCCGGAGAGCCGGGAACAAAGGGATGGATCAAACCGTGAAAGGGCTAAGAGATTGCGTTCAAAGAAAAAACCCTTATCCATGAAAACCTCCTGCGGCAATACCTATTTCCTTACGGACAGCTTCCGGCGATACCTGCGCCGCTGAATCACCGGGAAAAAGCAGCGGGCCCAGTTCCCGAAGAAGGGCCTCCCGGGTTTCACCGGATTCCAGGGCCTTTAGCAACGCTGTCGATAGTGTTTCTGTGGATTGTTCTCTATTGAGCAGTACTGTTTCTGCTATTTCCTCCGGAATTTTTTTAACCGGTGTAGTTTCATGATTGAAAACACCAATACTGCGTTCCTTAAAAACGGCGTTGTTATTTCCCAGGGAAAAGAGGCGGTCCGGGTAGGCTGCCATCCGGCGGGCAAACCACTGGGCGTAGATGCCGAGGCTGCCTACGGCACCTGCGCGGACAAAGGTTTGGGAGTACGCCGGGTTAAGCCGGGATACCGCTTCCGTAAAAAGCCGCTCAAAACTGTAGGGCCGGGCATGGGTCCGGATATCCCGGTGCTCAAGATCCATCCCGGTGATATACACCGGCCCCCGGCAGAGTTGAAAGGCCAAATCCAGGGCGGTGGCGGTAACGGTTCCCCGCTGGGGGAGAACGGCGAAGGGAAGGCCGGTACCGCAGAGGAGGATATTCTGCCAGAGAGAACCGTCGCTTATGGGGAGCCAGGGCAGGCCGGCAAACTGGGAGGGGAGGGCGGCGGTGAGGGCGGCGGCAAAGGCCGGGGGGCGCTGATCCCTGAACGCTTCGTAGAGATGCAGCAGCGCCCAGTTGCCGCCGTCGGTGGTGAGGATAAGGTCCGGCGGCACGTTTGCTGCCCGCAGCGCCGGAACGGCGGAGGAAACCGCCAGGATGAAAAGCGGGGAATGTTTTTCCGCCAGCAGGGGAATTGTCTGTTCCAGGCTCGGCCCCGCGCCGGCGATTACCAGTGGGGAAGAGAAGGGGTGGTAACGGATGGATTGCTTCAACAACCGGAGATTTCTAAAAACATTTTTAAACCACCGCCTGCCAAAATTGTCCAGGGTTCGTTTATTGGCGTCCGCCCGTTTTATATATTCCACGGTTTCCGAAAACACTTTGAGGTATAATTCGCCAAAGGCCGCCTGGGAGGGACGCCATTCAACTATGGCCACCGATGCGGCTTCCGTATCCGGCAGATGTTTCTCCAGAAAACATTGCAGGGTTTCCCCCAAACCGGGACTCCATGCCGCCGTTACACCGGCGGCGCCATCGGTATTAGTTTTACTGCGGGTGAAAAAATCGGAAACGTGGAGGGACAGGATACCTGCCTGGGGGAACCGTTTTCGCAGCGGCGCAGCGGCATAAGCCAAACCGGGTTCCAGAAGGATAAAAAACCGGACCCCCTCACGGAAATGGAGGGAATTGATATATTTCTCCGCCTCCAGAGGGGGGTTATACCGGGAATGAAGGGCCAAATCGCCGACATAGACCGTGGGGAAACCGCTTCCCGTAGCAGCAAGCCGTGGAAGCATGTACCTTATTCTATACCTAATTCATCAAACAGTTTCTTGTAGGTAACATAATGTTCAGATTGGGCAAACTCTTCGATCTTTTCTTCCGGGAGGGATTCTAACAGTTTGTCCATATATTCCAGTACGTTTTTCAGTTCAAGCTTAATACCCGAAGGAATTTCCATATCCGAGTCCGCCGTTTCCTCTGCGGGAATGTCCACGGACAGGTCGTCCAACGCCATGTCGTGCAGCGAACCAAGGTCGATATCCAGTTCCCCGGCGCCCGGAACATCTCCGGCCTCGTCAATTTCCTCAGCCTTTGCAAGAAGGCCCTCCTCCGGTACATCCGGCGAAGGAAGGTCTATCTCGATATTTTCGGGAAAATCGGCGGTCTCCTCCGGCGTATCTTCGGCAACGGTTTCCTCAATGGTCGAAAGATCTATGGATTCACCGCTGTCCGCAAGTTCATCGAAAGAAACTTCCTCAAAAATATTTTCTTCAACCGGGGGGGCATCCTCCGTGTTTAAGGTGTCATCACCCGCCGGGGAAGGTTCTTCTACGTCAATCTGCGCCGGGGCGTCTTCCGCCAGGGGGTCCTCTTCGAGGTAGCTGGTGTCCACGGGTATACCAATCGAAATATCCGCCATATCCACAAAAATATTTTCTTCAACCGGAGGGGTATCCTCTGTGTTTAAGGTGTTATCACCCGCCGTGTCTGCATTCATGACGTTGAGATCAATCAGGGAAAGAGTGTCCGGGGAAGGTTCTTCCAAGTCAATCTGCGCCGGGGCGTCTTCTACCAGGGGGTCCTCTTCAAGGTAACTTGTATCCTCAGGTATATCAATCGAAATATCCGCCATATCCACAAAAAGATTTTCTTCAACCGGGGGGGCATCCTCTGTGTTTACGGTGTCATCACCCGCCGTGTCTGCATTCATGACGTCGAAATCAATCAGGGAAAGAGTGTCCGGGGAAGGTTCTTCCAAATCAATCTGCGCCGGGGCGTCTTCCGCCAGGGGATCCTCTTCAAGGTAGCTGGTGTCCTCAGGGGGAGGGGTCATGGGTTCCACGCCGCTTTCGCTGAGGGCCTTTAAATCCTCGGGTATATCAATTGAAATATCCGCGGCCTGAAAGTCAACCATCGGTACATCATCGGAAGCGGGGATTTCCAGGGAAATTTCCCCCGGCTCCTCCGGAGGAGTATCAACAAGGTTTTCAAAATTATCATCCGGGTTTTCACCGGCATCCGTCCCCGTTTCCTCGGTAAAGTCGGCGGTATGGAGAATATTATTAAGTTCATCGCCGGTCAGGGCGATCTTGTCATCATCCCCGCCCTCAAAAAAACCGTCTTTATCGGCGTTTCCCGCCGGCCGTTCGCGGCGGATCACCGAAAGCTCGCTCTTAAGATCAGACAATTCACCCTTTATTGAGGTCAATTCTTCGGCGATTTTCATCAAAAGCTGGGTGGAAAGATCCGGCGTCCCGCCGGTATCGGGGACTTCCTCGCGGGGGTCCGCCTGAAGGGGAATTGCCTCCGGTACGGGCTCCGGTAATTCCTCGGAAAATTGAATGTCATCCAGCAATGCGTCCAGATCATCAGCATCGGCATCAGAATAATCAATGAAATCGCTCACATCTTCCAGGGGCACATCCTCCAGGGCTGCCTCCGCAACAGGCATATCCTCGGGAAAGTCTTCGGCGCCATCGACAATATCCGTGGGGGCAACTTTTACCCAAACGCCGTACTCATCAAGCTCATCTGAGGACCCGATCGTACTTCGAGCCTCATATATTGAAGGATTATTTTTCTCTGCCATGTTCGCTCCCGCTAATTTACCCGTATATCATCAAGTATCGTCAGCTGTACACAATATATTGAGTTTATCCGTGGCCTTTTCTGTTGTCAATGGAGTGGGTGGAGCGCTCAAGAATCGGGGTAAACCTGCCGTTAATGGTATAATGCGTTTCCTGAAGTACCTCATGGCAGTCTGGACAACCCTGGCCGTGTATACCATCGCCGCCTTTTTCACGGGGTCCACCGGCATCCTTGCCTTTAAGCAGCTTTCAACGGAACGGGATAAACAGCGGACTAATATCGAAGCCCTCCAAAATCTGAACCAGGAACTTGAGGGAACCCTGAATTCTCTGAAATATGATCCGGATACTATCCTGATCTATGCCCGGGAACTTGGCTATGGCGGAGAGGATGAGAATTTTGTCCGGATCGTGGGGCTTGGGGGAGCCAGGAAGCAGCGGACCACCGCCGGGCAGATCACGGTCCCCCGTTCTCCGGGGTATATTCCCGACAAAATACTCTGGTTTGCCGCATTTTGCGCCGGCATAGTGGTACTTGTCCTGGTAACTATCTCTGAATTTATACGGGAACGCCGTAAACGCCGGCAGAACTATTACTGATCACCCTATCGGGATGACTGTCAGCGAGCTGACTTGGTCCATTCCGCTTCCCGGATTGAGTCGGGGATAAATTCCACCGTACCGTCATCCCCATAGGATACGCCGGTGGATATTTTTATCCCCCGCAAAACAGCGCCATTATTGGAAAGAAAAAGTTCATACCGCCAGGGTTCCGCCCGCAGGCTCAGTTCCCGGGCCACCTCGAAGGGCGCGGGGTGATAAAACCGCGCCCTATTTGGGGAGGTCTGGGTAAGCTTGAGGGTATTGTTTTCAATTATATAGACAAAATTCATCTGGGCGCCGGAAGAAAGGATAGCCATGGCGGTCCCTCCCCCCTGGATGCGGACAATCTCAAGGCCCGCATCACCCCGCCAGGTACCCAGAATTTTTCCGTCGGTGATGATTTCCCCGCGTGTTTCCCCCGGAATGGTTCCGGAGGAAAAGGCCGCTTCTACCAGGGAACGGACCTTCAAGGTTAAATCGGAGGTGGTTTTATGGGTGGAAGTATGGTACACCGTTTCCCCGGTTTCACTTTTTACAATTTCTATTGCCAGAACCCGGCTGTCCTGGTCCACGGTGATGCTTCCGGTGAGGATAAAATCAGGAGTGGTTGGGGATTCCCCGGAGGGGAGATCCAATTCACCGATGTCGGTCACGTAGGACTGTACCAGGGTTGAAAGAAACCGCGCTTCCTCCGGTCCCAGCCCCTCTATGATCAAAGGCATGAGCCGGATAAGCGGCTTGGCATCCTCCGCCCCCACGTGGAGGGAACAAAGCGCTGAGAAAAGAAAAAAGGACAGGATTATCCTTTTCATAGTACAAAATATATCATATATTTTTATTAAACTACAATAGTTCCGGTATTACAGACTGAAGAAATTTAACCACCGACCACACAGACCACACGGACTTTTGTTTAGAAATTTCATTCTTTTGTCCGTGAGGGTCCGTGAGGTCGGTGGTTTTTTCTCTGGTTTTTTCGACTTAGTGCAGCCTCTGGCGGAATTCACGGGAAACCTCCCGGCTGATATCCCGTTCCCGTATATCCGCCCGTTTGTCGTAGGATTTCTTCCCCTTACACAGGCCAAGTTCAACCTTAACCCGGCCCTTTTTAAAGTAAAAGGAGAGGGGAATGAGGGTATAACCCTTTTCATCAACCTTCCGGGTAAGGCGCTTAATCTCTTCCCGGTGGAGGAGCAGCCGTTTTTTCCGGTCCGGATCGTGGTTGAAAATCGAAGAAAAGGGGTTTTCGGCGATCCGCAGGGAACGGAGCCATACTTCACCGCTTATTATCTCCGCCCAGGCATCGGGGAAGGAGATTTTGCCGTCGCGGAAGGATTTTACCTCCGTGCCCAGCAGTTCAATTCCACATTCGTAGCTGTCATCCACGGCATAGTCGTGCCGGGCCCGGCGGTTGGTGGCTATGATCTTAACGCCGCCGCCTTCACCTTCGCTCATCGGGCGCCCCCTTGCTTATGGGCAATAACGGGTCGAAATGAAACAAAGGGCGATGATGTTGCCGGAGCCAGGGATGCCCGTGTTTCAATGCCCACCGAGCCCGGGGGATTGATCCAGGAGCCGCCCCGCAGACTGCGTTCCGGGGAGGAAACGGCTTCCACGACCTCCGGCCGGGCGGGAAGGTAGTCCAGGGGCGCGTAGGGGTCGGCGCACCATTCCCAGAATTCGCCGGGCATATCTACCGCCAACAGGGAAGCGGCGTATTCCCACTCCGCTTCCCTGGGCAGCCGTACTTCCCAATCTGCCAGGGAGGGGGGGAGGGATTCGGTAAGCCATTCGCAGTAGGCGGCGGCGGCAAACCAGGAAATACCCGGTACGCCGGGGGACGGGTTAAGCGGCTGGTCCAGGTAGCCGGGGGAGGCAAGGCCCTGTTCAATAAGCGCCGCGGCATTTTCCCGTTTCCATTGGGGCCGGGCGGAAAGAAACCGTTCCCAGTCTTCCCTGCCAATCCCGGCGCTTGCAATAGAGAAGCTTTCCAGCCCTACACGGTGGGGATAGGTTCCGGTTTGGATAAAAACACCGGCGGGAATGGTACGGAAGCTCAGGTTCCCCAGACGGATTACTTCCCCCGTCGGCGCCTTTCGTGCTTCCGCACTTTTCTCACCGGAAAGATCCGTTGCGGCAAAAACAGCCTCCCGGAACCAGGGGGAGTTTTCTAAAAGCCGGGCGCTTTCCGGGGGCAGGGTTTCCGCAAGGGCAAGGGCGGCGCCTGAGTTGGCGGAAAGATAGTTCAGGGCGGCGGCGATACCGGCGGTCAGCGTCCAAGGTGAGGGGGATAAGCCGCCGCTGTCGGTAAGAAACTGGGCGCGGACCAGGTCCCGCAGCGCCGCCTTTGTAACGGCGAACCGGGCCGCCGCAAAGAGGACTTCCTGCATTTCCTCCCGAATCGCGGGATCAGATGCCGCCGCCGGCCCTATACGGTAGGCCCCCTCGGAAAGGTCCTGGGGGATTTGATAACCTGCGGTGGGTTCCCCGGTAAAGGACCAGCCGGCATAGTCGGCGGCGGCGGGGATAAACGCATCCAGGGGGTTTGGGGCCTCCAGGGTCACGGAAAGGGCTATTCTTTGGGGGAAAAGCAGGGACGCAAATACCCTGCCGGGGATGGTCACTGCCTGTGGCCGGGGCGTAAATCCCGGCAGGATCAGTTCCACCAGCCGCACTCCCGCCGGAACGAACAGTTCGCAGGGGGTGCTTCCCACCGTGATCCCGTCCACCCGCACCGCCGCGCCCCGGGGCTCGGAATCAAGCGCAACCAGGCTGCCCGGATTGGTAATGCCGGGATAGAGGAGCACAAAAAACAGAATGACCAGGAGAAGAACTGCGTAAAGACCGGTAAGGTAAACCCCGGGCCGGATACCCAGAATCGGCGCTAAATGGACCCGGTCTTCCGGCAGATCCGCCGGTACGGGCTTTTTTTCGGACATTGCCGCATTATAGGCCCCCCTGCGGAGCTTGTCAATGTTGGCGCTTCATGGTAATTTCTTGATATGACGGAGCAAGCGGACTTCTTTGATACCATCCAGGGGCTTACCGAAGCGTACTTGAGCCGCAGACAGCGAAAGCATCGGCTCAGGAAGGAAAAACAGCGGGCAAAGAACCCCATCCTGGATTGGGTGGAGGCCTTTCTCTGGGCCGCCGGGGTGGTACTCCTTATCAACCAGTACCTTTTCCAGGCCTATCAAATCCCCTCGGGCTCCATGATCGACACCCTGCTCATCAAGGACCGGATCTTTGTCAACAAGATCATCTACGGGCCGGAACTGCTGCCGGGAATAGCAAAGCTGCCGAGCCCGGTCAAACCGAAGCGGAACGACGTAATCATCTTTGAAAACCCCTCGTACATTTCCCGCGGGCCGGTCTTTGACATTGCCCAAAGAGTAATCTATATGCTCACCCTTTCCCTGGTGGACATAGACCGGGAAAAATCCGGGGAGCCCAAGGTTCACTTCCTCATTAAGCGGGCGGCCGGCATGGGCGGGGACCGGTTCATCACCGAAGAGGGGGACCTGAAGATTCGTTTTGCCGGGGAGGACCGGTGGATGGATGAACGGGAATACATCGCCCGGCGGGGTTTGGGGCACAACCTGAGCCGTCTTATGGAGCGCGATGCCTATCCCGGCATCGTAGCCGCCGGAAGAGCCGCCGCCTATCAGGACCTGGGCCTGGCCCTGCCGGAGGATCTGGCCGCCGCCGCGGCGAGGGCGAATACCCTGCGGTATCCCGACTACCTTGCCCACGAGCGGGCCCGGCTGGAACTGCTTCATAGCGCCCGGCCCCAGGAAAGCCGCTACCGGACCCTGCTTGCCCGGCATACCCAGGGCTGGTATGTACCGGAGGGCCGCATCCTCCCCCTGGGGGATAACCGGGACAATTCCCGTGACGGCCGGTATTTTGGCCCGGTGAAGGTAGCCAAGATTTTAGGGAAGGGCTCCCTGATTTACTGGCCCCTCAAACGTATCGGACCCATTAGGTAAAGGAAGCAATGTTTAGCAAATGGCGAAAATATTCCTATGTCGCTCAGAAGGAACAGCATCATCAGATATGGTGGGTATTGCTCTGGCTCCTGGCGTTTTTTGTTTTATACACCCTGCTAAGCACATTTTTCTTCTCCACCCGTGTTTTGCAAAGTGAAACCATGCAGCCCGGCCTCCGCTCCGGGGACCGGCTTATCCTTTCTTCCAATAAGATATACACCTTCCTTGCCGCACAGGATCTGCTCGGCGATGCCCCGCCTTTCCGCCGGGGAAATGTGGTTCTGGTGGATATGTCCCTGCGGGAGAAGACGGGCATTCTCCCGGGCGCCCTGGATATTTTGCTCCGTTTTTTTACCCTCCAGCGGGTGAGCCTCTTTGATAACCGGGAACATTACTACATAAAGCGGGTCATCGGCCTGCCGGGGGACGAGATTTCCATGACCAACTATGTGATTCGCATCAAGCCCGCCGACGCCGCCTACGCACTTACGGAGTTTGAGCTATCGGACCGGCCCTATGTTCCGACCATTCCCCAGGTTCCCGCCCTCTGGAATGAATCGATCCCCTTTTCCGGCAATATGGAGCCCCGTATCCTGGGCGAAAATGAATGTTTTGTCCTTTCCGATGACCGCAGTAATACGAACGATTCCCGCACCTGGGGGCCTATTCCGGTGGATATTGTGGTAGGGAAGGTCCTGTTCCGGTACTGGCCTTTAACCAAGCTGGGAATACCCTAACCGCAGAGATGGAAGAGGAAGATTTTTTAACCGCAAAGGCGAAGAAGGCGAATAAGGAAAGACGCAAGCGAATGATGGACCTGCCCTTTTTCTTCTCTTCCTTTGCGTCCTTTGCGGTTAAAATTCTTCTCTTTTCTTCTTTGTTTTTCCTATGCGTTTATCCTAGGAAAGACGAATATGAATTTTTTACTTCTTCGACTTCGCGGTTACTTTCTTATTTTGTACGGCGGCATAATGATGGCTGAGGCAGGGGTCTATATCCATGTGCCATTCTGCGCGGGGGCCTGTGATTATTGTGATTTTTATTCTATTCCCGTGACGCCTGATGATAAGCGCTTAGATCAATATGTAGATCAGCTTTTAAAGGATTTAGAAGCAAGCCTCATTGCCGAAGGGATTAGCCGGGTTCCCACGGTGTATATCGGCGGCGGCACCCCGTCTGCGCTGGGCGCGGGGCGGCTGGACCGGTTGCTGGAGGGGGTGGAGGACTTGCTGCCCGAAGAGCCGGAGGCGCGGGAGTTCACCCTGGAGGCAAACCCCGAATCGGTGGATGAGGCGTTGCTGCGGGTCTGCCGGAGGGTGACCCGGTTGAGCCTCGGAGTCCAGAGCTTCCACGAGCCATCCCGCCGGGCGGTCCATAGGGTAGGGGAAGGGAGCCTTCTGCCGGAACGACTCAAAATGGCCGCAGACATTTTCGGTGACGCCCTTTCCCTGGACCTTATGACGGGACTCCCCTTTCAAAGCGAAACCATTTTATTGAAGGATATTGAAAAAGCCCTGTCCTACAAGCCGGGTCACGTTTCCCTCTATGCCCTGACGGTAGAGGAAAATACCCCCCTGGCCGCAGGGACCCGCCCCTTGCCGGAACCGGACGAAGCGGATCGCCTGTGGATAGCCGGGCGGGATGCCCTGGAAACGGCGGGCTTGACCCAGTACGAGGTGTCCAACTTTTCCCGACCCGGGAAGCAATCCGCCCACAATATCCGGTACTGGCGCATGGAAAACTGGCTGGGCTTGGGCCCCGGCGGATCCGGTACCCTCATCAATGACGAAACCGGCACGGGCCAGAGGCGCACCGTCAAGGCCGACCTGGACGCATGGCTTAGCCGCGATACCGGAGACCAGGAAGAATATCTGGATCAGCCAACTCTGATACAGGAAAGCCTGCTCATGGGCTTCCGGTATCTTAAAGGCCCTGACCGCCGCCTCTTCGAAAAACGATTCCACCGTCCTCCGGAAAGCCTAATCCCCCAAACCCTTCACCGATGGGAAGCGCGCGGCCTCCTTCAACAGGACCTCTTAGCCCTTACCAAAGAGGGCCTGCTGTTTCTCAACACATTTCTGGCGGAAGCCTTTAGGGAACTCGAAGGTACGAATTGATTAACTGATATTTTCCCTTGTTCAAAGCCCCATAAGACGGTACACTTTAAAAATAGGAGAATTGTATGCCCCAAGGTAAGCTGATGACGTTAGATGAGAAACTTGAGATTGGAGTAAGGGCGATAGAACTCAAAAAACAGGGTAAATTTGAAGAAGCTATGCGCCTAAGCAAGACCAGACCCATGCCTCCTTTTATGGCAAAATTAATCAAGGATCATGTCGGCCTTGATACCCTGTTAAGTATGGGCTGGAACATGGCCGAAGTGGAGGCCGAATACGGACCTGAATACCTATCTCGCTAGCCTTACCGATAGTGTTACCAATTTATGTTCCGGCCGTAAGGGACTGGCAATTACCGGCAGGGAAGCCCGTGGACACCAGCTTTTTGACGATGGCATAGCAACGGCCACCGTTGCCTTTCACGAGGCAAAGGACTCTGCCGAACCGCAGGTATTTATCCTTGCCGAACTGGTATTTTTGCAGGAAGAGCTTCAATTTTGCGATAAAACGGCCAAGTTGAGCCGTAGCAGCTTGAACCAGGCTATTCAGGATTTTGAGGATGCGTTGCGATGCCTTACCACGGTTGGAAACAACATGTTATATAAGGCAGCCGAAACCACTCACCTTACCCGTCCTGAAAAGAGGATACAGGGCTTCCCAAAAGACGCTTTCCACCAAGCCTGTCACGCCCACCGCACACGAATACAGAATCACCTCCGTGTTCCCGGTATGAATCCCCTTGAAGCAACCCTCTATGATCTGCGGTTTGGCAATATGGCTGCCGCAAGTGAGAGTTATGTGGAGAAACAAAGGGCAGCGCTTGGAAGTTAAATAGATAGTCAAAATCTGCAGATCCCGTCATAGGTCATATTGCCTGTACACGGCTTCCAGGGCCTGGACGACATTTTGGGTAATGTCCCCGGAAAAGCGGTCCAGGAGCTTTTTGGTCTCATCGTGGACAATTTCGCCCTTAAAAAGCTCGTAGACCTCCACTTCAAGGCCCTTGGCAAGGCAGGATAAGACCTCGGCTTTGGGGAATTGCAGGCCGCGTTCTATCATACTCACAAAGGTGATGGAAATTTCGGCTTTTTCGGCCAAATCGGCTTGGGATAAGCCCCGGCGGGCCCGAAAAAACTTGATATTTCTGCCTAAGGCATTCTTTATATCTTGTCCTCCCATGGAACCCGTCCTTAACGTTCTATCCCATTAAACAACAAGTTAAACACATTGACAAAAAATAGAACGTTTTATAGCATATAGAACAAAGTATTTGATATGGATAGAATGAAACGTTCAATATTGAGGCTATTTTAAGGCGAAAAAGGGCAATGAACGGTTGCCGGCGGTCAGGGGGTGCTTTGTGAGAAAAGTGGCAATTTTGACGCTTTTGGTACTCATGGCGGCGGGCAGCGCCTTTGCCAGGGACAATCTGGCCATATTGCCATTCTCCGGCGGACAGAGGGACGAAGGGGAGGCCATTGCGGAACTCTTTTCCTTTGATCCACGACTCAATGAGTTTTTTACGCCTATACCCAGGACCAGTATAACTAGCGCCATGGACAGGGAGCATGGCTTTCAAATGCAGTCCGGGTTGACCGATGTTGATACCATTGCGGCTATAGGACAGCAGCTCGGCGCCCAGTACGTTATGGCGGGGAGTATTACCGCCCTGGGAAGACGCAAGCTGCTGGTCATTTCAATTATGAAGATGGATACCCTACAGCAAATCGCCGGGGATTATCAGGTGTATACCAGGATTGAGGATATCCGGAGGAAGCTGCCGCAGATGATGGGACAGGTCATTGCCGCTGTTCAAAACAATACCGATTCATTCGATAAATTGGCGGTTGTTCCGGTTGCTTTACAAGCCGGCGCTGATGAGCAGGTTGCGGACACGCTGGCGCAGCTATTGGCGATACATCTCTTACGAAGCGGCAGCTATACGGTGTATCCCCGTACAAAAAGCCTGGAGCAGGTGCAGGATGAGTATGATAATCAATATAAACAAGCAGCGGAAAAAAACGCGGTTGATGTAGGGCACGGAGAAAATCCGCATTTAGTGCTGTCCGTAAGAGCCCGAACCCTGGGGACGGTCAATATGTTCAATGCGGCAATAATTGATCTGGTTGACGGTACGCAAATTGCAGGAAGGTCGGCTGAGTATAGCGGTATTGAAGACGGTATGCGGGCTATGGAACAGCTTGCCCTGGACCTGACCAGTTCTGATGAGGAAAAGAAACTCCGGGAAGCACAGGGCGCCGGGGGCTGGAAAAACAAATGGCTCTATCCGGGAATCCGTCTTGGGGTGTCGCCCCATTGGTACCAGGTTAATACATCTTCCGATTTAGAAGTTGATGTCTATCCGGCCTTTGAAGCCGCCCTTTCCGCTGAAGTACAAATACTAAAACTGTTTGCCATGCAGACGGAACTGATTTTTTCCGGTGATACGGTCAACGCAACGGGTGATAATGGTATTGGGGTAACCATTACTTCCTATACCTTAACCGTCCCGGTACTTGCCAAACTTACCTGGCGTCCGCACAGGTTTTATGCTGCCGCCTTTGCCGGGCCGTATTTTGCTATTCCCCTGGGACCTATGGAAGTAAAGCGGAACAGTCAAACCGAAACCTACGATTTTACCGCGCCCATAGGAATTACCGGCGGGGCCAATGCGGGCATTAAACTGGGGCCGGGGCTTCTGTTTCTGGATTTCAGATACAGCGGGGATTTTACCTATTTTTGGGCCAACGATTCCGCCCAGTTCCGCAGAAATATGTTCACCGTATCGCTTGGGTATAATTACGGATTTATCAATAAAGCAGCTTCCAGGAGGTAAGAAATGAAAAATCGCGGCATCTTTAGATTTGCTGCGGGGGTAACCCTGCTATGGGCCTTGGTATTGCCGGGGTGTGAACAAGTGGCGGTAAGCTCCCGGTCATTCTTTGAGAACCTTGTCAAAGAACCTCCTCAAGACAATAGCCCTGCGGCCCCGTCTTTGCCGCAGGTTTCTGCATCGGACGGACTTATGACCGTAAGCTGGTCTGCGGTAATCGGCGCGGACAGCTATGAAGTATACTATAGCGATACACAAACCGCGCCGGGGACACCGGCAAAAACGCCGGTCAGTACCGTTGCGGTGATCAATGGGCTTACCAATAAAACAACCTATAATGTGTGGGTAAAAGCCGTGAACACCCTTGGTGTCAGTGCGTTAAGCCCCATGGCGCACGGAATTCCCTGGCCGGCAAGCGAAGCGCCCGATACGCCGGGAGCCCTTACGGTAATACCGGGAATAAACCGGCTTACCCTCAACTGGGCTGCGGTAGGCGGAGCGTCATCCTATGATGTGTACATTAATACCACGCCGAGTTCCGGTTCAGCGGGACTAAGCGCCAATGTAACCGGAACGACCGCAGTCATAGGCTCCCTTACCAACGAAACGATCTATTATTTCTGGATAAAAGCGAGAAATACAAATGGCGCAAGCGGTTTCAGCCCAATGGAAGTCGGAACCCCAACAGCCCCCACGACCGCGCCTACAGCTCCCGGCGCACCGGCGGTAAGCCCCGGCAATAAAGAACTTGCCGTAAGCTGGGCGGCGGTAGAGATGGCTATGGCTTATGAAGTATGGGTAGGAACATCGGATGATTCCGCATTGGCAAGTCAACACGGCGGCGATGTAAGTGAAGGGGAACTTTCTGCGATTATTACCGGGCTGAATAACGGAACTGACTACTATGTGCGGATTAAAGCAAAGAACACCATCGGTGCAAGCGGGTTTAGCCCCTCGGCAACAGGAACGCCTTCCGCGTTTGCCGCCGTGCCGGAAGAACCGGGAACGCCCGCAATCACCCTGGGGAGCGCAGAGCTTACCGTGCAGTGGACGGCGGTGGAGGGCGCGACCACCTACGAAGTGTGGACCGGCGGGACCGATAACTCCGTAAGCGCGGTGCAATACGGCAGTGATATTGCCGGTACATCTATTACCATCACCGGCCTGAGTAACGGTGTTACCCGGTATGTGTGGATCAAGGCAAAGAACAGCGTTGGTACCAGCGGCTTTAGTCCCATTGCAAGCGGGGCGCCGTCTGCATCTGCGGCCGTACCTGTTGCCCCCTCTGTCGCGCCAACGGTAACCGCCGGATCGCAGCAGCTTTCGGTAAGCTGGGCTGCGGTGGAGGGAGCCGCCGCCTACGAAGTGTGGGCAGGGACATCAAACAGCAGCGCGGCGGCAACGAAACAGGGTTCCGATATAACGAACGGATTAAGTGCGGTAATAGGTTCCTTAACTAACGGGACCACCTACTATGTGTGGGTAAAAGCAAAAAACAGTATTGGTACCAGCGGTTTTAGTCCTGCGGCAAGTGGAACTCCCAACGGTCCCACCGCGCCGCCGCAAGCCCCCGGTACGCCTTCATTGATTGTAGGGAACGGACAACTTACGTTAAACTGGGCGGCGGTGGAAGGAGCGTCCGCATATGAAGTGTGGACAGGAACCACAAACAGCAGTGGATCGGCGACAAAATACGGCGGTGACATCACCACCGGGTTAAGCGTGACAATCGGCTCTTTAAGCAACGGCACGACATACTATGTGTGGGTCAAAGCAAAGAACAGTATTGGCGTCAGCGGCTTTAGTGCAGGGGAAAGCGGTAAACCCATCGCAGACGCGGGAACACCCACAGTAAGTTCCGGTAACGGACAAATTGCGGTTAGTTGGGCTTCTATCGCGGGGGCGGATCAGTATGAAGTATACTGCGGAACCGGGGATGCTCCGCCCGCAACAGCGGTGCAAACGGTGTCGGCTCCGGCTGTATCCACGACAATCGGCAGCCTTACTAACGGTACCACCTACCATATATGGGTAAAGGGAAAGAACACGACCGGAACCGGCGGGATAAGCCCAATGGCAAGCGGGAAGCCAATGGCCAATATGGGGACCGTGAGCGTTGCCCCGGCATCCGAGCAATTAGTCCTAAGCTGGGCGGCGGTTGCGGGGGCTGACCAATACGAGGTGTATCACAGTACAAGTACAACACCCCCGGCGTCTGCAACGCAAACGGTATCGGCTGCATCTGCAACAATCACGGGCCTAAGCAACGGCACAATGTACTATGTGTGGGTAAAGGGCAAGAACACAAGCGGAAGCAGCGGAATAAGCGCAATGGCAAACAGTAAGCCCCTGGCAACACCCGGAACGCCTACGGTTGTCGCGGGGAATGGAGAGCTTAGTGTCAGTTGGACTGCGGCAGCGGGCGCCGATGAATATGAGGTTTACTACGGGATTGGGACGGCAACAACGCTTGCCGCAACGGTAAGCGGGACTTCTACAACTATTAGCGGGCTTGCTAATGGCACGATATACGCGGTACGGATTAGGGCGAAGAACGCGACCGGTGTATCTGCATACGGCGCCGGTACGAACGGAACGCCGATGTCCGGCGTTACCGCGATAACGCTTGTCTCCGGCACGGCACAGATTGCGCTTTCATGGACGGCAATAGCGGGAGCAGACCAATACGAGGTGTATTACAGCACAAGTAACACAATACCCGCGACAGCTTCATTCACCGTGACTGGAACATCAAAGACAATAACCGGCCTGAGTAACGGCACGACGTACTATGCGTGGATAAAAGGCGGAAACGCCGGCGGCGTCACTGCGGCAAGCACCGCAGTGAGCGGGAAGCCTTTGGCAACGCCCGGAACGCCCACGGTAGTCGCAGGAGTTGCTCAACTCACCGTGAATTGGAGTGCGGCGGTGGGGGCAGACCAGTACGAGGTGTACTATGGGATTGGGACGGCAACAACGCTTGCCGCAACGGTAAGCGGAACAAGTACGACGATTACAGGGCTTGCCAATGGGACTACCTATACGGTGAGGGTGAGGGGGAAGAATAGCACGGGAGTGTCGGGGTATAGCGGAAGCACGAGCGGCAAGCCCTTGGCAACACCAGGAACGCCCACGGTGAGCAAGGGGGGAGCCGAGGTAATAAATGTGAGCTGGAGTTCATCCCTCGGGGCTGACCAGTACGAAGTGTACTATGGCATAGGTACGGCTACAATACTTGCTGCAACGGTAAGCGGGACAAGTACGATGATTACCGGGCTTACCAATGGGACTACTTATGCGGTGCGAATAAGAGGAAAGAACAGCACGGGGGTGTCGGGGTATAGCTCAAATGGGAGTATCTATCTGGGTGTAGTGGTAACGACTCTTGCCGGTAGCGGCTGGGGTGGTAGCTATGCGGACGACACGGGCACGGCGGCAAAGTTCTTTAGTCCTCGTGGAGTGGCGGTTGACAACGCGGGTAATGTGTATGTTGCGGATACCAATAATCACCGCATCAGGAAGATCAGCCCAGGTGGAGTAGTAACGACACTTGCCGGTAGCGGCACCTCAGGCTATGCGGACGGCACGGGTACGGCAGCACAGTTCTATTATCCTTATGGAGTGGCGGTTGACACTACGGGTACTGTGTATGTTGCGGATACCAATAATCACCGCATCAGGAAGATCAGTCCAAGTGGAGTAGTAACGACTCTTGCCGGTAGTGGTGCCGAGGGCTATGTGGACGGTACCGGTACAGCAGCAAAGTTCTCTCATCCTGGTGGAGTAGCGGTTGACAACGCGGGTAATGTGTATGTTGCGGATTATTTGAACCGCATCAGGAAGATCAGTCCAGGTGGAGTAGTAACGACATTTGCCGGTAGCGGTGTATCTGGCTATGCGGATGGCACGGGTACGGCGGCACAGTTCAATACTCCTTATGGAGTGGCGGTTGACACTACGGGTAATGTGTATGTTGCAGATTTGAGTAATTACCGTATCAGGAAGATCAGCCCTACCGGAGTAGTAACGACATTTGCCGGTAGCGGTGTATCTGGCTATGCGGATGGCACGGGTACGGCGGCACAGTTCAATTATCCTCGTGAAGTGGCGGTTGACAACGCGGGTAATGTGTATGTTCCGGATAGCATCCGTATCAGGAAGATCAGCGCAAGTGGAGTAGTGACGACGCTTGCCGGTAGCGGTACCTCGGGCTATGCGGACGGCACGGGTAATGCGGCAGAGTTCTCTGGTCTTAGTGGAGTGGCGGTTGACACTACGGGTAATGTGTATGTTTCGGATAATCACCGCATCAGGAAGATTGAGCAGTGAGGTGCGTATGGCGGGGGGAAGTGGAGAGATTCCTTTCGCCAGTAGGTTTTGTAACTTAGCCCCGTATGGGGTAAGAGATATTTTTTGGTGCTTCGCATAAAGACGGAGCAAGAGGAGAAAAGAATGATGAGTAAAACATATTCACAGCAGATTTATGACATCGCAAAGTCCATACAGGACAAAATCAAACAAATGATGGTAGAACCAGAATACGATAAGGAATTTTTAAAAAGAATGAATGAGGCTCAGTTATTACTGATGCAAGCAGGAATGAAACTGACTGAACCAACTCAAGCAGATATCGTGTCTGCAAATAAATCCTTGTCGGAAGTAATAACGGAAACGTTTTAGAAAACATTCTGTAGCATTGTACTGTGGGGAGAGCAGTGGCGCCTGTCACCAAACTTAGAAAAACGAAGGAGTAGTAGTGAGGAATTTGACATTTTGCGATTTAACCGAAAATAACATCTCTACAAATTCAGCCCTTCTGTTTGGGCTCCGCAAGTTTCCCGTGTTGGAGAGGAAAAAGTTACTTAATCCAAAGAACGGGAAGTCTCTCTTCTCCTTCCGGTCCTGCAATCTCACCGTCTTTGGTAACAATCGTAGCAGAAAGGCTTTTTGCGGTACCGCACAAAAAAGCGTCCGCAAGGGACAGGGGGTATATCCCTTTAAAACGGGCGGTTTCTCGATAAATGTCATTGGTGATATTGGAAACGATCTGCATGGGAAAGCCGAAAACCGGGCGCATGATTTCATCAGCAATGGTTACTCCACAGTCCCCGATATAGCCGTAGTATACCTCAACCAGATTAACGATATTCATGTAAATCGTAATTTCTCCGGCTTCGGCTTTGCTAAGCAATTCATCGACTTTTTCAAAACCTTCCCCTTTTTCTTCATTGAGATATGCAATGAGGGCACAGGCATCAAAAATATAGGTCATACAGTACGCTGCTTTTTGTCACGGATCTGCATACGCTCTTTTTTGTGGGCAGCATCAAGAGCGTCTTCTAATATCCTATCTTGCCGCCCCAACTCAAGGAAGCGGTCTACGGTCAAGGTAGAGCCTAAACGTTTGGCAATGCCCCGTCCCATTGTAAGCGCTTCCCGTGCGCTCATGCAGACAGGGGGATTGTCCGTGCTCATCGGGGGGGCTTTATGTTTAAGTTGATCGATAAAATCGAAAATCCGGGTCATATAATCGGGGGGAAGGCCCTCAATTTTCTTCAAAAGCAATTCGGTATTAGACATATGTACCTCGCTTCCCTCACTATACTACTAAAATCACCAAATTACAAGGCGCAATTCCGCCGAAATATGTTCACCGTATCGCTTGGGTATAATTACGGATTTATCAATAAAGCAGCTTCCAGGAGGTAAGAAATGAAAAATCGCGGCATCTTTAGATTTGCTGCGGGGGTAACCCTGCTATGGGCCTTGGTATTGCCGGGGTGTGAACAAGTGGCGGTAAGCTCCCGGTCATTCTTTGAGAACCTTGTCAAAGAACCTCCTCAAGACAATAGCCCTGCGGCCCCGTCTTTGCCGCAGGTTTCTGCATCGGACGGACTTATGACCGTAAGCTGGTCTGCGGTAATCGGCGCGGACAGCTATGAAGTATACTATAGCGATACACAAACCGCGCCGGGGACACCGGCAAAAACGCCGGTCAGTACCGTTGCGGTGATCAATGGGCTTACCAATAAAACAACCTATAATGTGTGGGTAAAAGCCGTGAACACCCTTGGTGTCAGTGCGTTAAGCCCCATGGCGCACGGAATTCCCTGGCCGGCAAGCGAAGCGCCCGATACGCCGGGAGCCCTTACGGTAATACCGGGAATAAACCGGCTTACCCTCAACTGGGCTGCGGTAGGCGGAGCGTCATCCTATGATGTGTACATTAATACCACGCCGAGTTCCGGTTCAGCGGGACTAAGCGCCAATGTAACCGGAACGACCGCAGTCATAGGCTCCCTTACCAACGAAACGATCTATTATTTCTGGATAAAAGCGAGAAATACAAATGGCGCAAGCGGTTTCAGCCCAATGGAAGTCGGAACCCCAACAGCCCCCACGACCGCGCCTACAGCTCCCGGCGCACCGGCGGTAAGCCCCGGCAATAAAGAACTTGCCGTAAGCTGGGCGGCGGTAGAGATGGCTATGGCTTATGAAGTATGGGTAGGAACATCGGATGATTCCGCATTGGCAAGTCAACACGGCGGCGATGTAAGTGAAGGGGAACTTTCTGCGATTATTACCGGGCTGAATAACGGAACCGCCTACTATGTGTGGATTAAAGCAAAGAACACCATCGGTGCAAGCGGGTTTAGCCCCTCGGCAACAGGAACGCCTTCCGCGTTTGCCGCCGTGCCGGAAGAACCGGGAACGCCCGCAATCACCCTGGGGAGCGCAGAGCTTACCGTGCAGTGGACGGCGGTGGAGGGCGCGACCACCTACGAAGTGTGGACCGGCGGGACCGATAACTCCGTAAGCGCGGTGCAATACGGCAGTGATATTGCCGGTACATCTATTACCATCACCGGCCTGAGTAACGGTGTTACCCGGTATGTGTGGATCAAGGCAAAGAACAGCGTTGGTACCAGCGGCTTTAGCTCCATTGCAAGCGGGACCCCTTCCGCGTCCGCCGCCGTGCCTGTAGCTCCCTCTGTAGCGCCAACGGTAACCGCCGGATCGCAGCAGCTTTCGGTAAGCTGGGCTGCGGTGGAGGGAGCCGCCGCATACGAAGTGTGGGCGGGGACATCAAATAACAGCGATCTGGCAACGAAGCAAGGGGTTGACATTACGAGCGGATTAAGTGCGGTAATTGGTTCCTTAGATAACGGGACCACCTATTATGTGTGGGTAAAGGCGAAGAACAGTAACGGTGTCAGCGGCTTTAGTCCGGCGGCAAGTGGAACTCCCAATGGTCCCACCGTACCGCCGCAAGCCCCAAACACACTGAATATGAGTGTTGAGAACGGTCAGATTACGGTAAGTTGGGGAGCAGTTGAAGGAGCCGCTGCGTATGAAGTGTGGACAGGAACCACAAACAGCAGCGGATCGGCGGCAAAATACGGCGGCGACATCACCACCGGGTTAAGTGTAACAATCGGATCGTTAAGCAATGGCACTACCTACTATGTGTGGGTAAAGGCGAAAAACGAGATCGGTGACAGCAGCTTTAGTACAAGTGTAAGCGGTAAACCCATCGCAAACGCGGGGACACCCACGATAAGTTCCGGTAACGGGCAAATTGCGGTTAGCTGGGCTTCTATCGCAGGGGCGGATCAATATGAGGTATACTGCGGGACCGGAGATGCCCCGCCCGCAACGGTGGCGCAAACGGTATCCGCTCCGACTGTATCCGCGACAATCGGCAGTCTTACTAATGGCACCACCTACCATATATGGGTAAAGGGAAAGAACACGACAGGAACCGGCGGGATAAGCCCAATGGCAAGCGGGAAGCCCATAGCCACTATGGGGACCGTGAGCGTTACACCGGCAAATGGTCAATTAGCCCTAAACTGGGCGGCGGTTGCGGGGGCTGACCAATACGAGGTGTATTACAGCACAAGTACAGCGCCCCCGGCGTCTGCAACGCAAACGGTATCGGCTACATCGGCAACAATCACGGGCCTAAGCAACGGCACACTGTACTATGTGTGGGTAAAGGGCAAGAATACAAGCGGAAGCGGCGGCATAAGCGCAATGGCAAACGGCAAGCCCCTGGCAACACCCGGAACGCCAACGGTTGTCGCGGGGAATGGGGAGCTTAGTGTTAGTTGGACTGCGGTGGCGGGAGCCGATGAATATGAGGTTTACTACGGGATTGGGACTCCTTCG
>BNUY01000022.1 GCA_025997715.1 Spirochaetia bacterium
GGCTTATCAATCACCAATCAAGCGTGTACTAAATTATCAAGTGCATGACTTTTGTAGTGAAAATTGGTGTAAGGAAACTCAGTTATCCGACAAGCAGGTTACAACACTGTTAAAATATTTTGGAGAGAATCGTGAACTGGTGGTAAATTTTACAAAAGCGCTTTTACCAAAAGGTTCTGCAAAAACAGAAAACTTTGTTATGATGGATTCAACTCATATTATGAGCAATTCAGAAAATCTTGCAGTCAATGTTCCCGGATATAATCCCTCTTTTGATTTTGGGAAACAAATACGTTTGATGTATATGTTTAGTTCTGAGATTAAGAAGCCGGTTTACTATCGTCTTGTAAATGGTAATATACCGGATATTGCATCAATGTCGCTCTGTATACAGGAATTAGGGGCTAAAAACGTGGTATTCATAGCAGACAAGGGCTTTTACAGTGAAGCAAACATAACGCTTCTTGAAGAAGAAAGTTTAAAGTTTTTAATTCCGCTTCGCCGGAACAATCCGGCTATTGATTATGCACAATTAGGTGAAAATAATTTTAAGCAAAAAAGAAGATTTTTTATATTTCAAAAAAGAATCATATGGTATTATCAATATGAAAAAGAGGGCCGCAATTATGTTACATTCTTAGATGAACGTTTGCGTGTAGAGGAAGAAGAAGATTACCTAAACAGAATCGTTACTCAGCCTGATGGTTATTCCGAGAAAGAATATCTTGAAAAACTATTGTCTTTCGGAACACTTACTCTGGCATATAATCTTGATGGTTCAGAAAGCAATAGCGGTGAAACAGAAAATCAAACACCGATTGCTGTCGAACAATTGTACGTGCTTTACAAACAGCGTAATGAAATAGAAATAATGTTTGATAGTTATAAAAACTTTTTGAAGTCTGACGTAATGTATATGCAGGATAGGCATGTTTGTGAGGGATGGTTATTTGCAAACTTCATAGCGATGATAGCATATTATAAATTGTATGATCGTTTGCGTAATGCAAACTTATTAAAAAAAGAATCGCCAAAAGATATTATTGAACTTGCTAAAGCTGTCTATCAAATGAAAATACAAGGTGAGTGGCAATGTAGCGAAATCCCAAAAAGGACTCGCGAAATTTTCAAAAAAATAGGCATAGACTGCCTAAAATAAGCGGAGTTAGGGTTTCATAGACAACCTCTTATACTTATTATGTAAGTAAATACTTATGACTTTTTTCAGGTGCAGTCTTATGGAACAGAGCCATCAGTTATCGGGTTCCGGCAATTTCTTGTACGAGGGCTTGAGAAGGTTAACACGGAATGGTCGATAGTGAAATTAGCCTATAATTTCAAGCGGCTCCATCGCCTCTCATGCGCTACCGTGCCGAATTAGAGGGAATAGGGGGATAGTTTTGGCCGGATGATGCCGGAAAAGTGCCGAGTTGCCGGTTTTTTGGTCAAAATTCTTACCGTCCGGCTGATTTCGCCAGGGAAAGTCCGACAGGCTCCTAGAGGAGATACACAGAAATTTCCAGCAGGTCAACGTAAAACCAATAAATAGCAGTAGGAGTTAGTGCAAGGCAACGAACACTAACGCGATTCTTTTTTCAGAAGAACCGGATGCCTTAATTGGGCACGTCCGGGTCTGTGGGGGCTCCGGGTGGGTAACTGCCTGGTTCTACCCGGCTTGCGTCACGAAGCTCGTGAAAGGAGGAAATAGGATAAACCTTTCAACATGACCTAGTGAAACCGCTAAGAATATAGCGCACTTCACCCAGAAAGATTTAGCACATCACTGGAAGCGAGTATTGCATGGGCCTTGGCGACAAGGTTTGTGAAGCGTATACAGCGAGTACAAAAGCCGCGTGATTGAGCCTCGAAATATTTGTCATCGCAGGGGGCTTTCGTTTTTACGACGACGGGAGCAATAGTGAACCACGATAAGCGAGTGGGACACCCCAGCCGGGGTCAGAGAGCGGGGCATATGTACAGCAGGTCATACGGGAACGTGAGAGAACTCATGGTTTCTGGAAGCACAGAGCCGCCGCGGGCAGGCGGGATATAAATTGTCCAGGCTTCCAACCTATCCCAGGGGAGGAAGAGACGAAACCGGGAGACCGGATGAGTAACACGAAAGTGGGAAAACGCGGACCAAAGGTCCGATACCAGTACCGTCAAACGAGGAAAACGAAGTGCGATGGGAAGAATCATGAGTAGTCGTAGTACAGTCATAGTACCGATAACACAGGGGAACCGGACCCACCGGGACCCTGGCCTATGAACGCAGGGAAGGGCTGTACCTGAGAGAAGAACCGACGAGGGGGAACAGTATGGACACACAGAAGTTCTGGGATACACTGTCAACGAAACAGCGGCGGATAGCGGAAGCGGTCCGGAAACACCCAGGAGAGAGTTTAGTGAGTGCGGACCTTTGGTCCGATGGCACATCATATTGATGTGGAATGGATGTATTGCGCCTATGAACTGACACGCCGTGACGGAGCGAAAGGGATAGACGGAGTAGGAGCGGAGGAGTACGAGAAGGGCGACCTGTGGGGGAAACTACAGAGCTTGGTAGACCGGCTGAAAAGCGGGAACTACCGGGCGCCGGCGGTACGGCGGGTATACATCCCGAAAGCCGGGAGTACAACCGAAAAGCGGCCCATAGGGATACCGACGTACGAGGACAAAATACTCCAGCGGGCGGTTCAACTGGTACTGGAACCGATATACGAGGAAGTGTTTTATGACTTTTCCTACGGGTTCAGGCTGGGGAGATCGGCCCATCAAGCCATCGACCGAATCCGAAACGAAAGTATGAACATCAAGGGCGGATACATCATCGACATGGACATCAGTAAATATTTCGACACCATACCACACGACAAACTCCGGGAGACACTGGGACGCAGGGTTAGCGATGGAGTGATACAAAGGGCAATCGGGAAGTGGCTGAATGCCGGGGTAATGGAGCGGGGAGACGTGCGGTACAACCCCACCGGAACGCCGTAGGGAGGAGTGATTTCACCAATACTGAGTAACATATACCTCCATGAAGTACTGGATAGCTGGTTTGTGGAAACGGTACGGTATGCGGATGACGCAATCATCGGGTGTGAAAAGAAGGAGGATGCCGACCGGATTATGAAGGTGCTGGCGCTCCGTTTTGCGAAATATGGATTAACCATACACCCGGAGAAAACTAAGCTGGTAGATTTCACCAGACCGGAACGAGACAGTCACAACGGACCGAAGGTCCGCGGGAACGGAAGTTTTACCTTCCTGGGCTTTAAACATTATTGGGTGAAGTCACGGAAAGGGAAATGGATAGTCGGACGGAAAACAGACAGCAAGCGGTTAAGCCGGAGCCTAAAAGCGATAGGGCAGTGGTGCAGGGAGCACAGACACTATTCAAGGAAGGAACAGCACAAGGCGCTATCAAAGAAACTCCAGGGACACTATGCCTACTACGGTGTATCGCTTAATTATGACAGCATAGCGAAATTCTATACGAATGTCCGCAGGATATGGTTCAAATGGATTAACCGATGTTCAGCAAAAGTGACAAAGAACTGGGAACAGTTCGACGACTACTTACGGGACTATCTACTACCGAAACCAAGAATAGTACACTCGTTTAGCTAAGCGAATCTTTTTTCAGAAGAACCGGATGCCTTCTTTGGTCGGGCACAGTAACCGTGGGGGCTCCGGGTGGGTAACTGCCTGGTTCTACCCGGCTAGCTTTCACGGTATACGAAACTTCCATATGTACTCCTGTCCTTTACTCTATTGGAATTACTGGCTGTTTACGGTCCCCGCAGTGCGCCACGTAAAATCTAACCATGGCGGGCTTATCTATCAATTTTCTCAATTTTCCTCTACAACCATACCCAATGGATTCCAAGCAGTTATTCCGGGAGAACGTAACCCAGGTCATGGTCATATTTCTGGTATTTACCCTGATGGTTGTAGCCAGCAACTCCTTTACCAGTTCCATCGTGGAGCGGCAAATTGCCCAGGGCGCCGAAGAGATGGTGCTTACCACGGAGGCGAAAGTTCAGGCGTGGCTCCAGGAAGCCCATGTCAGCCTTGTCCAGGAACTGCGATAGCACAGGTGTTTGCGGTTCGTGGGAGTTATGCGGACGTGACATGGGCAAACATTTCTTTGCGCACCAACTCGCTGATGATCTCCGTAGTTGTGGTGTGTTCCGTCTCGGCCTTGGTTCGCAGCCAGGCGGAAGAAAGATCGTCCAGAATAACTATCTCGTTCCGGTGCTGCATGAAAAAGCCGCTCTTACCGTCGCCGGAAACACGGGGAGGGTTGTTTGTCCACAGTTCGTCAAGGGCATCATATTCTTCTTCAGTCAGATCAGGCATTGGTTTCTCCTATTTCTTCTTGAGCAAGGCAAGATGCTTATTCTGGCATTTCATGGCATGAAACACCTTGCGAGTTTGCTCATCGAATATCCGCCTCGGTGTAGCCGTGCTTAAATGCGGAGGCAGCAAACTGAACCGCAACAGAAATCATCCTTTTACTATAACACAAAAGAGGGCGGTTTTCAAGCTGCCGCATAGCCTCATGTTAAATCTAACCATGGCCGGCTTTATCTATCAATTTTCTCTATTTTCCTCTATACCATACCCTATGGATTCCAAGCAGCTTTTCCGGGAGAACGTAACCCAGGTCATGGTCATATTTCTGGTATTTGCCCTGATGGTTGTAGCCAGCAACTCCTTTACCAGTTCCATTGTGGAGCGGCAAATTGCCCAGGGCGCCGAGGAGATGGTGCTTACCACGGAGGCGAAAGTTCAGGCGTGGCTCCAGGAAGCCCATGTCAGCATTGTCCAGGATGCCGTTTCCGTCGTTGACCGGGTGGAAATGGGCCAGTCCCCTCAGCAGATTGAAGATTATTTTGTCTCTCTGAACGAGGCGATACTTCAAGACCCGGCAATTTTATCGGGCTTTCTCGACATTTACGGGTACGTGAACGGGGAATATATTGACGGCAGCGGCTGGCGGCCCCCGACGGAGTATGATCCCCGGGAACGGCCCTGGTATAGCAACGCCATGGCGAACCGGGGCAGGGTGGTCTTTACCGACCCCTATATTGACGCCGAATTAGGAATCCTGGTGGTGACCGGTTCCCTGGCCCTTGTGGGGGACGCGGGGGAAGATTTTGGGGTTATCGGTATTGATGTGGATCTGGGCAAAATTGCCGGCTATGTTACCGCCATGCAGTATTCTCGGGGCGGCTATGGGCTGCTCGTTAGTCCGGATTTAACTTTTTTGGCCCATCCGAATACGTCCTATGTCGGGCAGCCCCTTGAGTCCCTGGGGGGACCTTATAAAGAGTTGGCGGATGAGATGAAGGACAAGCCCGAAAGAATCGCCGCGTTTACCATGCGGAACAATATGGGGATTGTGGTGATTGTTTTTTACCGGCAGATGTACAATGGCTGGTATATCGGTATCGCCAGTCCCCGGTCCAGCTATTTCCAGGATGTGCGTACCATGGCCTTTGTCCTTTCGTTTATCGGCCTCATCATGATGGTGGTGTTGAGCGCCTTTTCGATCCGCATAAACATGGCCCGGTACCGTTCCGACGAGGAAAACAAGGCAAAGTCCTCCTTCCTGGCCCGGGTGAGCCACGAGATACGTACCCCCATGAATTCCATCCTGGGGATGGCGGAAATTATTTTGCGGAAGGATATTTCCGGAGAGGTCTATGAATATGCGTCGGTTATCAAACAGGCGGGGAATACCCTTCTTTCCATCATCAACGACATCCTTGATTTTTCAAAAATAGAATCCGGCCGGGTGGCGATAGAATCCCGGAAGTATCATCCTGCTTCCCTGATAAACGATGTGGTCAATGTTATCCGTATCCAGGTGGCGGAAAAGCCCATCGATTTTTTTGTAAACCTGGACGGCTCCATTCCTGCGGAGATGCTGGGGGATGATGTCCGGATACGGCAGATTCTGATCAATATCCTCAATAACGCGATAAAATATACCCGCAGGGTTATATAACCCTGAGTGTACAGATGAAACGGCTTGGGCCCGATACCTTGAAGCTGTTTTTTATCGTTGAGGACAGCGGTATCGGCATCAGCGACGGGGATATGAAACAGTTGTTCAAGGAATTTACCCGGGTAGACCGGGAGACCAATAGGGGGATAGAGGGGGTAGGCTTGGGGCTTACCATTGCCAACTCATTCTGCCGGGCCATGGGGGGTGAAATTACCGTGGAAAGTACCTACGGCAAGGGTTCAACCTTTACCGCCGCGGTGGTCCAGCGCTTCGAGGATGAGACGCCCCTTGCCCAGGTGCAGGATTCCGGAACGAAGCGGGTATTGGTCTATGAACGGCGGCCCAAGCATGCCGCCACGCTTCTGGAGGCCTTTTGGAGTATCGGCATCCATCCGGCAATGGCCGGGGAACTGGAGGATTTTATGACGGGCCTGGAAGGAGCGAAATATGACTATGCCTTTGTTTCTTCCACCTATGCCGCGGAATGTATCAGCCGCTGGAACAGGGTCTTTTCCTCCACACAGCTTATTATCATGATAGAGCTGGGGGAGACCTCCGCGTACCGGGATACGGGCAGCGTCCACATGCCCATCTATTCCGGCGTTCTTGCCAATGTTCTGAACGACAGCAATACTACCGCCCTGACCCACGGGGATGAGTGGATTTCCTTTATCGCCCCTACCGCCCGGGCGCTGATCGTGGATGATATGGCCACCAATATCCGGGTTGCGGCGGAACTGATGGCCCCCTACAAGATGCAAATCGACACCTGTATTTCCGGGGCGGAAGCACTAAAACTGGTACGGGAGAACCGGTATGACATCGTGTTTATGGACCACATGATGCCCGAAATGGACGGTATAAGCGCCACCACGGGGATACGCGCCCTGGGCGAAAACGACCCCTATTACCGGGATTTACCCGTGGTTATGCTGACCGCGAACGCCGTTTCCGGACAAAAGGACCTGTTCCTGAAAAGCGGGCTCAATGATTTTCTGGCAAAACCCATTGGGGTACAGAAACTGGACGAAATCCTGCGGACCTGGCTGCCGGATGAAAAACAAGTTCCCGCTTCCGAACCTTTAGCGGAGGAATCCGGGGATGATACGGCGGCCATCAGTATTGAGGGGGTGGATACTGAACGGGGTCTGGCCCTTGCCGGGGGCTCCATGACGGCCTACAAAAAGATCCTTGCCATATTTTGCGGCGATGTGGGGGAACGGCTGCCCCGGGTCCTGGCGGAGGCGGCACAGGCGGATCTGTCACCCTACACCATTACGGTGCACGCCATTAAAGGGGCCGCCCGCAGCGTTGGCGCCATGGAAACCGGGGAATTGGCGGCGGAGCTTGAAGAGGCGGGGAAAGCCGGCAACCGGTTGGTGATAGCGGAGAAAACCGGGGTATTTCTGGAGCGGCTTGAACTGCTCCGGTTCCGTATTTCCGCAGCCTTGGAACTTCGCTCCTTGAATTCCGGTTACGCTTCCCTTGACCTGGGGCCATTGAAAGAGGCGCTGCTCGCCATGGACACCGAATCGGTGAACACACAATTACTGAGCTATAGTGCTCTGCCGCTGGACAGTAACGCTAAAACCCTTATCAGTGAAATTGAACAGTATGTTTTGCTCTTTGAGTATGAAAAGGCGGTGGAACGGATAGACCGCCGCTTAATTTATCCGGCAAGTCAATCGCGGTGTTAGAAGTAGTATCAGTTGAAACAAAAATTAGCTATAGTGACTATCGTTACCGTCACCCAATCTGTTTCCGGTACGCTGCAATATAGGGCGCCAGCCGTTCCCGTTTTTCCCCGGGATAGGTTTCGTAAAAAGTGCCCCCCATCGTAAAACAGGCGAAACCCCCGGCGGCGGTCCCCAGGATGCAGGCCTCCCGGAGATCAATGGTCCCCTTTGACGCCAGGGCAAGCTGCTCCGCAATACCGGCGATAATGCCCCCGGCAAAGTTATCGCCGCAGCCGGTGGTGTCCCCCCGCCGTTCCGGGTGAGCCGCCAAGTCCTGGTTTACGGCCTCAGAGACCGGCAGGGTTTGGGATTCCAGGGGGCGGCATACCCCCTTGCCCGCAGCAATCCTGATGGACTGCGCCCCTTCGGTAATCAACACCGCTCCGGTTCCCTGGGCAAGGAACCACGCCGCCGCATCTTCCGAAGAGGAACAGCCCGATGTTTTTATGGCCTCGTCATGGTCGGCAATAAGGACATCAATAGAAGGATAGGCATCGTCCCGGAGCCCGAGTTTCCATTTTTGGCCAGGGGCGTTGATTTCACTGCGGTAATCGTACACCAGATTCACCACCGTTACTGCGCCGCTTTTCCGGGCCCGGCTCAGGAGTTCCGTCATGCCGTCATGGAGGGGCGGGGTCAGGCCGGTTCCGCCCAGGGCGATGATATGGGCATCGAAAAAATCATTTCCTAAATCTGCGGGGGAAAAATTACGGGCCGCCCCTAACAGGTTGATAAAGGTGCGTTCGCCGTGGCCGTTATGGTACCGGGGGTCCAAAAGTACATCCGACCGGGGGGTGGCACCGGGTTTTGCTAAGAGACGGCGCCCCAGGGAGGGAAGCCGGGAAAGGGCCGCTTCCACCAGATCCCCGGTTTCATCGGAACCCCGGATGCCGAAAAAACACACCCGGGCGGTTTCCCCCAGCACCTGGGCGGCATGGGTTAGTGATACTACCGAAGGGCCCCCCAGGTTGTGGGACGCCGGGGGCATTCCGCCGCTTATATCCTTCAGGGCGGTTTCGTAGGGTTTTCCCCTGAAGCGTTCAAAATCTTCGGCGAAGACCAGCCGCCCCGGACTCAAGCCGCCGTCCCCTTCCTGCCGGGAACGGGCCTGCTGAAACGCGGGGGCGGAAAAATCAATCGAAGGGTAGAGAAAATCGATTAAACAACAGCCGGTTCCGTGAATAGTCATCCTGCGTCCCCTTCTCTCAATAGATCTATTACTTTTTTGTCAACAGCATTACTACTATCCAAGCCGGAAACTTTTTGTAAAACTTCTGCAAGCTGAACGGACCCCCCGGAACGGAATTGGGCATCCGCAGGGAAGAGGATGCCCTTTTCGTCGGTTGCCGCAAAGTTCAGCGCCGCCTTATACACCGCGGCAATTGCGCCAAAGGGGACATCCCGTTTTGCGCAGAGCAGCATGGCCCCCACCAGGCGATCGTCCCGGCTTAACTTCCGGCTGAGGTCCCGGCCTACCCGGTGAACCGTATCTCCCAGGGCGGAATTCTTAAACCGGAAGAGCAGATCTTCCATATGATCCAGGAGTTCCTGCCGGCTGTATGCGCCGGGATATTCTAAAGCCAGGGCATTGACCGACTCATTCATGGCCGCCCTGACCCCCGCTTCAACCCCCTCCAGCTTCAATGCCCCGGCAATGAAGGGCTCCTTGGGATTTTTCTGATACCCCAGGTAGGCCGTGGCGGCATGGCCCAAATTATGCACAAAAAGCTTCCGGTCCACAAATGCCTCAATGGGTTCCGACGGGCACAGGCCGGGTATATCCGGCAGAGGTCCTTTAAAGCCCCGCTTATCCAGGATAAGGGTCTCGTATTCCTCCGCAAAAAGCCGGAGCGGGTCCTCCGCCAAATCCGTTTTCCGCATGAGGGGCACCATTTTTCCGATACTGGTCTCCACCAGTCCCACCAGGCGAGAAAAGGGATACGCCGGCCCCAACTCCTGGGTAAGGATCTTCTTGAAAAGTTCCGGGGCGGTCCGGTCATTTTCCGCAATAATAATATCCAGGGGCCGCTCCGGTTCCTTTTTGAAGCGCTTCTCCAAGCCGCGGGCTAAGACCGGCAGTACCTTGGGAAGTGCTCCTTTACCCACACTGGTTGCGGCCATATCCGCGCCGGCGATCTCGCCGCTCACCAGCTCAAGATCCCGTCCATCAACCGCCCGCACCGGCCCGATACGCCGCTTTTCATCGGCCTGTCCTTCCCGCTTAATCACCACCGTATAGTATTGCTCCTGATTCAGGCGGGATACCAGGACGGGATCAACATCAACAAAGACCACGTCCCAGCCGGCGCGGGAAAACAAAGCCCCGATAAAAGAGCGGCCGATATTTCCGCCGCCAAATTGTACCAGTTTCATGTTGTTATTGTAGTCCTGGCTGCCCATGTTAGTCTATACTTTCCATTCCCGCTCAATTGTATAAAAAAGTATACGCCTGATAATATTAGGCTCTGTTCCATAAAGCGGGGCCTACTCCAAAAAAATCGTAATTTTTCACGAAATCTTCCAAATTATGCTTACATAATAGGCATAGGAGAAGATGATGACAGGAACAAGTTTAGAAGCCATACTTAAAACACTCACCATTGAAGATAAAAAATCTCTCATTGAAACCCTGTCGAGAGATGTCCTTAAAATTGAAGCCAATTCCGTATTCCATAACTTGTCATCCAATACCGCAAAATGTCCCCATTGTGGCTCCTACCACATAATCAAAAAAGGCTTACGGAATGGAAAACAAGTGTTTCATTGCAAAGATTGTGGAGTAAAGTTTTCCATTCAAACTAAAACTCCGCTTCAAAACACCAAGAAGCCCGTTGAAATCTGGTCTCAATACATCAATCTTATGGTCGATGGTCTTTCTTTAAGAGCCATAGCCGAAAACCTCAAAATCAATCTTAAAACAGCCTTCTACTGGAGACACAAAATCCTTACCGCCGTCCAGTCAGTCAAAAGCGCAAAACTTTCCGGTATAGTGGAAGCAGATGAGACCTACTTTCCAAAGTCAAACAAAGGTAGCAAAAACCTCCCCGCTGGAACCGCCCGTGAGCGTGGTAAATCAAAGTTTAGTGTTAGTAAAAGAGGACTCTCCAAAAATCAAGTCTGTGTCATAACCGCCCTTGACAGAAACAATCACTTCTTCAATCAGCCGGTAGGTTATGGCAAGGTAACAAAAATGGAGATTAGGCAGAATCTTTCACAACAAATCGTCAAAGGTTCAACTCTGGTAACTGACGGTGATAAATCCTACAAGACACTTAACAATGTCAAACTTATACAGATTGTCGGCGGTATCACTAACGACAAGAGATACAACATAGCAAGGACTAACGCCTACCACAATGACCTCAAACACTTCCTTGACAGATTCCGTGGTGTAGCCACCAAATACCTTGACAACTATGTCAACTTCTTTAAGGCAATCAAAATCAGCAATCTCAACTTTGACAATGTAGTGTCAATCAACACCTACACAAGACAAGAAGACATCAACAACAAAGTAGAGTTTAAGAGAGCGGCGTAAATCTTACTAACTTTTTTCTCTAAATCTTTGTTAATATCATACTAAACATCAGTAACCCGCAACCTAAATTATGGTCTTGAGCAATTAGGAAAATATATTATGGTGGTGGTGAGGATCGGAAAAATATGATTTTAATAGATTATCCTCTTAATAGCAGTGACATCTACATTGTAAAAAACTGGCTTGCACAAAATAATATTGAAGCCGGAGATATTGAAGTTTTTACAAGCCTTCTTTCAAAAGGTGAAACAATAGAAAAGGCTCTTGAAATTGTCCACGAATTGTGGATTACAAGTTGTGATATAATGGTTCGATATTGCAAAGTAGGGACTTTAATGGGCGGAGCCAGTGGTAGTGGGCTTTAGAATATATCTACAAAATCAACAAATGTAAGCAACACCTCAAAAACAAGAAGACATCAACAAAGTAGAGTTTAAGATAGCCGCTTAAAATCTTACTAAATATACATGGCTTTTTTAGATTTTTTTAAGACTAACGGTGATAATACACTTTTGAACGCAACAACAACCGACCCTGGACTTATGACGCCCGATGATAAAGCAATGTTTAGTAATCTAGTTACTCTTAGTTCTATTACTGCACCTACAACTGGTGGAACATTAATATCCCTCAGCACTAAACATGGCTCAAACTTAGAAATAATGTTGCTCTCTGGATGTTATCGGTATGAAATGAAGGGGGGAACAGGAGGTAGAGGTGGGAGTAGTAAACATAATGGATCACAAAATGGTGGTTTAGGGGCGGATGGAGAAATTAAAACTGGAACTTTTGTTATACCTGTATCACAAACACTCTTTTATGGTATTGGTGGTCCTGGACAAAATGGTGGACAAGGAAACGGCGATAGTGGTGGTGGGGATACTCAAAGTGGTGGTGGAGGAGGGGCTTCTGGTGGAAACACATACTTTGTAGCCAATGGCCTTTTTATCTATGCGTTAGGTGGAGCTGGAGGTGGTGGTTCAGGTGCTAATGGATCCGGCAAAAACGGCGGCGGTGGTGCAGGAGGGGGAGCGGGTTATGGCACGGGCGGTAATGGTTCCTCCAGCGATGGTAAAGGTGGTACAGGTGGAACCAGTACTTCTGGTGGCAATGGAGGAGACGGCGCCGGCGGCGCCTTCTCGCCGGTAGTGGGGGAGAAGGACCTGTAGGAGGCTCAGGACTGACCGGTGGAGCTACTAAGACAGTAAAAACTACTACTCCCTATGACTTTACTGTGTTTAAAGGTGGTATGGGAGGACAGTATGGCCTCGGCGTGGGCATGAACGCTTACTATTCCGGAGGCGAGGGTGGGCAGGATCATATAGTAGGCACTAATGTTGCAGGATGTGGTTATTTAAAGATTTATAAAACTTTTAACTTTGAACCTGTTGTAAAGTTGGTGTAATTAAAGACTAATTATGAATTTCGATAAAATCTATGAAGCGACACAAAAATTAGACGCACCACCGAGAGTTAAGGTTTAGTCTGTTTTTTTAGTTGCTCAACTTCCGCCGTCAATTCCTGTATGGATTTTAATAATAATCCTATCGTAGTATTGATTTTCATACTCTTCTGGTCTTTTCCTGATAAAAGAGGCGTAGTTTCCTCCGCTATGAATCCAATTTGAGGTTCACCTTTATCATCAGTCTTAAAATTGTAAGAAACGATGTTTAGGTCTTTGATAATGTCGAGTGCTGAATCCTCGAAAGGTTTTATGTCTTGTTTTGCTTCCTTGGTTGATGTTGCGTTAAAATAGGGTGCTGTAAGAGGTCCTGCCATAGTATCCCCATCAGCGTCATACTTATTAACAACATATTTATCACATGCTTTTAAGACATACTCTACATTAGCGGCGCATTTTATCTCGTCAGGATAAGCGCCATACCAGTCATTATATATTCTTGTAGCCATGTTTAATTAGTTATTATTCTTCGACGGACTAATTCTTTATGGAAGATACAACGGAAAAATTGTACGAACAGATTTACAATGACAATCGGTTTGAACGGATTTTTAGAGAAGCGGAATCCTCTAAGCATGAAATTGATACAAATAAATTGCCTATTATTGATATTGTAGTCAATGATGATGAACCAAAATATTTTTTAGCTTTACAGAATTCAAAAACAAAAGATGAAAAGGATGCGGCTCTTGCATCTATAAAGGAATACTATAACACTATTTTTACAAATGATCTTTTGAACAAGTCTGTTACTAATAATGAGTCTAAAATAAAAATTCAACTTGTAAGAAGAGGTCTTAATCATTGTTTCCAAGAAAGAGGAAATTACAAGCTATGGCCTGCAATCAGGTATCTAAAAACAATCATTGAAAACGCATACCATGATGTCCCAGAAGAAAGTCAACATATTGATGACCCAGAAACAACTCGTGGAGATGAGGCTCACATTTTTTATTGTAAAGGAAAATACATAACAAAAATAGAAAATAAAGATCAAAAACAAGAAATAAAAGAAGAAATCCATACTTTAAGAATTGCCACAGTAACATTCAAACAAGGCAATCAGGTTAATTTCAATCATCTTAGTAAATACAAAGAAAACAACAATGTTTTATGTGTAGAATTAACAGCTATTGACTTTGTATAAAAAAAGACCACCCCAAAGCCAATAAGGGATGGTCTAACGCCTCTTGGTAGCTTATCTGGAGGCTACTCAGCCATTACTAAATGGTCAAAGACCACTCAAGAGGTTTATAGGACATTAACATAAAAATTAGTCAACGTCCATACCCTTTATGTAAGCAGAAATCTCCAATTTTCGAGCCAAAACGGATAAAATTATAGGCAGTGTGTCAAAATGACGCACTTTTAGGTTATGCCAGCCGATTTACGGAGTAGGCCCCGCTTTATGGAACAGAGCCTAATATTATAAAAATGAGCCAGTTCCAAAATTAGGTAACGGGTAGAAAAAACGAGAGAAACCTTATAGGATGGGATTCACCACGTCTTGAAGATATTTCGTGTATAAAAGCAGACATAACAATGCAGGAAATTGTTGAACTATTACGGGAAAGCAGGGCTGGAATATAAAAACATGGCTCTGTTCCATAAGACTGCACCTGAAAAAAGTCATAAGTATTTACTTACATAATAAGTATAAGAGGTTGTCTATGAAAAGTCTCTGTGATAATTGTATGGAAGAGGACTGTTTGGGGTGTAACTCTCATAAAATGAGCAAAATAAAGGGGATTGACTGGAAACTTATTGATGTAGCTACAGAAAAACTCCGAAAAAAGGTGCTAAATATTATGGGAAGACCTTTGCCAAAGGAAGATAATCAAGAACAGGTACAGCGTCATGGAACAGAACCAAAAACATTGTAAAAGCCCAAAAACCCCTTGATGCCGTGCAAGCGGCTTTGATACAGCCGGAACGTTATACGAAGTTTGGACTGCCCCAGCCGCAAAGCGGCTACACTTTAGTTTTTACAACATATGCTCCTTCTATATTGGGTATTTATCTAATCCAAAATAGATTATTTCTAAAATGCCTTTACTATTTATCCATAACAAAGTTATAAACATTATAGTATACAAAATATATTTTATCATATAATATTTCGATAATATTTTTTCAAACCCTAATATAATGAGTGATATAAATGCCCATGAAAAATAAAGAGTATAAAGAATGAGCCCATTCTCAGCGGTTCCCCAGCCGATTAAACACAATATTAAAAAAGAAAAAAATACCCAGCCCATACAAGTACGTGCAAATGTCTTTTTATTATTTAAAACAAAACCAAGGATTGAAAGAAGTAATATAATAATACCCTTTATGTTAAGAGTTGTTATATTACCTAACTGCCACGTTGCATATCCATTTGAATAATTGATACTCGCTTCGTCGGGATGAAATAAACAAAGTGAAACAAAATTGATATATTGCAACAGTCTATTTGAAAAATCTATGCTTTTTCCTCCAAAACTGTTCAATAATCCGGCAATAGTCCCACCACCGCCGATAGGTATAATGTTTACAAGCAATAATTGAAACTGACCTGCCAATATAATAATTATAACAAACAATAATGCAAGCTTTAAAAGAGTTTTAATAGACTGTTTTACATTTTTTGAATCCATCAATAAAGGAAACAATATGCCACTTGGCATTAAAGAACCAGTAGCCGCAATTAGCAAAAATTTTTTATAAATACTGTTATTTAAACATGAATAAATAAAAACAATAAGCCAAAAAACTGCAAAAACATATTGCTCTGCCATAACTGAAAAAAGCAATGTTGGATATAATGATAAGCAAATTAATGAAAAAGCCAATTTAGATAGTATATCACGAAACAGCAAGCGCGCGATTAACAATATACAAATTTGTAATAAAATTGCTTGTATTATGGTAATAATTATTGGGTATGCATTGGGTATGGAAAAGAATATTTTTGAGACAATCCATGCAATAGTACCAAATGGCAGTGCAAACAGTCCAAATAATGGTTGTCTGATATCATTTTCGGGTGCACCGATATTCATATATACATTAGTTTCCATAAGGTTTCCTGAATCGGACATATAGATTATGTCAAAGTCGACAATAGAACCATTATACTCTGCCCCATAGAATACATTTGTTTTAGTAAATACAACTGAGATAAATATACACATAAAAATACTAATCACAATAAGAAGCATTTTTTCGGTCTTATCTATATTTTTGAAAAAGAGTTTACATTTTGGAGCTAATAGAATAAAACACCAATAATACAAAAATGACACAAATAGTACGGCCGCGATAATAATACAAATAGCACATAAATTAACAATCAAATTATGGGTATTTACAATATACTTATCTCCAAACCGTTGCGTATTAAGATATATCGCAGAAATCGAAAAAATTATAGACAAAAGTGCGTTGTATTTTTTGAAATTTGACTGTATAACTCTCTGCAAAACATTAAAATTGATAAATATAATTGCAAGAATGAAGGATGATAATATAACATCTATTGTCGTGGTAGACCCTCTGCTCAAAACAAAAGTCAAGAAAGTCCCACAAGAAATAAATAAAATATTTAGACATTTTAATTTAAGAGACATATTCGTAAATTTTGTGAATAAACAAATTATTGTGTATGACAGTTTTCTACAAACAAATAATAGAAAAACTGAAAAAAACATAAGAACAAGGCTGTAATGAATAAGTGTTTTATGCCAGTTTTCATAAACAATAGATTTGTCTGCGGAAAAATTTTCTGCAAAGATAATTATAGCATTCCGTATTGTATAAGACAATGACAATACAAGAGCAACGAATATCAAGATTGAGGAGCTCATAATAAAAAACAGCCTCATTTTTTTTAGAATTTTATCATTTTCTGCAAATTTCATTGAACTATCTAACTCCTTGCCACTAAAATAATGCCAAAACATACAATGATAATCCCAACAATCCTCACCATAGAAACATGCTCGTGAAGCAGTAAAGCTCCCATTATTGTTACCAGAATATAACCTAAACTTGAAAATGCGTAGGCGTAACTTACTTCAACTTTTGACAATATAATTATCCAGATGAGTATGCTAAATCCATAACATAAAAATGAAATCCATAGAAATATATTGCCTAAAAGTTGGGGCAAATATGATATAAAGTTTTTGGCTTCGATATTTATTTCACCGATTTGCATCATTGCTTTGCGCATGAGGATCTGCGCGCCCGCGTTTAACGAAACACTGGTAAGAATCAGAACTATATTTTTCATTTAACGATCCCGGCCAAATTGACAATAAATAATGCTGATGCAAAATAAAGCAAAACCAAAACAATGAGGATTTTATCGTGGAATAATACGGTGGTCGGATCACCGTCAGAATCCGCTTCTGCGCTTAAACTGTATTTGAGAAGCAATACCACCACAAGCGGTATGGTAAACACAAATGCGTTTGAGTGAAAACGCGCCACCGTTACGGCATCTATACTCCACAGGGAGTAAAACACAATACATAAGGTTTGACAAACATACATATTTTTATCGAGAAAATTGTATGAATAGGCCTTTGTTACCTTCCGTGTTTCTTTTCCCTGCTGCAGCATTTCATTGCGTCTTTTGCCAAACCCCATATAAAATGCTCCAATGGTAACTACTAAATAAAGCCACACTGATATTTCCACGCCTATTATTAACCCGCCGAATATAACCCGAAAAACAAAACCGCTTGCAAGGATAACAATATCAATGATTGGTATATTTTTTAATCCGCGGCTATACAATATATTTAACACTAAATACAAACAGAGAACACATAATGCAAAAACACTTTTATAAATTCCGGTGAGAATTATTATAATCCCCATAAGAATGAAAAGAAATAGCGCCGTTATTACCGCGCTTCTTTTTGATATTGTTCCTGCCGCCAAAGGCCTTTTACATTTTATTGTATGGAGTTTGTCCTTTTCAATATCTTTTATATCGTTGAGTATATATACAATAGATGATAGCAGCGAAAAAACAATAAAGCCAAAGATACCGGTATAAACATTTTTTACATCATAGAATGATAAACTAAAAAACAAGGGAACAAGTACCAGCGTATTTTTTACATAATGCTTTACGCGGAGGAGGGTGATATATTCCTTGATAGTATATGCCTTCATACCATTTCCTTTAATCCGCTAAAAACGGCGTAATACCCTCTGCGTGTATGAAAATTCATACACTGATTGCCGTAATAACCGCCTAAACAACCTCTTTTCGGCTAAAGAGAATTATCTATTTGCTAAGGCAATTATCTATATGCTTATTCACTTTGTCAAGCTAATAGCATAGTAAATTATCTAAGGGGCTATGTTTTATGGATGAAGGGGATTTACGGCGTATTTTGAGTATAAATTTAAAAAGATATCGCAATTTCCGCAAATTTTCACAGACTGAATTGGCGGAAAAGCTTGATATTTCCATCCCCTTTTTAAGTGATATTGAAAACGGGAAAAAATGGGTTTCGCCCCGTACCTTGGCAAAAATGGCCGATGTCTTTAATCTTGAAGCCTATGAACTGTTGCGTCCGGCAGAGACCATTCCGGATGATGCGATAAATATCATTGAAAAATACACCGCCGATATGTATACCGCCTTCGGGCAATCCTTGGAGGAACTTCATAATAGATACATTTCTGATTTAAGCAATAAAAAAAAATAACGTTCTTCCTTTGGATGACAGCCCCAAAGGTACCTGTCACCAAATTACGGAACTCATTATAGGTGGGAATTCTATTACTGGTAACCTCGATGGTGACTATCACCACTTTTCGGGTTGACGGGGTTGCATGTCGGCGGTATAATTTAACTAAAGATGAAATGAGAGCAGTAAAGGACGGAGGTTAAAGTATGAATGATAGCCAAACTATTACCCTTCATATGCCGGATACGCTATACGGTATAATCGGCAATGATGATCGTGCAGTTGAAAAGGACATTTATCGTGCGTTGGCAATAAAGCTGTATCTTGATGAAAAGATGAGCATAGGGAAAGCATCCGAAATAGCCGGGATGAACCGGGTGGATTTTGAAACATATCTTTCAGAACATCAGATACCCATTTCCCTTTTAACCTATGAAGATATAATGCAGGATGTTCAAAAAATGCGGGATGTATAAACTGGTATGATTGTTGTTGCCGATACCGGATCCTTGATCTCATTAGCGATCATAGATAAACTTTCCCTGTTGGAATGCATCTATGGTGAAGTGTATATTCCCGAGGCGGTATGGGATGAATTAATGAAATGTGCTGATGAATTTAATATACCGAAAATAATGTCCTATAGAGAAAAAACAAAAAAGATAACAATTAAAAATAAGCATCAGCAAGTAATAGACAAAGGAGAATCCGAGGCAATAACCCTGTACCAGGAAATTAATGCGGACTATCTTTTAATAGATGATAAAATTGCACGGAAAATAGCGGAGCTTGATTCTGTAGTATGTATTGGCACATTGGGTGTTTTAACAAAGGCAAAAGAAAATAAATTAATTGATATACTGCGTTCTTATTTCCTAATCCTGCTGGAAAAAAACCGTTATTATTCTAAACCATTGTTGAACCGCATATTGAAGGCAAACGGCGAGGAAGAAATTGGTGATAGTAATGTATAACCATCATATTGACGAGGCGGTATATTGGCTGTATAATTTAGATAAAGGTAATACACGCAATGAGATTGCGGAAACAATACTATTACTTACTGGAGGAATTAAATGCCTAGAGCAGAAGACTTAAACGAAAAAGAAATCGAATCTATCGTTTCTAATGTTGAATCCGCCGTTAGCACCGGAAAAATCGGACGGGTAAGTGATGAAGAAATAATGCGAACCCGGCTTGCTGCTTTGGAAAATACAATTGCCCAGTTCAATAGAGACTTGGATATGCTCTATGTATCAAAGGGTATGCGACGTGAAGTTGCAAGGTAAGAACAACGTAAAACCAATTGACAGGGCAATCAAGGCAGTTTATAAGTTGTATAGGTTGAGTGAGGATGAAATAAAAGTAGTAGAGGGAGAGAAAAGATAATGACAAACGCAATCAGCCGCGTGGAAATAAAGGACTTTTTAGTATTTAAGAGCGACTTCGCTGTGGACTTTTGCCCCGGCGTGAATATCATCATTGGCGGCAACGGTAGCGGTAAAACGACATTACTGAAAGTGCTGTATGCGGCACTGGCAGAAGAGAAAGATGTGAATACCGCGATGGCTATCAAAGAGCAAGGTAAAGAAGTTCGCGGATACAGTTTTATTCCAATGAAGAGCATCTCTTGGCGCGATATTGCACCGCAAGTTGACGCTCGTTATAGTATAACTGTTAGTGCTATTGATGCTAACGACGAGATTATTGCAACTACCACGGAAACATCTGATGATTTTATCAGTGTTATAGGGCAAAATGGTAAACCTGTTGCTCTTAGCCAACTTCCAAAGGAGCTTCGTGTTCGCAAGCTCAATCAAGGGAAAAGTTTGTTAGTCAAGAGCCTAACCTATATTCCTGAGTTTGACTTATTGAAAGTTGTCCAGAACTTCACGAAAGAACTCAGGATGTTCATTAATGGGAGTTCTGACTCTCATACTCAGTGGTTTAATGGGGAAATTTTGTCACAAGAACAAAGAACTAATGGTAATCTCGGGAAGCTCATTGAGGATATGATTCACCTGTATTGTCCTGACGCAGCTTCAAAATCGTTGTTTATAAAGTTGTTTAATATTGCGAACACAGCGCAAGCGTTCTTTACTGAGAAAAAAGCTGCGGTAATATGTGATGCTATAGGTAAATTACTTGGAGAAAAAGGTATAGCATTCTCTGGAGTAGAGTTCAGTCAAGACTTACAGTCATTCGTATTTTCAAATGGTGTAACCGCAATGTATGAGGCTTCTGGTGTGCGTAAATTTGGGCTTTTATGGCTTCTTATCAAATATCACTTAATCGAAATTTCGAGTGGTTCAATACTATTTTGGGACGAACCGGAAAACAGCCTAAATCCTGAACTCATTCCCACCCTTGTTGACATTTTACTTGAATTACAAAAGGATGGGGTGCAGATATTTATTGCTACACATAGTTACGATGTTGCTCGGTGGTTTGAATTGAACAAGAAGGCCGAAAACGCTCTCCGTTATTTTAATTTACGCAAAATGGACATCGGAATTGCCGCCGATGTTGCGGAAGATTATGTGTCGCTTCCGAATAGTGTTATTGAAGATGCGGGTGATAAGCTTCTTCGCCGTGTGACTGAGGTAGCAGCAGAAAAGGCGGGGGTGGCCTTGAAATGAAACTAACCGAGAGCGGTATGGAATTTGATTTTTCTGCGTTCAATTCTGCCAAATGCTATGATACGCCGGAAAACCAATGTGCAGGATTGAAAATAGTGGATTTTATCGCGGAGAATGACGAGGCGCATTTTTTCATTGAGGTAAAGAACTATGTAAATGTGTCTGCTAACCCACTTGTTCAGATAGCAATAGGCAAGCGGCAGAAAACAGACTATCTGATGTTAAATGATCCGGTTGCTGCATTTCCGCTCGAAATAGGGATGAAATTCAAGGATAGTATGTTGCGGTGGCTTGCGTCCGGCAATGAATTCACAAAGCCGATTGCGTTATTGCTTATTGTGAATCTGCCTACATTATTTCAGTCACGCGATATTGAGCTCTTGAGACGGCGCATTACAGGTTACATACCGGATGGGATAAACACACAACTTGAACAGTTTCCTAAAATGACAAAAGTGTTTTTCGATATGATGAATGTTGCAGAAGGCCGATTGCGCTATGGGGTAAGCGTGTCGGTACAATCATCTACCTCGGAAAATGCTTGAGTTGAAGTGCAGGGAACAAGCGGAAACTGTCCCTCAAACAAAGACCATGAGAGGACGGCAGATTGATAGGGCGGTGTATGAGTTGTATAATTTAAATGGAGACGAGATTAAAGGGATCGGAGGAAAAATGAATAACCAGGTAATGACAGGAAATTGCTTTTTGTGCGGCGAGGAGCTTACAAAAATCAAGATGAAAAATCATGTTTTGAAGTCGCATTTGTCTGCGCAAAAAGGCGAAAAGGTTCTGCTTATAAAAGTTGAAGGCGCGTATCAAAAAGAATACTGGCTGCTTTTAGATATTGCATTTAACGCTAAGCTTGTGGATTTGGATGATTTTCTGCGTCAAATCTGGCTGGAATGTTGTGGACACATGAGTGGTTTTTTTCCGCCGGTTGATAGTTGGGGTAGGGATGAGTTTGCTATGAATACAAAAATAAAAGCATTTGCGAACGGGGCAAAATTGCTCTATAGGTATGATTTTGGTTCAACAACAACTCTCATGGTTACTGTCCTTGATGATAGCATGCGCCCGCCGCAAAAGGACGCGGTTCGCCTTCTTGCCCGTAATGTTCCACCGGATATTAAGTGCGTAAAATGCGGAAAACCCGCCGAATGTTTTTGTACGGAGTGCGATTGCGAACATGGAAGCGAGAATGCATACTATTGCGAAGAATGTTATGAAATTCATGATTGTCCCGATAAGGAATACACATTACCAATCACCAATTCGCCTCGTACTTGCGTCTGTGGATACGACGGCGAATTGGATATATGGAAATTTGATCCGGCAAAAATAAAACGATGATATAAAAGGGCAGGAGGAATGGTATAGCAAAATGAATGTTGCAGGTATCAAACGGGCTGTCGTCTCGGTAGTGAAAAAAGCCCGCCGTATGGCTTCAACAGTTCCTAATCCTCTAAAAACGGCGCAATATCCTCTTTTGCTCCCTTCGGGCAATCTTTGGACGATCCATTGTCAAGTATTTGTTTGGCGGGTATTATAGGAGGTACTGAAAGAGGATAGTAATGCAATTTAGGTCTACCCGGTCACTCGGATTAAAGTCCGCCGGACTCCGGTCCGCTGATACAGTCACGGTTTCCTTTAAGGACGCGATCCTTAACTGCCTGCCGGCCAATGGCGGGCTCTATGTTCCCGACTCAGTAGTAGATATGCGGCAGTATATCCTCTATATGGATTCCGCAACCAGCTATCCGGAACTGGTCGCCACCGTGGCTCCGGCCCTGCTCCAGGGGGAACTGAACCCCTTTTCCGCCGCCAGGGTTGCGGAAAGCGCCTTTGATTTTGAACCCCAGTTGAAGCAACTGGATGATACCCTTTCCGTCCTAACCCTCTGTAACGGACCTACCGGCGTCTTTAAGGATTACGGCATTGCCTTTTTGGCGGCGGTCATGGAGGAACTCCTCGGCAGTACCAGGCGCGCCATGATCCTCTCCGCAGCCAGGGGGGATACGGGGGTCAGCATAGCCCATGCGTTTTCCCGGCGCCGGGGGATGGTTTCGGTTATCATCTATCCTTCCGGGCCGGTCCGGGGCCTGGACCCCGCAACCTATGTTACCAATGGGGGCAATGTCATCCCCATCCAGATTACGGGCGCCTTTGACGACTGCCAGCGCCTTATCGTTGAGGCAATAAACGACCGGCCCTTTGCGGAGCGCTACGGTATTACCAGCGGAAACGCAATCAATCCGGGTCGGCTGCTGCCCCAGGTGTTCTATTATTTTTATGCCTTTATCAAACTGAAAAAAATCCTCACCGGGGAACTGGTTTTTAGCGTACCCTCGGGGAATTTCGGCAACCTGATCGCCGGGCTCTATGCCTGGAAAATGGGGATGCCCGTGAACGGGTTTATCGCCGCCATGAACGCCAATAATGCCTTTGGGGACTATGTTAAGGGGAAGGAATTTAAGCCGGGGAAGCTTATCCAGACCAATTCGCCGGCCATGGATGTGAGCGTTCCCTCAAACTACGAACGGCTGGCGTCTTTTTATGCGGAAGCCCCGGCGGTAATGCGGCACATGGTGTACCCCGATGCCATTGACGACGCAACAACCCTGGCAGCCATGGAAGCGGCCTGGAAAAGCTACGGCATTCTGCTGGACCCCCACAGCGCCGTAGCCTTTGCCGCCGCCCGGCGTTTGTCCCGGACTGCCGGATTTAACGGCCATGTGGTGGTCCTTGCCACGGGGCATCCGGCAAAATATGCCGAGTTGGTTGCCCAGACTACCGGCCGGCAGGTTCCTATCCCGGCGGCGTTTACCAACCTTTGGAAAAGGACCGATCCTATGGCAACAATTTCCCCCGAACTTGATGCCCTGGAAGGGGCAATCGCGAGCTGTTTGTAGCTTACCGGATCACCGCTTCTGTTGCGGCAATTCCTTCAATAGTGTAGACCCGGTTGTGATTATAGGGGTCCAGGATGCGCTCTCCGCGGTGGAAAAACACGTAGTGGTAGGTTCCCGGAGGAAGGGGCAGCGTGAGGGAATAGGACCCCGGCTTTGTTTCCCGCAGTTCATACATGAAGGGGTCCCATCCGTTAAAGGAGCCCGCCACGGTGACGGTTTCTCCGGAGGGGGCCTGGTAATTGAAGGTGAGGGTACCCGGGGGGCCGTCGAAGGCGGTGGGGACCTTCTTGAATTCGGGCATCACCACCATTGAACGGACTATGCCGGAGTTCTGATCGATACGATATTGAGGATTCAGCGGGTCCGTGGTCCACAGGCCGTCAATAACCAGGCGGTATTCCAGTTCCCGAATCTCCGGGGGCGCCGTTTTGAGGACATAAAAGAGTATCCCCGAATCCCGGTATCGATCCGTTTCTATCTTGCTTTTTTCTTCCTTCGGAGTCAATTCATCCTTGGCTTTCAGCATTTTTTCAAACCAATAGACCTTTTTAAAGCCCTCATGGGCAAAAGAAATGCCCACCCGCCGGTAGGTGGAGGGTGCGGTAAAAATCACCCCGTCTTCAAAAACATCGGGCGCGCCGGGAAGCCGGATGTTCAGCAGGTGACTGATATATTGGTAAGATTCTGTATCTATAGCTTCGATATTGCCGATACTAACAATAAGGAGCATCAGAATTATGATCTTTTTCATATCGTATTTACAATTATCGGCTGATGTTTCAATATCTTAATCAAGAGGGGACCCCTAGGCTGAAGTCTTACGCTGATTTTCAGCCCGGTTGAGTACACATGCCGTCGTTGGAGCAACTGAAAAACTTTAAAGCCTCTTTTGGCGCCATCGCCGACGAAGCCATGGTTCTGGCTCAATTGGAACAGCCCCCGGACGATCTGCCCCTTCCGGATTCCGAGCCGGTTGCGCCGCCGCCCCCCCAAGAGCCGGCATTTTCGGAGGACCTTGATCCCGGCATTGATCTGGATGTCGGCACATCCCCGGAAGAATCTGCGGTAGAATCGGGGTTGGACTTTGATTTTGCCGATCTGCTGGGCAGCGGCCCCGATAATTTAACCCCGCCTCCGGCCGCCGAAACCGCCCTTGAAGAGGCCCTTTCTGCGGATGCCATTTCCGCTGATATTCCCGATGTCAGTTTTGATGATGATTTTTCCGGCCTTGGTAATAGCGGTGCCGAAACAGCCGTTCCCGGTGGGGCCGATAGTGAAGCCCCTGCGGATAATATCGGCGCCGATTTGGACTTCCCCGATCTGGGGGAAGATCTCCCCGACTTTGGATTCTCATCAGATGAACCAGAGACTATTCCCGTGGATAATGCCGGCATTGATTTGGACTTCCCCGATCTAAACGCCGATTTCCCCGAGACTGCTCCCGGTGCAACTGGCGGTAAAGCCCCCGCGGATAATGCCGGCACAGATTTGGACTTCCCCGATCTGGGGGAAGATCTCCCCGACTTTGGATTCTCGTCAGATGAACCAGAGACTGTTCCCATGGATAATGCCGGCATCGATTTGGACTTCCCCGATCTAAACGCCGATTCCCCGGAGGCTACTCCCGGTGCAACTGACGGTAAAGCCCCTGCGGATAATGCCGGCGCCGATTTGGACTTCCCCGATCTGGGGGAAGATCTCCCCGACTTAGAGACTATTCCCGTGGATAATGCCGGTATCGATTTGGACTTCCCCGATCTAAACGCCGATTCCCCGGAGGCTGCTCCCGGTGCAACTGACGGTAAAGCCCCTGCAGATAATGCCGGCGCCGATTTGGACTTCTCAGATCTGGGGGAAGATCTCCCCGACTTAGAGACTATTCCCGTGGATAATGCCGGTATCGATTTGGACTTCCCCGATCTAAACGCCGATTCCCCGGAGGCTGCTCCCGGTGCAACTGGCGGTAAAGCCCCCGCGGATAATGCCGGCACAGATTTGGACTTCCCCGATCTGGGGGAAGATCTCCCCGATTCTGGATTCTCATCAGGTGAACCAGAGACTGTTCCCGTGGATAGTGCCGGCATCGATTTGGACATCCCCGATCTAAACGCCGATTTTCCCGAGGCTGCTCCCGGTGCAACTGACGGTAAAGCCCCTGAACCCTCAACCGAAGGTTCCCCTCTTGATACCGATGATAATTCCGGCGCCATGGACGCTCTATTAGGCGGTTTTGCCGATGAAATTGAGGCGGCATCCCCTGAACCGATCACCGAAGAGGACTTTGGGGACGCTTTCCCCGATATAGCGGATATAAACCTGGAAGAAGGCGGCGGTGACGAAGGGGAATTCCCGATCCCGAATGGCGATGCCGCGGAAGAAGCCCTTACCGAAGGCGCCGTTGAAGGTGATCCCTTCGAGGGTTTCAGCCCCGATGGAGGGGACGCCGATGAGGGTATTCCCGATATGGATTTTGCCCTGCCCGGCCTTGATGAGGTATTGGGGGGTAATGCCCCCGGCGGGGAAACGGGCGCCGCCCCTGCCGTTGATTTTGCCGCCGAGGCGTTTATGCCTGAAGTTACGGCCTCAGATGTGTCCGACGAGGCGGTGGAAGAAATCAGCCTAAACGATGGTGACTTTGACCGGCTCCGGGAAACCATCGCCGGCTATCCCCTGAATTTACGGATCGCCGTTGAAGAGATAATCGCCGAACAGGTCATCGCGCCGAATCTCATGTCCTCCCTGATTAAGCTGCTGGTCCGGGGCGGGTCCCCCAGGGAAGCGGCTTCCCTGGCGGGGAAAATTCTGAATCGATCCATCCCTGTTCCCCGGGGTTTTGAAAAGAAAACCGGTGAAGATTTAGAGCAGGAGCAGGCCAGTTTTGCCTATGTTTTTGCTCATAAGTTTCTGCCGGTACTGCGGCTGTTCCTGGTTATTGCCATCCTGGCAGCCTCGGTGTTCTACCTGGGATATACCTTCATTTATACCCCCCTGCGTGCAAATTCGATATACAAGCAAGGGTATGAGCTTATCCCCACCGGAGCGTATGCCCAGGCAAACGAGCGTTTTAACCGGGCTTTCCAGCGTCACCGGCAAAAGAATTGGTTCTACAAGTACGCCGAAGCCTTCCGGGATGAGCGGCAGTACATCTACGCAGAGGAAAAGTACGATCAGCTCCTGACCCATTATCCCGGTGATAAGAAGGGCGCCCTGGACTATGCCAACATGGAAACCTACTATCTGCGGAACTACGATAAGGCGAATCGTATCATCCGCCGGAATATCCTTGAAATCTCTGCTGATGATAGGGAAGGCCTC
>BNUY01000023.1 GCA_025997715.1 Spirochaetia bacterium
TACATTTTCTGATACAGTCAGTACCAAAGTATAGCCCAACGAAAATAGTTACAACGATAAAGGGAAATATATCGAAACAGGTATTTGAAGCACATCCAGAGGTGAAGAAACAGTTATGGGGAGGGGAATTCTGGAGCGATGGATATTTTGTAAGTACGGTCAGCAAATATGGGAATGAAGAAACAATAACAGAATACGTAAAGAATCAAAGGACCGAAAAAGAGTATAAACAAATGATGAAGAAACAACTGGAATTATTCTGATATGTCAAAGAAAAATCTTCAGATACCCCGCCCTTTAGGGCGGGGAGGTTCATTTATTGTCAATAAGTTCAAAAACCATTTCGCATAACATACGCTATGTGCAGTGGGCCGTCTGCTTATCGGACTTCATGCCGGAGCCGCATCCTTTAGCTTTTGATTTGAAAACTACCCGCCATTGATCGTTAATCCCTATGCTACCCCCTGCGGCAGTTCAAGCCGCACCATCACCCCTTCACCGCTTCCGCTTTTAAACGACAGGATTCCCCCCAGAAGGGCAGCCCGTTCATACATGCCGCGAATCCCCAGGCGTCCGCCGGTATTGCCGCCGGTATTACCGGAACCTTCGTAGTCCGCCGTATCAAAGCCCCGGCCGTCGTCGGTAATCATGATGAGCAGGGCGTTTCCTTCATTGCGCAGTACACACACGTTTCGGAACTGCCGCCATATCCCCGTTCCATTTGGGGCATATCCTTTACCTCGGATATATAGTACCAGTCTCCGATTTTGCTGTTTTCAAAAGCCTTTTCCCGGCCCGATGAATCAATAGCCTTAAGCCTTTGAACTTCGCTGTTGAACTTGTTAACCCCAGTTTTAACGACGGCATTGTCGTTAGTATTATGTAAATAGCCGTAGTAATCATTGTATGAGTAGTGTGGCTTCGAACCGCTGCCAACCAAATGCAGACAGCCGTCATTATATTCGACAAAAGCGATAAGGGAAACCAACTCTGAGTCGCTTGTTTTATACCGGGTGACCTTTTGTTTTGTTGCCGTATATTGAACGACCCTGTCGGTGAAATAGAGTATTCTGTCATATTCCCCTTCTCCGTCGTGTGTTTCACCGGCATAAATAAAGTATTTTGTTAAGGTCTTTTCAGATTTCCCAACAAAATAGCTTTTCCCGTGTTGACTTACACCCATACTAACACATGTAAAGCATACCATGGCAAATACTAAAATTAAGAGTATGGGGAAAATAGTTCTTTTCATACAAACCTCCTGCATGGTTTTAATCTCTTGGGGTTTAATTCCCCGCCCTTTAGGGCGATTCAACTGGGGGTGTGGGGGATTTGTTCCCCCACAAAAACAAAGTTTTCAATGAGAAATCTTCAATACCTCGCCCTTTAGGGCGAGGATTATTTATTTGAGAGCATTGGACTTTTGGTTACCTATTTTGTATTCATCCTTTGTTGGTCCGGAAATCAATTCTCTTGAATATATTTTACCGCAATTCCATGAAAAGTAAGTTTCGCCACAAAATTCGCACTTCAAAGAATCCCTATCCCTCATTGGATAGTCCTCCGAAGTTATTTTATAAACGGCGCCACACTTACTACACTGTTTTTCCATACTTCTTTACCTCTCTTCCAAACATGCGGGACCCATACAGGCCCCGCTATAAACGAGTCCTACCGCCCCCGTGCCTTTCGGACAATGTCAAGATAGATTCTTGCGGTGGCATAATGCGGGTATATCCTTTCCCGCGCATTAACACCCAACCCTACGGCCGGGAAGGATACCGGGGGAGAATGTGATGGCGGTGCGGAAGCTCCCCGCCCGGCGGTTCCTGCAAAATACCGCGCATAGCGGCCAACGGGTCGGAATCGGCGCTCCGCTGGGTAAAGGCAAACGCCTCGGCTATCCCCAGGATTTCGGACTGCCTTTCGACCGGCAGCCGGTTAAAATAAGCCGTCAAACGAGAAACCGTTACCGTATCAGTCATAATTCACCTAAAATATCCTTTTCCGATTATTTTATTATTTGATTGCAATTTTGTCAAGAGATTTTATCATTTTTCCGTAAAAAATCTATTGCAGGGCAATGTTTTTTCTTCTATTATATATTTATGGACGAGGATTTAGGTCTAACCGTCAATCAGCGGGTTAAAAAAGTAAGAAAAGCGCTAAAATTGACCCAGCATGACTTTGCAAAGGTTCTTGCCATTTCCCAGAGTCAGATTGCCTGTGTCGAAACTCAAGAGCGGGGCGTCAACGACCGGACTATCAAGCTGATCTGCGATTCATTCAACGTAAACCCCCAATGGCTGCGAACCGGCGAAGGGGATATGTTTGCCCAAAAAGACGATACGAAACTGAAAAAACTGCTGGCCCTGTTTACCAACCTGGAGCCCCAATATCAGGACTTCATTTTTAACGCCATGGACTTCTTCCTCAAAATGCAGGACCAGGCGGACCGGAATAGAGCCAATGAAAAGCCCTAACTTGCGAATTCTCCCCATTCATGCTATAATCATGAATGAGAGTTTTCAAAAACTCATGAATGAGAGTTTTCAAAAACTCATGAATGAGAGTTTTCAAAAACTCATGGTTTTCCCGCTTTGCCGCGAAAGAGGCCATCAGTGACGATGAGCTAAGGGACATTGTAGGCCAGCTTGAAGCCGGACAGGCGGACGCTGATCTTGGGGGCCATGTGTATAAACAACGTATCCCCAGACCGGGGGAAGGGAAAGCGGGAGGCTACCGGGTTATCGTGTTTTTCAGGAGTAGAGATAAAACCTTTTTTCCGTTTGGGTTTCCCAAATCAGAAATGGCCAATATCTCCGAAAAGGAACTGCGGTATTACAAGAAATTGGCAAAAAGATACCTTGTTATGTCGGAGGAACAGCTTAAAGTCGCGCTGAAAGCGGGTGAATTCATTGAAATCTAGGAGTGCTGTATGAAAAAGATTTATGAAAGCGAACAACTGATGGTTCTCCATCAATCGGCTCAAGCTCTATTCGATTTGGGAATAATTGATACCGCCGAAATGCGGGATTTTGACGAAGGCTGCCTGGTCCCCCAAGAAAAAACGTCAAAGAAAGCCCCTAAAGTTCTGGAAGCAGACCACCCCGCCACCGCATAAAACCGCTAACGACGGGGCATTCCCCCTCTATAGACGATACGCAACTGAAAAAACTGCCGGCCCTGTTTACCACCTGTGTCGGGCCGCTTCCTCAATCACTGCGGCCGTCCGTGGTCCTTTGCGAGGGTATGTCGTCATACCGCCCTGAATTGTTCCAGTAGATGAACCCGTTCCCTCCGGCGTCCCTGACCCCTTCAATCTGGCGGCGGACATAGTCGGGGTTGTAATATTTCCGGTCGTAGGAGACGTTCAGGAAAAATGCCTGCACATAGGGCCGGACGATGATTTGGCCGCGGCCTATGCGCTCGGTGCGCTGGGTGCCCTGGTAGTAGATACGATAGGGGCGGAGTTCTGCGGGGGACTGGGCGAGGAAGTCCTGTTCAAAGTGGCTTGGGTAGTACATGGGGCAGATTACATCCACGTAGGGGGCCAGCAGTTCCACCTCCTGGCCGGTTCGTGCGCCGGTGCGGTACCAGCCGTTGGCGCCGTAGATGTCGATGCTTATGGGGGCATCCACCCGTGAACGGATGTGCCGCATGAATGAAAGGATGGCGCTTTCCATGTCCATGCCGTTTTCCCGCCAGCGATACTGTGCATCACCGAGGTTGACCCCGTCGGTGGGGAAGCGGATATAGTCAAACTGAATTTCGTCAAAGCCCCGTCGGTGGAGTTCGTCCGCAATGGCTGCGGTATATTCCCACACTACTTCTGAATAGGGGTCCACCCAGCGTTCATCGTAGTAGGTTCTGAGGATCTCGTATGCCGGATCATCCGCGCGCAGTATTTCTGTTTCGTTGACGGTATCCTTGTCTACCCCGGTCCCCTTTGCCTGCCGCGTATCGTAATAGCCCGCCCAGGGCTTTCCCCTCCGGCTGTCCCATAGGGCGTACTTGCCCCCTTCCTTTTTGGCCAGTTCCGGGTCCTTAAACACCACAATCCGGGCAACCGTATAGATACCCCGGTCCTTCAGGTTTTTCAGCAGCCCGTCGATATCCACCGGCCGGAAGACCCGCCCCTTTTCGCTGATTGCCGTATCCTGCGGCGTGAACCGTAAGCGGCCGTAATCATCCTTCATATCGATCACCACCATATCAAGGCCGCTTGCTTCAATCACCTTGAGATACGGCGCCAGTGACCGGCTTTCCATGGAATGATTCACCGGGAGGTACAGGCCCTGCCTGCCCCGGGCGATATCCCGTGGGGATTCCGGTTCTGATGCCGTCCCCGCCTCCAGCAGCCAAAGCTCCGACAAAGCCACCGGTTCCGTACCGGTGAAGGTATTACTGTCCCAGGCGATAAGGCTTGAAGGCTTGAGCCCCCAGGCCGCGGGGATGGACCGTATAAAGGCGCGGAGATCCGGTCTGGTCCGTGTCATGATCGGGGTCAGCGGGTAGTTCAATTCCATGATGGCCCCTTCCCTGACAAACCGTATCCCCCGGGCGCTTAAGTCCAGGGAATCTACGGTACCGAAATTCGCGGCGTCCGACCAGACGGGGGTAAACCGTTTCTGCTCCCAATCAAGCTGATAGATCCGGCGGCGGAAGGTTTGGGATGCGTAGATCTGCGGGACGCTACCTGCAAGGGGTTCCGCAAGGGTTACCGCTATATCCGACACCTCATCGGGGTTTGTGGTGGTTTCCAGCCGCTCGATCCCCTGGTTCAGTTCCACCCAGGTGGAATTCCGGCTATCCGGTTGGCGGTAATGCACCCCATACGTGCTGTGGGAAAGAAAAACGGTCAGCGTCGGCAACATTGCCGCAGCCACCGCCTTTATCCCGTTGGTTCTGTAGGGCGGCGCTCCCAGGCTTTCCCAGTTCCGCCCCGCGTCCCGGGAAAGAAACACCGTATCCTTGGTGGCGCACACCATGATGTCCGGGTTGTCCGGCAGTACCTTGAGATCCTTTATTTCCTGGACCATGAAGGTAAAGGATTTTACCCCCCGTGCATAGTTTTTTATGGTTTTTACCGGCAGCCCTTTATTCCGGGGCTCCCAGCGGAGCAGATCCGTAGAAACCAGAATTCCCTGCTCACCCAGGATGGCCCAGTATGCGGCAGTTTTGAGCGCCTTCCGCACCGCGCCCCCGGTCCACAGAGGCCGCATGATGCCCATCCGGTCCATCCCGTAGAGCCCCCGGTCGGTTCCCATGACGATGGGCCAGCTTGCCTGGCCCAGCATGCTATTCTGGGCGGAGAAATCAACCTGAGCGCTTGCGCCGGGGAGGAGGAGCAGGGCGAGGAAGCAGGGGAGTAACAAAGCCGCCCGGAAACGGCTACAGGTACCGTTTCGGTTCACCGTTATCTACCAGGGCGTACAGTTCGATATATGGCTTAGCGGTACTGGCGGCGATCTTTGCCAGGAGTACCTCCTCAATCTGGAAGAGGCCCACCTCACCGGACATCTGTATCTCAATGTGTATCGGGTTTTCCCTGCCCCGGGAAATCCTGACATCCTCAATAGAATTGGCGGATAATTGATGAATATCCCCGGCCCGGGGACCCCCCGCCACAATCAGGGGAATCCGCGCCCGGCCCTTGGTCATATCACAGCCGTCTGCAAGCTGTACCACCCCCGCCTCCAGGGAATGGATGGTCCGGGACCCCATGTGCCCGGCTATGCACTCCAGCGCCAGGGACCGCACCGTGACCAGCTTTTGCAGATTCCCGGCATAGACCTTCCGCAGAAGCCGGTCCAGGATAGGGTAGGCCAGGTACACGCTGTGCAGCTCATGATCCTGGCGGCCTATGGTCATACCCAGGTCGTGGAATATCGAGGCCAGGAATACCGCGGTAAGGCTGTCCTCAAAACTGCCGCATTCCTCCTTCTCAAGGCTTGTCTTGATCCCCGCGTCCCGGAGGAGCCCCATCATAACAAGGGCGTTCAGCGCCACGGTACGCACATGGACCGGGCCGTGATCGTTGTAATTCAGCCGCAGGATGGAAACCGTGTTGGCATACTCTTGCATAGCCTGCACCTCATCGTCCCCCAGGGCAAGCTTGACCGCCTCCGCCGCCTTGCCGGAAAGACCGAAGCGGGTAACGGCGCCGAGGATTTTGGTATCGAGTGATAGTTCTTTTTGGGATCGCATATATATAAAATACGCTTGTTTGCGATTAAAATCCAGGGGTAAACGGCTCAATTATAGAGCGCCTGTAATATCCTTCTGATTCTCTGTGCATAATTCACCCCTGCCCATTTGCCGGAAAGCCCGTCAATGGTCGCGGCCGACCCAAAACCAAATTTTTCCCCTATGTTTTGGTAACGGGGATCAACGCAAATCCCTTTGAGCGGTTCTCCGCTTGCATATCCCTTGAGATGTTGAATATGCGCCTTAACTCCTATTTGCACACTTTCAAAGGCATATGCCTTTTTGGATGATGTTAACGAGCTTATTCCGCCAAAATTGTTCGCCGCAGCGCCGGCAAAGGTTTTTTCAAATTTCAAATAGTTTGTATGATAGCACATTTGGGCAAATGCTATCTCATAATTCACCCCTTCCCGTTCAGCTTCGGCGATATAAATATCGATCAAATTATTTACCCACTCCCTGCGTTTTCCAAGGGCCTGGTTATTTTTGAGGAGAAACGCAACCAGTTCCGCCCTTGACCTGCCGCCTTGGGATAGTATACGTTCCGGCAGCGCCGCGGTACTTACCACCGGACTATCGCGTAACGACGCCTGTGCTTGTTCCACATGGTCAAGGCCCTGTTTTGCATTGGCGTCATTGGGATCAAGCCTGAGCGCCTGGATGTAGTCGTCTATGGCCGAATCATATTCGCCCTGGTGTGTATACACCTCGCCGCGATTGATATAGGCAAGGGTATATTCGGGGTCAATGTTGATGGCCCGGGTGTAGTCCGCTATGGCCTTTTCATAGTCGCCATTTTCACCATAGGCATTGCCGCGGTTGCAATAGGCATAGGCAAGATTGGGATCAATGTTGATGGCCCGGGTGTAGTCCTCAATGGCCTTTTCATACTCGCCCCGGTTATAATACCCATTACCGCTGTCATAATAGGCGCCGGCATCATTCTCTGTCTGGCCGTGCAGCAATACTAAGCCGGTGAAATTAATCAAAAAGGTAAGTGCAAAAAAGAATCTTCTCGTATGGGCATTCATTTTAATAAATCTCCTTTTTTCAAACGATAATTTTTGATTCAAAATCATGCGCATTGGTGAATGTTTCAAAACACTTCTTTGCCTGTAACAGCCAATGTTCCAAATCCGTTGTACCGGAAAAGGAAATAATGACGGTCATAATTTCAGAAGAGCGTAAGGTAATCATCGCCCGTTCCGAGTCGCTTGTCGGACTGCCATAGGCGCCAAACTCATCGGCAAAAACAGGCAGGTAAGAAATATTAATCATTTCTTTTCCAATTCCTTTATAGGACTCCCCTTCATTTCCTTTCCTGAATTCTAATTTCTCCCCTAACTTAGACACATCGTATGACCCGACAGAATACCGGGAAGTCATGGAAATTAAATTATTAATATCAACAACATTATTTATGGTATATAAATCCTTTTTTTGAAGAATTCGTTTCAATAATGCCTCGGATGAGATTCTATACCGGCTTGGATCTTTGCCGAGTTTTTTATAAAACTCCCGGGAATCTTTTATGTGCTTTTCGTAAATAAGTTTATCCGGTGTTATTTCATCAATTATTGCAGGAATTGTTTTTGAGTTAATGTGATCCCAAATTTTTTGGCTGTCTTTTTCGACGGTAATCGTATAATTGAGGCAGCCAAGGGACACCTCGTTTGAAATTTGTTTTAGCGCTTCATCAATGAAAATAGCTTTCATCACCCCTTCCTCAGCGCTCCAGTTTCCGGTACACGTAGCGGTGGGGCCGGTCCGCTTCGGCGCCCAGCTTCTGCCGCCGCCATTCGGCATACTCGGACCAGTTCCCGTCGTACCAGACCACTTCCCCATCCTCAAAGGCCAGGATGTGGGTGACTATCCGGTCCAGGAACCAGCGGTCGTGGCTTATCACCAGGGTTACCCCGGCGAAGGTGTCCACCGCTTCCTCTAAGGCGCGAAGGGTGTTCACGTCCAGGTCGTTGGTGGGCTCATCCAGGAGTAGCACGTTGGCCCCCTCCTTGAGCATCATCGCCAGGTTGAGCCGGTTCCGCTCCCCCCCGGACAGCACGGAAACCTTTTTCTGCTGGTCCCCCCCGGAAAAATTGTACCACGCACAGTATGCCCGCGAATTAACTTCCTTGGTACCCCCCAGCTTGATGATATCCAGCCCGCCGGAAAGCTGCTCCCAGACACTTTTCTCCCCATCCAGGCTTTCCCGCATCTGATCCGCATAGGCCAGTTTAACGCTGTCCCCCAGCCGGAGTTCCCCGGCATCGGCCTTTTCCTGACCGGTAATAATCTTGAACAACGTAGTCTTCCCTGCCCCGTTTGGCCCGATGATCCCCACACAGGCCCCCGGCGGCACGGTGAATTCCAGGTTCTGAAAAAGCAACTTATCCCCAAAGGACTTGGCAAGCTCCTTAGCCTCGATAACCAAAGCCCCCAGCCGCGGCCCCGCCGGAATAGTGATACGGTTTTCCCGCACCTTCTCCCGCTCATCATCCTGGAAGAGCTTTTCGTACTGGGTGATACGGGCCTTGCTCTTGGCGTGCCGTCCCTTGGGGCTCATGCGTATCCACTCAAGCTCCCGCTCCAGGGTTTTACGCCGCTCGCTCTCCCCCTTCTCCTCCTGGGCCATCCGCGCCTGCTTCTGTTCCAGCCAGCCCGAGTAATTGCCCTTCCAGGGAATCCCCTCGCCCCGGTCCAGTTCCAGAATCCAGCCCGCCACATTGTCCAGAAAATAGCGGTCGTGGGTAACGGCGATAACCGTGCCCTCGTATTCCCGCAGGTGCCGTTCCAGCCAGGCCACGGTCTCCGCGTCCAGGTGGTTGGTGGGCTCGTCCAGGAGCAGGATGTCCGGCTTTTTGAGGAGGAGCCGACAGAGGGCCACCCGTCGCCGCTCACCCCCGGAAAGGACATCCACCACTTGATCCGGCGGGGGACAGCGCAGGGCGTCCATAGCCAGCTCAAGCCGACTATCCAGGTTCCACCCATCTGATGCCTCAATCTTTTCCTGGAGCGCCGCCTGTTTCGCCCCCAGCTTATCGTAATCCGCATCGGCATCGCCGAAGGCCTCGCTTACCTTGTCGAATTCCGCCAGAAGGTCCACCAAGCCCTGGACCCCTTCGGAAACTATCTCTTTTACGGTCTTCCCCGCTGCCAGCACCGGCTCCTGCTCCAGAAACCCGATGGTAAAGCCGGGACTCACCGTGGTTTCGCCGGAGTACTCCGTGTCCACCCCGGCGAGAATCCGCAGCAGGCTCGACTTCCCCGACCCGTTCAGGCCGATCACGCCGATTTTTGCCCCGTAAAAGTAGGAGAGATTGATATCCTTAAGTACCTGCTTGGTCCCGTGCTTCCTGGAGACCCGGTACATGGAATAGATGACTTTTTTATCGTCCGTAGTGGTTGCCATGGATTCAGTATAGCCGATTAGAGGTGGGAAGTCACGCCCCTAACTATTGACAGGAATAAATTTTGTATATATAATACTATTTCAGTATGAATAATAAGATAAATGAGAAGGGATGTTATTTTACGAGTACCATCATTTCAGGAATCCCGTTCTTCGTTTTATATGGGCATAATTTTTCCGCTCTTTGAGTAGTATAAGCCAAAAATAACCATTTGTCACATTATGGGAATGATTTACCCTTCCGTAACCACGCCCCCATAGCCAGGGTGATGTTTTCCTGGTCGGCCTTATCCAGCTTCCGGTAATCCCGGACCAAGTTCCGCTCCTCCTCGGACAAGATATCCGGGCCGCTGCCGGTTACCAGGTATTCCGCCGACGTATCGAGCAATGCCGCGATTTCGAGTCCCTGCTTAACATCCGGGTAGGATTTCCGGGTCAGCCATTTCCTGAATGTCCCAAAGGGAACCCCGATTTTCCCGGCGATCCACTCCTGGGTCGTGTTTTTCCTTTTTATTTGGTCTTTGAGCCTGGTCCAGAAATCCATAGAATTACATTTTACGTGTTAAAATGAGCAAATTTGCGCTATCTTCTCTTGACAAAAGAGCAATTTTGCCCCAATATTACGAATAAACCGAGTTTTTTATGGGCAAATAAGGCCTATAAATATGACAGGGGGGAACATTTGATATGGAGGAAAAGATGAAAAAGGGGATTGTTTTGGGGTCGTTGGCGCTTCTGCTGATTAGCGGATTAACGAGCTGCCTATCAATGAGCATTGATGAACAAACGGTAAAACTTCGTGAATCCATGTTTTCTTATGAAGAACTTCTCAGTGCACAAATTAATGGTAAAGGTAAGAATTATAGACTTCCTTCTTCCGACATAGATAAAATACTTCATCCACAAGTTCTCGCTTTTGATAAAGCAAAAGAATTTCTTCAAACCGCAGAACTGGGAAAATTGTACTATTTTAAAACTCGTGCAATATTTAAGGGTTTAAAAAAATCTCCAGATGATAAACACTATTCAATGGTTTATTTGAAAGAATTAGGTGAGGGCACAGTAGAAAACGATTTATTCTCTATTGCATATGGAGTAGATACTTCTATTTTGTCCGTCTCATGTGAAGATGTTGTCGTTTCTACTCTGCCAGAAGATGCTAATTGTCTTGTAACTTTTTATGCATATGGTTATAAAATAAAGAATAGCCCTTTCTCGGATTCGAATATAATACTTAGAATACGTATTGCACGTGATATAGAAAAATTATTTGTCGCTTCTAATTTTACGATTGCTAGTGGGTTGCATTATATAACTGTTAATGATACATCTCTATCAAGTGGTCAAAATATTATGATGTCATTATTCACTGGTGGTGATATGGGAAACGATTCGGCGAATGTTTTTGATCCGATTGCTTATAAAATCGTTGATTTATTTGATGCTAAAGCGGCAATGGACAAAAAAGACTATAGGAATGATTATACATTTCCAACTATTCGTGTGAAATATGCTTCTGAACTTGTTTTTAAGGGTCAAACAAACACAACAATAAGTGTATCGACATCGGATAATGCTTTAACGCAAAGAATGGATTTTAGCGGTCGGACATCATCAATAAAAACTGGCGACAGAGTACGGGTATATTTCACTATTGCCAAAGACCCACTAGAAGAATGGAAAGTACAGGCTATAGAACGTTTATAGGAGGTTTTTATGAAAACGGTAATTCAGGGTATTATCTCAAAAATTGAAGCCGGGGTAATATTTGACGCACACACAATTATTGAGAAATTAATACAAGAACATTCTGATGTATATTTGTCATCCTATAGCAATAATAAATCAACAGAATTGTACAATAGTCAAATTAGCAAGATTATTGACAGTTTTGACGGCAGTTTAATTACCCGTATGCCGGGTGAAAGCTGGTCAAAAAACATACGTGATAATTTCAGTAATTGTGCATACTGGAAGAAAAATTAAGCGGAATATATATACAATAAGTCAGCGTCTACCCGCTCATCATATCCGGAACAGCTTTTCCTTGGTCTCGGACTAATAGGTTGAATTTATCCTAGCATTAGGTTATTATTATTCATAGAGGTAAGTTTATGACCATAAATACCAATAATCTGGTTTCAATCACCGAAACGAATCAGAATTTTTCCAAAATTGCCCGTTTGGTAGACAAAACAGGGACCGCTATCGTTCTCAAAAATAATATTCCCCGCTATGTCATCCTGGAATATAGCCAATTAAAGGGTGAAGAAACCGCTGAAAATGATGAAGTTCTTGATGCAGCCCGGAAATATATCAAAAAACACCTTGCTGCATTCAAAGAACTTGCAAAGTAAGGCTGCCGGGTGAAACGACTATCCATCGAATCGGTCATTGATATGCACAGCGCATTGATACAAGAAACAGGCGGAATGGACGGGGTACGGGATATGAATTTGCTGGACGCTTCCGTCAACTCGCCCTACCATACTTTTGATGGGATTTATTTATATCCCACACTACCGGCGAAAGCTGCCCATCTTGCTTTCTCACTTATCAAAAACCACCCCTTTCTTGATGGAAACAAGCGGATCGGTATTCTGGTGATGCTTGTTTTTCTTGATAGTAACGGTTTACCGGTAACAACCGCTGATGAGGAATTAATTTCTTTAGGGTTGGGGCTTGCTGAAAACACCATTGATGAATCTGTTCTTATAGATTGGATTATTGCCCATGGTTAATATACCCGCTCATCATATCCGGCATAGGTTCAGCATGGCCTCTACCGTTTCAATATCCCCATCAGCTCATCATTGATATACAGGGTCTCCCTTCCCACCTTCCGGGATGACAGAATCCCTGCGGCATCCATTTCCTTTAAATACTTAGAGGCGGTTTTCCGGTTGACCTGCAGCTTTGTTACCAGAAACTCAATTTTAGAATAGGGATTTTCAAAGATTAGTTCCGCTAATTCCTTTGAATAGGTTTTTGGTATTTGCACTCTCATTTTTTCTATCGTTGAATCAAAAGAGATTTTTATTGCTTTTATTTTTTCCAAAGCCTGTTTTGATGTTTCCTCTATTCCGGTTAAGATATAGCAAATCCAATTTTCCCAAATATCCCCGGTTCGTACTTCCTGCAGCAGTTCGTAATACTGGTTTTTTGTTTTAATTATATAGGAACTTAGATAGAGGATGGGGGTGGTAATATGTTTTTTTAACAATAGATACAGGATATTAAGTATCCGTCCGGTTCTGCCGTTCCCGTCATAGAAGGGATGAATGGTTTCAAACTGATAATGGAGAACAGCCATTTTCCAGAGACTGTCCTCATCACCGTTAAGGTATTCACAAAAATTATTGAGCAGACGGCATATTTCATCATAGTCCTGGGGCGGGGTATACACCACTTCTTCGGTGCTGTCGTTGACCAGGGCAGTTCCGGGCAGTCTGCGGATACCCGCATTGTTTCCCGCTATTATTTCCTGGATCTGAACAATATCGCTGATGCTCAAAAGTCCCCGTTTTGCGATAAGGCCGGCGCCTTTCGCTATGGCTTCCCGGTAATTGATAACCTCCTTTGTTGCCGCATCTATTGCTTGATTGCCAAAGGTTAAGGATTGATACAACTTGTCCCGGGTGGTAACGATGTTTTCGATGGCGGAACTTTCCTGGGCTTCCTGTAGGGCAATGGCGTTTATCAAAATGGATTGATTGGGAATAACCGCCGCAAACCCCTTTAGTTCCGCAAGGGCTCCCCTGGCCTGTGCTTCTTTACGCAATACTCCGGGGGTTTCAATTTTTTGGAGATCCACCGGTAAAAGCGGCCATTCCGATTGTTCTGTCAACATGTCCAAAATTTCGTATTTTTTACCCATGTTGTCAATATGTGTCCAAAATTTCCCTTTCCTTACCCATGAGAGATGGTGACCTAGCGTTGTGCCTTTGCCACATCACAGATACGCCGGGCCATCTTCTCCAGGGATACCTGCTCTTGTACATGGCCCAGTTCAAAGGCCACCCGGGGCATGCCGTAGACCACTGCGGAGGCTTCGTCCTGGCCCAGGGTCATGCCCCCTTCCTTATAGATTGTCCCCAACTGCGCAGCGCCGTCCCGCCCCATGCCGGTCATGATCACCCCAAGGGCGTGGTTTTGGTACACCAGGGCTACCGATGCGAAAAGTACGTCCGCCGAGGGCCGGTGGCCGCTCACCTGGGGATCGTCGGTAAGGTGGGCCACCACGGAGCCCTCCCGGTGTTCCACCTCCAGGTGCTTGTTCCCCTGGGCAATCAGGATGCGGCCCGGTTGTATGGCATCCCCCTCCTCGGCTTCCTTTACGTCCAGAGGGCATATCCGGTCAAGGCTTTTGGCAAATTCGTTGGTAAAGCCCTGGGGCATGTGCTGGACCACCACTATGGGGACCGCCAGGTCCTTGTCCAGGTTGGCGAACACTACCCGCAGGGCGTCGGGACCGCCGGTGGAAATACCGATGGCGATAATTTGTGTGTTGGCGGGCTTGCGGACCGGGACCGGCGGCTTGTGGGGCTCATTGGATGAGGACATCCCCAGGATGGCGCCTACCGAACCGGGCTTGCCGGCGGGCAGGGGGGTAAGGGTCTTGGCGGTAAAGTCCATCGAGGGGACCACCTTGCGGCCCTGGCTGCGGCGGTATTGGCCGCCATAGCCCAGAAGCATCCCTACCAGGGTGTCCTTTACGGTGTGGTTATCCATGGAAGCTGAGCCGGCGGGTTTCTGGATAAAGTCGCAGGCCCCCAGAGCGAGGGCTTCCATGGTAATCGCCGCGCCCTTTTCGGCAATCGAGGAAAGGATGACCACCGGGATGGTTATTCCCTGTTTTTTCCGTTCCCGCAGGAATTCGATGCCGTTCATTTCCGGCATTTCCAGGTCCAGCACAATGATGTCGGGGTTAACCCGGGGGATCTTGTCCAGGGCAAAGCGTCCGTTCATGGCTTTATCGGCCAGGGCCAGCCCCGGAGTTTCTTCTATCATCCTGCCGATGAGATTACGCATCAGCGCCGAATCATCAACAATCAAAACCGCAACGTCTTCAGCCACGATATACTCCTATTTTTACCTATACAAATTTCCGGTAGAGGGTTGCCCACTCGGTTTTTACAAACTCAAACTTCGTATTCATCCCAAAGAGGGATTCTGAATGGCCGATAAAAAGAAATGACTTGGCGGCCATAGAATCATAGAAGCGGTTTACCACGGCAGCCTGGGTAGCCTCGTCAAAGTAGATGATTACGTTCCGGCAGAACACGATGTCCAGATTGCGCTGCCCCGAATCGTTCTGGAGGTTGTGGTAGTCAAAGCGTATTTTGGACTGGATGTCCGCCTTGACCTTATAGCCCCCCTCGACCTTGTCAAAATACTTTTTTAGGTAGTTATCGGGGATGCCGTCTATCCGGCTGTCGGCGTAAAAGCCCTCCTTGCCGGTCATGAGGCATTTCAGGCTGATATCGCTGGCGGTGATCTCAAACTTCCAGAGCGGGGGGAGGATTTCGCTCAGAAGCATGGCGATGGTATAGGGCTCCTCCCCGGTGGAACAGCCGGCGCTCCATATCTTGATGGTGGTATTGCCGGCGGCCTTCTTTATCTTCATCAATTCCGGGATAACGAAGTGTTCCAGCGCGTCAAAATGCGGCTGGTTACGGAAAAAACGGGTCAGATTGGTGGTAACCGAATCAAGGAAGCCCTTCAACTCCTCCTTGTTCGTGGAAATGGCAGCAAAATAGGCCCCCAAGGTTAGCCCCGGCTTGTTCCGGAGCCGTTCCTTGAGCCTTCCCTCCAGGATTGAACGGTTGGTTTTAGTGAAGTTGATGCCGCTTTCTTTATAAATAAGGTCACGGTAGCGCTCAAAGTCGGCGTCCGTAAAAACAATCTCATCTGCCATACTTATATACTAAGGATGGGGAGAATCAATGTCAATTGTATAGTTGACTGTTACCCGCCGCCGTCATAGAATAGAAAAGTGTTTGACTATATATTAAAAAATTGCCTGGCGGTACAAGTCGGCGGTGGGGTAAAAAACGCCGCTATTCACGTAAAGGACGGAAAATTTGCCACAGAAAGCTCCCCTGGAACCACGAAATCCCTGGATTTAGGGGGGAAATCCTTTGTGTACCCCGCGCTGATCAACACCCATGACCATCTGCGGGGGAATTATCTCCCCCGGATTGGGCCAAAACCGGGGGAATTCTACTTGACCTGGCTCCCCTGGGATGATGACCTGAAAGCCTCCGCCGCCTATGCCGAGCGGGCTAACCTTACCGCAGAAGATATGTATACCCTAAGCTCCTACAAAAGCCTGTTCTCCGGGGTGACCACGGTGGTTGACCACTTTCCCCATTCGATAAACCAGGATTTCCTTCCCCATTTGCCTGTCCGGGCGCTTCAAAACTACGCCCTGGCCCATGAAGCATCCTCCTACGACCTCAAGTGGGGGGACGGCATTGCAATTGAACACCGGCGGGCGGCGGCAAACAATTGGCCCTTTATCACCCACCTTGCGGAGGGCTTTGACGAGGAGTCCATGCGGGGGCTTGCAAATCTGGAGAACCTTGGGGCGCTGGACCGGTACGGCCTTTTTGTCCACTGCATCGGCTTTAGTGATGAGGACATACGGAAAACCGCCAGGGCCGGGGCCAGCATTTCCTGGTGTCCTGCCTCCAATATGCTCATGTTCAACGTTACCTGCAAAATCCGCAAATTCCTCCGGGAAGGGGTGAATGTCACCCTGGGTACCGATTCTACCCACTCCGGTTCCGCTAACCTCCTGGCGGAAATACACTATGGCCGGGAATTGTACCGGAAGCTATACGGCGAAGACCTTCCCGCCAAAACCATCTTCGAGATGGTTACCATCAACGCCGCGAAGGCGCTTCACCTGGAAGACAGCCTGGGCAGCCTGGATGAGGGCAAGCTGGCGGATATGCTGGTACTGCGGGGCCAATCCGATGACCCCTACGAAAACCTGGCCGCAGCAGGCATGGGGGATATCGAATTCCTCTCCCTGGCGGGGAAACCCCTTTACGGGGAACTGCGCTTCCTTGACTTGTTTGGGGGCAACCAGCCCGGGGGTAAATTACCAAGGGGCAACCTGCCCCACGGGTACTCCCAAATTACCGCAGCGGGACGGCATATGTTTGTCCTGGGGGATCCCGGGAAGTTTTACGCTCAGGCCCGGGAAAAGATAGGGTTTAAGAAGACACTTGATTTTTTGCCCTTTGAGCCGGGGCAGTAGGAGCCTACTAAAGTAGGAGGTGGGTATGCCGAAAACAGTACAGTGCCAGGCCGGGGCGATTGTTTACTTTCTGGGGGAAGACAGCGGGGAGAAAATCTACCTCCTCCAAAGCGGAACGGTGAACCTGGCCTATCAGAACATTGAAACCGGGGCGAATGTTTCCGATCCGGTACAAACCGGGGAATTTTTCGGGGTAAAGGCCGCCCTGGGCCGGTATCCCCAGGAGGAAAACGCCATCGTTACCGGGGAAAGTACCATCATTGTCTTTACCATCCCGGAATTTGAACAACTGGTCGGCGCGAATCCCCGGATCATTATAAAGATGCTCAAGGTTTTTTCCAATCAATTACGCCGTGTCCACCGGCATATTGCCCATATCATGGTAGATAAGGGCTACGATCCGGAGGATTCGGAGCAGAGCCTCTTTAATGTGGGGGAATACTACTTGAAAAACAAGCGCAATTCCCAAGCCGAGTATATATTCGGCCGTTACCTTACCCATTATCCCGCAGGGAAAAATGCCGCCCTGGCGGTGAAGTTTCTGAATACCATGCACGGTAAAAGCGTTCAGGGAGAACGGAGTGTTCAAGGGGCTGCGTTCAAGGAGAACGGTGCGTTCAAGGAGAACGGTGCGCCGAAGGTCCCGGCGGCAGCGAAACCCCCGGAGACGGAGCCTGATATCACCCAGAACTACTACGATGCGGTAAGTTTTATCTCCCAGGGGAAATTCCAACAGGCCTTTGTGCTTCTGAAGAAAATCCAGGACGGCAAGGGTGATCCTGAATATGTGGCAAAAAGTAGCTACGAAACCGGCCGCTGTTTCTTCATGATGGATAAGTTTGACAAGTGCATCCAGCATTTCACCCAGATGCTCACCACCTATCCCAAGCATCCCAGGATGGGAGACGCCCTCTTTTTCGTTGCCAAATCCTTTGAAAGGGGGGGAGAGAAGGATCGGGCGGTCTCCTTTTACCAGAAAATCCTCTCCATGGTTCCCGGCGACGAGGATCCGCTTACTGCAAAGACAAAAAGGGCTCTGACGGCCCTGGGGGAGGTATAGCATATGGCCGGTGACCTCGCGATCTTTGACGGCGCTGCGTTTTCCCGTTTTGCCCGGACCTTTGCGGCAGGGGAGATGATTTTCTCCGAATTTGAGCCCGGGGACTCGTTTTATCTGATCCAGGAAGGCCGGGTGGAGTTGGTTAAGGTGATTGGGGATGTGGAAAAGACCCTGGACATACTCCAGCCTTCGGAAATGTTCGGGGAAATGGCTATTCTGGAGGATTCCCTCCGGTCCGCTACCGCCATTGCCCTGGATACGGTACGGGTTCTGGAATTCAACCGGCAGAACTTTGATATCCTCATGGCCGGAAACCCGCAAATTGCCCTGAAGCTGCTCAAGACCTTTACCCGGCGCCTTTACGATGCAAAGCGCAAGTTCATGATCCTTACCCTGAAGGACCCCCATGCCCGGATCGCCGATGTATTCCTCATGCTGGATGAAAACCAGACCGGGAAGGAGCAGGCGGCCGCAGATACCCGGGAATTGCAGGCCACCGTGGAGGATGTTGCCCACTGGGCGGCCATGAGCGTCAGGGAAGCCCGGGAAATTATCACCCAATTTGTTGCCCAGGGCCGGCTGGAACTCGCCAAGGACCGGATAGTGGTCAAAAGCATCAACGATTTCTCCCGCTATGTCGCCTCCAAGCGGAAACAACTTGCTTAAATGCTTATTATACGTAATAATTAAACCGATAAGCTATGGGAGGGGAATTGAAATGCTAAAACGACACATTATACCGGTGCTATTAGGCGTACTTGTCACGGCAATCTGTGCCGCCCAGGCGGCGCCGGGGTATCCCTATGCGGCGGCTCCGGCTAACCCCGGATACAACCCCTATGCAACAGCTCCGGCTAACCCCGGATATAACCCTTATGCAACGGCCCCGGCAAGCTCCGGGTATAACCCCTATGCAACGGCTCCGGCTAACCCCGGATACAACCCCTACGCGACAGCCCCGGCAAGCTCCGGGTATAACCCCTATGCGGCGGCTCCGCCTAACCCCGGGTCTAGTCCTTATGCAACAGCTTCCGGGTACGTCCCCTATGCCTCGGCTCCGGCCTCGGGGTACAACCCTTACGCGACGGCTCCGGCATATCCCGTGTACAACCCCTATGCGGAGACCTCCGGGCCGGGCGCCTATACCGCAGCTCCGCCTACCCCTACATCGGAAATCACTCCCCTTACACCGCCCTGGGAAACCGGCGCTATACCCTGGCCGGTGCCCTGGCCGACACAGGCGGCAAGGGAATGGATGCCGGAACTGGCCGATCCCTGGATACCGGGTACCGGAAAGCCTGTACCGCAAGTCCCCGTGCGGCAAGCCCCGGTACAGACACCGGCGCGGACGCTTACTTTGATCTCCGGCTCTACTCCCGTGTATTTTATTGTAGGCGGTTTGCCCGCAGCCAAGGGTACCCCTGCGGCAGTCAGGACTGAGCCTTCGGTAAACATGGTTAAGGTGGTTCCCAGTATGCCCGGCCCCCAGGATACTACTCAATACTGGGTCCAGGTGGGGGCATACAAAACCCATGCAAACGCCCAGGAAGCATTTTCCCGTGCGGCGGGCGCCGGTTTCAGCCCTACTTTTGCAACAACCGGGGGACTTGTGCGGGTGCTGATACCCGGGGTGCGGGGCAGCGACATGCAGAAAGCCGCCGCACGACTCTACAATGCAGGGTTTAGGGAAATTTTATTGCGGGAAAAACTGTAAGAAACACAAAGGACAGAAGGACACGAAAGGAGAAGAATGGTATCTTCCTATTCACCTTTGTGTCCTTCGTGGTCAAATTCTTCTTATTAGGCTACGTAATGCTCAAGAACACGCCGGCGGGCAGGATGCTGCAAGCGGCGGAGGGCATTTTTTTCAATTTGCCGAATCCGTTCCTTGGTCAGGTTGAAGTAATCCCCCACTTCTTTTAAAGACATGGGACCCTTTTCGTTCAGCCCAAACCGGTACCGAAGGATATCCGCTTCCTTGGGATGGAGGGTGTCCAGAACCGTTTCTATATCGTCGTGGAGTACCGCATCAATGGCGAATTTCTCCGGCGAGAGGTAATTTTCATCCTCAATATAGTCACCCAGGGTTGAAGAATTCCTTTCGTCATACACGGGATTCTCCAGGGAAACCATGTCCCGGGAAATATTGATAAGGTCCGCCACATGCTCCGGTTCCATGGCCAGAAGCCGGCCGATTTCAACGATCTCCGCTTCCCCGCTTCCGTTCGCCTGGACGCACTTCCTGGCCTTCTCTATCTGCACCAGTTCGTTAGCCCTGTTCAGGGGCAGCCGGATCATCCGGGATTTTTCGTAAACCGCCTTGAGAATGGCCTGCCGTATCCACCAGACCGCATAGGAGATAAAGTGATACCCTTTATCGACATCGTAGCGTTCAATGGCGTTCATCAGGCCGATATTCCCTTCGCTGATGAGGTCCGTAAGGGGGAGCCCCTGGCCCTGGTACTTTTTTGCCACATTGACCACAAAGCGCAGATTGGCGTTTACCAGCTTATGCTGAGCCGCCCGGTCACCCTTGGCCGCGTCCCGGGCCGCCGCATTTTCCTCTTCCCTCGTAAGAAGCGGAATCCGGTTGATTTCCTTCAGATACATGGAGAGTATATTTTCATCAGAACTATGGTTCGGTATAGAACCGCTTGATTTTCTCGTTTTAACTGCCGTCATTCGGGTCTCCTATTATGTTTTATTGCTTATACTCTGCAAAAACCGTGCCAAGCTTTGCCACCGAATGGATCATTGCTTGTAATTTATTGTATAGTAAGGAATTATGATGATTTAACGAATCCCCGGGGATTCCGGATAAAAGCCGGCTGCGTTCCAAAATGACCCATTCCCCTAAATTCAGTTGAATTGTGGGTTATTTTGACCCGGACAGGCGCCCTACAGAACTACCTGCGAGAAAGGCGGCGCCCGTTCCAGTACCTGGGCTATGCAGTGATGCTCCGGGAGGGCCAGGGCCGGGTCCTGCTCAAGTATGGCAAAGGCATCGGTACGGGCGCGGGCAAGTTCCGCGGTATCACGGATGGGTTCCGCAACCCCCAGGGAAAGGTAGCCCGACTGCTCTATGCCGGCGATTTGGCCGGGGCCGCGGAGCTTCAGGTCTTCCTCGGCTATGACAAAACCGTCCGTGCTTTCCAGCATCACCTTGAGCCGGGCCTGCCAGTCCTCAATTTTTTCCCCGTTGGCCAGCCTGGCCAGGGGGCCTTCCGGTTCAGTATAGACTAGAATACAGTAGGATTGCTGTTCACCCCGGCCCACCCGGCCCCGGAGTTGGTGGAGAGCGGAAAGGCCGAAGCGTTCCGCGTGTTCGATAACCATGCAAGTGGCGTTGGGCACGTCCACCCCTACTTCCACTACGCTGGTGGCGACCAGGACCCGTATCTCGCCCCGGCGGAAGGCGTCCATGGTCTGCCGCTTTTCCTCTTCATCAGGCCGCGAGTGGACCAGGGCTGTTTTATAGTGGGGGAAGACCTCACGGGCAAGGCGGTCCGCCATGGATTCGGCGTCTTTCAGATCCGCCATGCGGCCCGCGTCACTGGTCTCAATTAAAGGATAGACAAAATAGGCCTGCCTCCCGGCGGCAAGTTCTTTACGGACAAAATCGTAGACCTTATTTTCCTTGGATTGTGGGGGCGTCCAGGTCTTTACGGGCTTCCGTCCCGGGGGCAGGTCCGGGATCACCGACACATCCATATCGCCAAAGACGGTGAGGGCCAGGGTCCGGGGGATGGGGGTGGCGCTCATCATCAGGAGGTCCGGGCGATCCCCCTTGGCCATGATGGCATGACGCTGGGTTACCCCGAAACGGTGTTGCTCGTCCACCACCACCAGGCTCAGGTTTGAATACACCACATCCCGGGAAAAAAGGGCGTGGGTTCCCACCACGATATCAATTTCCCCGGCGGCAAGGGCTTTTAAAAGCCGGGATCGCCCGGCGGCCTTCATGTTGCCGGTTAAAAAAGCCGGCCTGACGCCCATCGGTTCCAGAAGCCGGCCCGCATTCTCCGCATGCTGCCGGGCCAGTAGTTCCGTGGGGGCCATGATCGCCGCCTGCCCGCGAACGCCTTCCCCGGAAAGCACCTCCACCGCACGGAGCGCCGCCAGAAACGCCACCAGAGTCTTGCCGGAACCGACGTCCCCCTGGAGGAGGCGCGCCATGGGATATTCGCCGTCCATGTCGCGGTTGATTTCCGCGACCGCAGCGGTCTGGCCGGGGGTAAGGGCAAAGGGCAAACGCTCAAGGAGCCGGGTTTGGAGGGGTGAATACGAAGAAGCGGGCGGGGAGCCGTTTTTATTGATGGTAGGCCGCCGTTCAATCGCCCGGCGGCCTACCATCACTTCCAGGTAGAAAAGTTCCTCGTAGATCAGGGTTTTCCGGGCAAGGGCCAGCTCTTCCGCAGATTCGGGGAAATGGTAGGCGCGGATAGCCGTGTTTTTGGGGAGAAGGCCGTCCCGTTGGATGATAGCCTGGGGGAGTTCATCCTCCAGGGGCTTGGCGTATTGAGTCAGGGCATTCCGCATGATCCGGCGGAGCGTACCCTGGGAGAGCCCTTTGGTCAGGTGGTAGACCGGCAGAAGCCGTCCAAAGTTACGCGGGGGCGCTTCGGTGATTGGCTCCACGTCAAAATCATCGGACTGGAGTTCCCCTTCTTTGTATTTGAAACGGCCATACAGACGGAAACGCCTTCCCGGAATGAGTTCCCCGTCTTCATAGCGATATTTGCTGTACCGGAGCAGCGCCGCCCGGCCCGTATCATCCTCAACGTAGATTTTCAGCCGCTTAACATTACGACGATCCTCCCAACCGTTGTTGATGAGGACCCGGATTTCGGTACAGACCGGACCGCTGCGAAAATCCTTGAGGGAAACCCGCCGGATCCGGTCCTGCCACTTTTCAGGGTCGGGATACCAGCACAAAAGGTCCGCCACACTGATTATTCCCAGCCGGGCAAGGGCTTTGGCTGTTTTGTCGCCGACATCCTTGACATGACCCTCCGCCTGGACGGTAAGCTCCCGTAGAAACATTAGCTCCGGCCTTAAAAAGGAAGCCGGATCAGGAGGCCCTGGAGCCCCCGTACCAGCAGGTCCAGGCCGACCCGGAGTATCAGCAACACCCCAAGAGAAGAAAGGATACCCGTCATGTACCGAACCAGCCGCCGCCCGAAGAGCAGGCGGTTAAGGCGGTAGAGGATGGGCTGGGAAATCTGGTCGATGATCCGCCAAAAGCCGTGGTACACATCCCGGTTGGTAAGGTAGGCAATCAGCCGCAGGGCCGCAATAATGATGAAAAAACTCAGGATGAAGGAAACGGCGGACCAGATGACGGCTGTAAGCATGGAAAGGATAAGGCCCAGGGTAATCCTGCCGAAATGGGCAAGGGTAATAAAAATATTGTTCGCCACCGACAGTATCGCTAATGCGGCGATGGGGGACAGGTCCAGGTTGGCCACCTGAAGGAAGCGGAAACGGCGAAACCAGTTGAGGTAGGGATCGGTAACGCCGCTAAGAAGTTGGTAGGCCCTGCCGAACTGGCCTGCGGGCCCGGAGAACCAGGTAAGCATGATACGGATAAAAATGAGGATCATGTAGAGGCTGGTGATCCCGCCAAGGATATTCATTATTCCGGCCATACTTCGGCAACTCCTGAGCAAAGGCTTAGGGCTTCTATACAGGAAGCCTCCGCAGAACCCGTGATTTGGGCGGCGGTACGGATCACCGCTTCGGCGTCCCCCGGGATGGGGACATGGATAAAAACGGAGCAGGAACCGGATGCGCCGTACAGATAATCCCGCAGGGGGAAGAGGTTCTCCTCCCGTTCCGCCGCCGCCTCGTTTAGCCTGATGTGCAGTTCCCGGTAGGATGGCCCCTCGGGAAGGGCAGGGGATGTCACCGCTGTTTCGCTTATTTTTGCCGCCCTCCGCCGGAGCGTTCCTATATCAACCATCGAACTTATCAGGAAGCTTACCTTGTCCCGGCTCTTGTCCAATTTTCCCTTAACCGCAATGCAGTGATCCTCTTCGACTTTGTCCCGACAGATTTCCCAGGTTCTGGCAAAAAAGGTCAAACTTATTTCGCCCCGATAGTCTGCAAGGGTAGCAAAGGCCATATCCTTGCCGTTCTTGTCCACAATGGACTTGAGACGTGTCAGTACCCCTATCAGGGTGTACTCCCCATCGGAGGCGGCTTCCGGCTTTGAGAGGTCCAGCACAACAAACTTTTCCCAGGCTTCCTTGTAATCATCCATGGGCGTCAAGTCTTCCGCGAAATTAGCCGGAGGATGACCGGTGCTTCCCGCAGAACCATCTGCTGCGGCTCCTCCGGATCGCGGGCTCCCTTCGGAGGCGCCGTATTCCAAAAGTTCCTCTTTTATTTTAATCCGCTGCGAATCAAGGATCGAATCCACTTGCAATCCCGGACTGCCCCGCTGTTTATTCAGCCGGCCCTTGAGGGCAATGGTATCACCCACCGCAATTCTGTCACGGCAGCTTTCCCAGGTTTTTTCAAAAAACACTAAATCTATTTCACCCCGAAAATCCGAAAGGGACCCAAAGGCCATGGTTTTTCCGCTTTTATTCGTGTAGGGCTTCAGGGTCTTTAGTATCCCTATCAGGGTATAATCCCTTTCGCCGGCCTTATCCACATCGGAAAGATCCAGCTTTACCAGTTTTTCCCAGGCTTCCCGGTAATCGTCCAGGGGATGGCCGGAAAAATAAAACCCGATAAGTTCCTTTTCAATGTTAAGCTTTTCCATGCGGTCCATTTCGGGGTGGAGGGTAAATTGGTACTCCGGGTAGGCCTGGGTATCCGTATCATCAAAGAGGCTGGCCTGCCCCAGTTCCTTATCCGCCTTTTTGCCCTGGGAATGATCCACCGCGGTTTCCAGGTTCAGTACCAGGGTTTGCCGGGTCTGGCCGAAACAGTCGAAGGCCCCGGTCTTAATGAGTAGTTCTACTACCTTTTTCCCCACCGTCCTGATGTTCACCCGGTCAAGGAAATCCATAAAACTTTTGTAGGGGCCGGGTTTGCGGCAATTGATAATCTCCTCCGCCGAGGCATCCCCCAGGCCCTTAATACCCAGAAAGCCGTAGACAATGCGGCCATCCACCACGGTGAAATTTTTATCCGACCGGTTGATGTCCGGGGGATCGATGGGGATCCCCATCCGCCGGGCCACTTCAATATATTCGGGAAGTTTTTCCTTATCCGCAGCGCCTATTTCGTTGGTCATGTTGGCGGCCATAAATTCCGCGGGGAAATGCGCCTTGAGCCAGGCGGTGCGGTAGGAGAGGACCGAATAGGCCGCCGCATGGCTCTTGTTGAACCCGTAGTCGCCGAAGGGAACCAGTTGATCGTAAATGCGCCCCGCCGTTTCTGCGGAAAACCCCTGCTTGGCCGCTCCCGCAAGGAAGGGCGCTTTTTCCTTGGCGATGATCTCCGCTTTCTTTTTCCCCATTGCCCGGCGGAGCAGATCCGCCTGCCCCATGCTATAACCCGCGATTATCTGGGCTACCTTCATAACCTGTTCCTGGTACACGATAACCCCGTAGGTCTCCTTCAGCACCTCCTCCAGGGACGGATCCGGGTATTCGATGACGCTGGGATTCCATTTTGATTCAATGAACTTGGGGATAAACTGCATAGGCCCCGGACGGCCAAGACTGGTCAGGGCGGTTAGCTCATCAATACTGGCGGGTTTTGCTTTCTTCAGGATGTCCTTCCACCAGCTTTTTTCAAACTGGAATATGCCCTCGTTTTTTTCATCAGCCAGCATGGCAAAGGGGGCCGGGTCATGTTCATCAATCGTGTTTATGTCGAAGTCCGCGCAATCCCCTCCCCGGCGGCGGACAAGCTCTTCGGTATGCTTGATCAGGTCCAATGTTTTAAGCCCCAGGAAGTCCATCTTCACCAGGCCGCAGCCTTCCAGGAAGTCCTTGGTGTACTGGGTGGCGATGCCATTGGTTTTATGGTCCCAATAGAGGGGGACGAAATCGTGGAGCGCCGATTTGCCGATGACCACCCCTGCGGCATGGATGCTGGAATGCCGGTGGAGCCCCTCCAGTTTCCGGGCCAGGCTAAAAAGCTCTGAGTACCGGGGGTCCTGCTCAAATTCCCGCAGTTTAGGCTCATCCTCCAGGGCTTTTTTCAGAGTGATTTTGGGAGTTGTGGGGATGAGTTTGGAAATCGCCTCCGACTCGGGGATGCTGATGTTGAGGGTCCGGGCCACGTCCTTGATCACCTGCTTGGCCCCCAGGGTGCCGAAGGTAATGATCTGGCCTACCTGCTCTTTGCCGTACTTATTGGTAACGTAGTCGATCACCTCTCCACGGCGCTCATTGCAGAAGTCCACGTCAAAATCGGGCATAGAGACACGATCCGGGTTGAGGAAGCGCTCAAAGAGGAGGCTGTACTTGAGGGGATCGATGTCGGTGATCCGCAGGGCATAGGCCACGATGGAACCCGCCCCGGAACCGCGCCCCGGCCCTACGTCGATGCCGCGCTCCTTAGCCCAGTTGATAAAGTCCGCCACGATGAGAAAATAGCCGGTAAAGCCCATCTGGATGATGACCCCTAGTTCATACTCCGCACGGTCTTGAACGGTCTTATCCTGAACTGCGTCTATCCCCCGGGGATATCGTTTCGCCAGGCCCTCCATGGTCAAATGCCGCAGGTAGGC
>BNUY01000024.1 GCA_025997715.1 Spirochaetia bacterium
AGGGGGAGTAATCTCACCGATATTGAGCAACATATACCTTCACGAAGTGCTGGACAAGTGGTTTGTGGAAATGGTAAAGCCCTGCCTCAAAGGGAGAGCATTTATGGTGCGATATGCGGATGATGCATCGGAAACTACCGTTTCCGCCATCGGCTGTGAGCTGCAAGAGGATGCGAACCGGATAATGAAGGTCTTGCCCCTCCGGTTTGCAAAGTATGGACTAACCATACATCCCGAAAAGACAAAACTAATTGACTTCACGGCACCACAGGGAAACAACCGGAAAGGGAAGGGCAGCTTCACGTTTCTTGGCTTCAAACATTTTTGGAAGAAGTCGAGGAAAGGCAAAGGGTTGTATACCACAAAACAGACAGCAAACGGTTGGCGTCGAACCTTTGGTTCGCAGCAACGGCGGCAATTACCCAATGGTGTAGGCGCTTTCGGGATACGCCGCAAAAAGAACAACATGCAATGCTGGCGGCAAAACTGAAAGGACATTACGCATACTACGGGATTACGGGCAACTATAAGAGCATAGCGCTATTTTATCATTTAGTTCAGGTGGTATGGCTAAAATGGCTCAACCGCCGGTCTAACCGAAAATCCTATACCTGGGAGCGATTTGCGGAGTACTTGAAACAGTTCCCCCTACCAGCACCCAGGATTGTACACTCATATGGTTAAGCGAATCTTTTACCAGAGGAGCCGGATGCCTTAATTGGGCATGTCCGGATCTGTGGGGGTTCCGGGTGGGTGACTGCCCGGTTCTACCCGACCGGGCCGCATGCATCCGGTTTCCCTGCGTCGGGAGACCTATTCAGGCCCCCTGGGGCCGGGCTCCCAGAGCAGACTCCCCGGCTAGCATGAGCGCCCGGCATGCCCCTCTCCCCCCGGCTTTACCGACATGCCCCCCTCTTTTTTAGCCTCCCCCCGGTCCTTGATGTCCGCGATACCGATGAATACCGCGATGAGGCCGATAAAGGCCGCTATGACCGGCAGGCAGCCCCGGAGAAAGGCCAGCACTTCCCCCCACCAGCCAAGGCCCGCGGGCAGGACCGCGCAAACCGCCGCGGCGATAATCACCAATCCAAGAATCAACGCTTTCATTATACCCTCCAATAGTTAATGCCGAAATTTGCGGATAACCATAAGCAAAAATGCGGCTATGTAGAAACATGCCGGCAGATTGGACAGTATCAGGGTGGGCAGCGGGATGGAACCCACCATGAGAACCATTCCCTCGAAGCTTATGCCAAATATGCCAAGAATGACGTATACGGTTTCGGCATAGGCCGCTATGGTCCCGATAACCATGAGCATCCAGGCCGCATCCCTGGTTTTTGCCCAGAGCATGATGGCAAAAAAAGCCGCCAGGGCTCCTAAAATCAGGCGGCTTGATAGGTAGATCAGTTCCCCACTATCCATGGCTTTAGTATTATCAGTTGGGGGGGAGAATTTCAAGGGTATCCACGTTGACGGGATAAGGATAAAGCGATACTCTTTTATCTACTGAAGTAAGAATTAAGGAATGATGGGAATGAAAAAATCCTGGTATAGCGTGTTAATGTGCCTTGTCTGTCTTTGCGGGGCCGGTTCGGTATTCGCGGGTCCTCAGGGCGAATCCGCCCCTGCGGCTCCGCAGACAATCACCATCAAAATGGCGTCCCTGGTTCCCGAAAATACCCCCTGGGGAGCGGCCTTTAACCGGATGGCGGCGGACTGGAAGAGGATAACCAACGGCGAAGTGGAACTGGTGGTATACCATAACGGTATTGCGGGGAACGAGGCCGATGTGCTGAGGAAGCTCAAGATGAACCAACTCCAGGCGGCGGTTTTAAGCACCCTTGGGCTCAATACCATTACCCCGGGAATTATGACCCTGAGCGTACCCTTCCTTGTCAGGGATAATACGGAACTGGATCTGGTATTGAATGATTTGAAGCCGGAACTGGAAAATCAGATCAGCGCCCAGGGCTTTTATACCCTGGCCTGGTCAAAGGTAGGGTGGGTCAAGTTCTTTTCCAAGGCGCCGGTCTTTGTTCCCGATGACCTGAAACGGCAGAAACTGGGGACCGACGAGAATGAACCGGCCCTGATGGACGCCTTAAAGGCTATGGGTTTTCAACTGGTTCCGGTGAACATGAATCAAGTCCTGATCAACCTCAACGGCGGGATGATTGATGCGGTATACCAGAGCCCGGTCATAGCGGGAGGGTTGCAACTATTCGGCGTGGCAAAGAACATGGCGAATATTAACGTAGCGCCCTTTATGGGGGCTGTTGTCTTTAACGGAGCCGCATGGCGCTCTATACCGGAAAAGTATAAGCCGGAACTGATTCGGAGCGCCAGGGAAATGGAGCAGAGCTTTGATACTTCCATTCAAGCGCTTGAGGATGAGGTAATTGATACCATGCACCGGTACGGGCTGGTGATCAACGAGCTTACGCCGGCCCAGAAACAGCTCTGGTACGATACGTCAAACCAGATTGTCCCTTCTTTTATGGGTACGCCTGTTAACCAGGCAATGTTTAGAAGAATGGAGACGCTTCTTAAAGCTCACCGGGCGGGACGGTAAAACATTTCGCCAGCTTCGCTTCCTCCCCCGCCGACAGTACCCCCGGCAGCATAAGCGGCTGGTCCTGTGCTGGGGGGATAAGGAAGCCCTGTTCCAGAAAATGCTTAAAAATTTCCGCATAGACGTACTCGTCTGCGGTTTCATCCACCATGTCTGCGCCGCAGTAAAGGTATATGCCCCGCCTTTGCCACACACTTTTTGTAAGGGCCTCCTCTATGCGGGGATAGTGTACGCGTCCACGGGCCGGTGTTGCGGCGATAAGGTCGTAGACACTGCGGGTTGCGGCGGCCAGGGTAAGCGGGGATAGCAGTTCCGAAGCGGGAAAGGCAGTGTCGGCTTCCTGCAGGGTGGACGGCAGAACCAGGACTCGGGGGGCGTCGGGCCAGGGCAGGGGGAGTACCGGGATAAGGGGGCGGTCCGGGGGCAGGTCCAGGAAGGGCCGCCACCGTATTGGTGTGGGTGCCGGGGGCAGCGGGGACAGTGCCGGGTCGGAGAAAGATGCATCCTCCGGGACAGAGCAGCCGCCGGCTGCCAGGGCATGGCGGAGCGCAGTATCGCTGCGGTAGAAACGAAAGGTCAGGCCGGTGGTTCCGCCGGTACCGGCGCCTGCAAAAAGGCTGGACAGGGCTTTGATGAGACGCTTTTCCTGGGGATGGGGAAGGGGGGCGAAAAGACCCCGTTCGGCGGTGTTTTTCAGTGTCCGGAGCAGCCCCGCCGGGGTGTGGCCCAAAATCGCGGCGCCGCCATACTGCCAAAGGTCAACCAGGCGGCGGCCATTTTGGGTGTAAAGGCGGAAGTCACGGGCCCGGAGTATGGGCGGGACAAGGCGCAACAGCGGCTTGTTATGCATCATTACCTATCTTCGTATACTTTGAGCTTTGGTGCAGGCTGAGAAAACGAATATCCTTTCCGGTTTCAAACTTGACCCGGATTACCGGCCCCTCATCGCTTTCCCGGATTTCCATTACCGCGCCGTACCCTTGATCATCGTGGAATACCCGGTCCCCTACTTTCCAGCGGCCGTCCGATGATGCGACAGGGGCTTTGGTTTGTACACCACCCGAACCGTAGCTCGCAACCCCACGCTTGGTGAAACCATAAGGGGCCTTTCCCAGGACCCGCAGCGCCTTTTTGTCCGCTTCGCCCAGAAAAAGTGAGGGCTCCATGGGCATGGTACGGCCAAACATGCGGCGCATGGCGCAGGACGTCAGGTAGAGCTCGTCCATTGCCCGTGTTGCGCCCACGTAGAAGAGGCGGCGCTCCTCCTCCAGGTCATCACCATTTTTGTCGTCCCGGGGGAAGACCCCCTGTTCAATGCCGGTCATGATCACCCGGTGGAATTCCAGGCCCTTGGTATTGTGCACCGTGATGAGCGTTACTACCCCACGTTCCTCTTCGTCCCCAGCAGGTCCCTGTTCTATAGAACGATCCAGCTCAATATGCTCCAGGAATTCCAGCAGCCCCGAATGGGTAGCGGGGTAGATGCTGGCGGCGTTGGCCAGTTCCTGGAGATTAGCGATACGCTGCTGCCCGGTGATGTCATCGTGGGTCAGGTGGTATTCCCCAATTCCCGAATCCTCGATGAGCCGTACCACACAGGGCGAAAGCCCTTCTCCGGCGGCCAGGGGATTCCCGCCGTCCCGCTTGCGGCCTTTTTTGGAATGTTTTTCCAGTTTTTCGACAGCCTTGTTTCCGGCGGATTTGCCCCCCGTAGTATTACTGTTTTCCGGTACAGCGTCGTCCGGGGTTAGTAGAAACAGACCCCCATCCAGAGCCTTGAAGAAAGCCGCAACCCCGGAATGGGCCTTGGCGCTTAGGGCCGGCATGATCCGCCGGGCCGCTTCGGCGATATCCCCTGCGCTGCCATCGGTTATGCCGCCTATGGTAGCCTCCCCCACGATGCGATCAACCGTAGCGGGTCCAACGCCGCGGGTCGGTTTGTTCACCACCCGGCGGAAGGCGATCTCGTCACGGGGGTTCACCAGGAAGGAGAGAAGGGCAAGGGCATCCTTGATTTCTTCCCGCTCGTAGAACTTGAGGGAGCCCACCACCCGGTAGGGAATACGGCGGCGGAGGAATTCGGTTTCGAAGCCCAGGGATTGGGCGTTGGTGCGGTAAAGGATTGCCCAATCGGAGTAGAGAGCCCTACCGGTCTGAGCGCCGGGGGGCGCAGCTTCCTTGTGTTTCCCGGCGTTTCCGGCTTTCGGAGGATTTACGGAATTTTCGATCAGCTCCGCGCAGAAGGCCGCCTCGGCATCCTGATCCGGGAGGAAAGCCAGGGTCGGGGTTTTGCCGGGTCCCCGGTGGGCGACGAGGGTTTTCCCCAGGCGGCCTTCGTTGTGGTCCACCACCGAGGAGGCCAGGTCCAGGATGGGGGAAAAGGACCGGTAGTTCCGTTCCAGCCGGATGATGTCGGCCCCCGCAAAGCGGTCGGGGAATTCCAGGATGTTCCGCACCTCCGCTCCCCGGAAGCGGTAGATGGACTGGTCGTCGTCCCCCACGACGCAGATGTAGGTGGAGGGGCCGCAGAGTGTTTTGAGCAATTCAAACTGGGCGATATTTGAGTCCTGATATTCGTCCACCATGATGACCCGGAACCGGTCCCGAAACCGCTGGGTCACCTCGGGGTTGGCGCGGAGTATGTCCACGGGTTTTTTTATCAGATCCCCGAAATCAACGTTCCCGATCTGGGCCAGCCGTTCCTCGTATTGGGCATAGATACGGCGAAATTCCTTCCGGTGATCTATCAGGGCCAGTTCCGGGTCATCCGGTGAAAGGAAGTAGTCCTTGGCCCGGGCAATGGCGTGGGCGGTCTGCTTCACCGTTGCCTTTGGAAGATCCGGCAGGAGGGTGGCGAGCAGGGCCACCGAGTCGTCATCATCATAAATAACAAAGTTGGAAGGGAGACCACCAAGGTTTCCGTTACGCCGGAGAAACCAGGCCCCGAAGGAGTGGAAGGTCCGCAGCATGGCAAAACCCGCCCGGTCGTCGATGAGCCGCGCCCGGTCCGCCATTTCCCGGGCCGCCTTATTGGTAAAGGTCACCGCCAGGATGGAACGCGGGTCCAGCCCCTGCTCCCGAATGAGCCAGGCGATCTTTGTGGTGATAACCCGGGTTTTCCCCGAACCTGCCCCGGCCAGGATCAGCAGGGGTTTTCCGGTATGGAGCACCGCCGCACGCTGTTCCGGGTTGAGGGCTTCCAGATAGGGGGGGGTGGTCATAGGAGGAGTATAGCATAGTTAGGGGGAAATGGGGAGTAACGATTCCTGACTATTTTTCTCTCACTCGCCAATCTTCCATTCGCCCAGGGTGTGTTTTTCGTTATCGAACACCACCCCGGTCTTTACCAGCTTCTTCCCCCCGGCGGTAAAGGGAATAAGATAGCCCTTGTCGTCTATTTGTGTAAGCGCTTCCATTGCAGTGCCATTACCGGAAAGCTTAAACTCAAAGCAATACACCGCGTCCGTCATGGTAACAACCACATCGGCGCGGCCTGCGGCGCATTGCAGTTCCGCCTGGGCAAACTGGCCCATAAGGCGTATCAACAGATAAAATAATGACTGGTAATGGTATTCACTCTGTTCTTTTACCGGGTAGGGGATGCTGTAAAATAAAGCCTTCAGGCGGGTCAGGAATTTTTCGATATTCCCCGTATCCAAATCCTCTATAAACTTTCCCACATAAAACCCCTGGCTTTCCTGTACCGGAGGCAAATACACCCGCAGCAGTTCTTCCAGAAAACCATATTCCACTTCTTCATTGGGGAACCCCAGGACATATTTACCCCTTTGGGAATCGTAATCCTTTATGGTCAGGTAGCCGCTCTGATAGAGCAGGGGTATGGGATTGCCGCCAGTCGCCCGGTAATCGGTGAGAGAATTTTCCGTGACAGTAACATCCCTGGTGTATTCCAGCAGGTTGATATTATGGTTCTTAATTTCCTTTAACAGGACGCTGGGGGTTCCGGTCTCGAACCAGTAATAGCCGAATTTTTGGTCCGCCAGGGTATTTAACACCCCAAAGGGATTAAACATCCCCTCCGCACCGGGAACAAAATGATAGCCATTGTAGAGCCGCTGCATCTTCGCCAGGGCTTCGTCGTAACTCAGGTTGTTTTCTTCCGCCAGGGCATCCAGTTCCGGCCTAAAATTATCAACCAGTTCCTCTGCGGAAATGCCGCAGATATTCGCAAAGTTCTTGTTCAGGCTCATATCCCTCAGCTGATTCAAATCACTAAAGACGCTCACCTTGGAAAATTTGGTAACCCCCGTAAGCAGCACAAAGCGCAGGTACTGGTCCGAGGACTTGAGAATACTGTAGAAGCTGCCCAGGGCCATCCGCATCTCCTCAAGGAATTCGCTCTTGTCCAGATTCTGAACCAGGGGCTTGTCATATTCGTCTATTAGGACCACCACCTTCTTTCCGGATTTCTCAGCTGCCCGGCGGAGAAGACCCTGGAACCGGGCGCCGGGAGTATTCCCCGCATCCGGCGGATTTTTTCCCCACTGTTCTTCCGGGAGGGCTAAATTAGCTTCCAGTTCCGAATCAAGCCCCTCAAGGCTGTTGTATCTTCCGCCGCTCAGGTCAATGTGGAATACCGGGTGTACCGGCCAGTCCTGTTCCAGATCCGCTATGGCTAATCCCTCAAACAGTTCCTTTTTCCCCTGGAAATAGTACTTCAAGGTGGATTGCAGCAGGCTCTTGCCGAAACGCCGGGGGCGGCCCAGAAAACACTGGGTTCCCTCGTTTGCCAGCCGGTAGACCAGGGCGGTTTTATCCACATAGACAAAACCGCCGGTTCTGATTTTTTCAAAGTCCTGTACCCCAATGGGCATTTTTCGAAGATTCATGGTTCTAGTATAGGGCATTTGGAGGGAAATTGCCAGGAGAACTTCCGGGCTGTCCGGCCGGGTTTTCTGCCGGCGGTTCGGCGTTGAGCGTTTTTTCCAGCCCCTGTCCAATGGCTAATAGAATCAGGTCGGTAAAAGCGCCCTTGCCCTCAGGGGTGAGTTTCGCATAAAACTCCCGTGCTTCTCTATTTATGGCAGAAAGCGACCGGTCCTCCTTAAAAAACTGGTAGGGCTCCACCTTCAGCACCCCGGCGATTTTTTCGACCATTTCTATAGAAGGGAATTTTCTGCCTATTTCGATTTCCCCGATGTAGCTTGCGGCGGTATCACACTTTTCCGCCAGTTTCATCTGCGAAAGTCCCTGGGATTTTCTGATTTTCTTCAAATTCCGGATGAAAATGTCCCTCAGACTCATATTTTATGCTAATAGCTAGTAAATGGGCTTTACAATGAGCTATAGACTGATTAAAATGTAGTATTTAGTTACCTAATAGCTTGCATTATTTTTGGATATGGGGTATAATGGATGGATAAGTGAGGAATGGCTATGAAAAGATTTTATATTTTAGTGTTGTGCAGTATCATATGTGTGTCGGGTTTTGCGCAAGAGGATACTGCTGAAATCGGCGTGTCCACCGGTGTGCCGTCGTCCAGCATGTTGCCGCCTGCTGTTACCACCGCGCTTGCTGATAATGGGGCAGAAATACAGCAGGCTATGCGGGATGGCAATTGTTCATATCTGTACGACTTTTTGCTTCAGGCCGGACCGGCGGATAAATACACCGGCAATCCTCAGAGGGAAACTATTCAAAAATTTATTAATCAGGCATATACTGTCAGCCGGGCCTATACTAATCACGATAGGAAAACGGAACTTTATCGGACGGGAAAAATGGAGGCGCAGGTGCGCGAAGTGCCGTTCGATATGATGACGCAGGTATTTGCCTCGCCTGAACCGGTGTTACCGCAGGTTGTTGCGGTGTTGCTAAAACGCTCACCAGATGTTTTTGATAAAGTAAAAGTAATGCATGATTGGATCTGTGACAATATCGCCTACGATTACGAAATGTATAGTTCCGGAAAAACAGAAAATCAGGATTATATATCCGTACTAAAAAAGAAAAAAGCCGTGTGTTCCGGTTATTCAAATTTGCTCCAAAAAATGTGCGAAATTGCAGGAATTGAGGCGCTTGTCATAAACGGATCACTTAAAAGTAAAGAGTACGGTTGGACAGGGAAAGTGCCTTCGGGCGATCATGCGTGGAACAGTGTGCGTATAGGCAATAAATGGTACCTTGTGGATGCGACGCTCGATGCGGGCAATGTGGTGGATATGAAAGCCTTTGTAAAACGCTATTCCACCGAATATCTTTTTCTTGATTCACGATCGTTTCTCTACACGCACTTTCCCGAAAATCCTGAATTGCAGTACTACGGCCCCGCAATAAGCGCGGAAACATTTGAACAGGAAACTGCCGTGCCCGGTATCTTTTTTCAATACGGACTTTCGTTTGATAAAGATACCCCGCTTGAAGTCAACGCGGTAGCAAACGGTGTGTATATTTTTAGTCTATATCATTCAAAGCTGAATGTAAATGTTCACACGACTATATCTGACGGTGAATCTATCTCGATAGACCGTAACGAGAAAGGATTAAAAACAACGGTGGTAGGCTATATTCTTCCGGAACCTCCTTCCAATGACTATGAGTGTATAGTTGAGGCCCGTTATACCGATGAAGAGAACTGGCTGCGTGAGGTAGATGCGGCCGTTTTTGAAGATGATTGGATGAAGAGGGTGCGTAGATTTAAAGACGAAAAGCAAATCACGGCGTATGAGATGCTTATATTCAAAGGCTCATATTTCAAGGTTGCCTCGGCGAACAAATACTATTTTGCGGAGGACCTATTCGACACGAACAAAAACAACGTTGTCAAAAAAATGCTTCGCTTATTACAACAACCGTTTAACCTTCCCCGTACAGTACTGACATTCAGTGTAAAAGAGGGAGGATGATTCCTATAAATACACAGGGATAATACAGTATGATGTGGCACAATGGTGAATGGTCAAGAAAAAGACATTGTCGAAAAACTCTTATCAATATATGAAAACAAAATGCCTGGAAAGCTGGGTGAAATATATTGCATAAAGGAAATGAAAAATATTGCGATTGATTTCTCAAAGGAGATTGAAGTCAGTACTATATTTTTAAATACTACTTTAAAGTTTTTAAATAATGCGAGAGATTTAATTGCTGATTACGGCAATGATTTCTATGGACATTATTTAAATATTTTAAAGGAAATAAATGATTATTATTTAAACATAACCATGAAAGAAGGGGAAATCACTGCGGAGAAACAATTTCGCCATGTCTGTTTTGATTTTCCTTCGGATGATCAATTAGTATCAGAAATAAAAAGGAGGAAATACAAATGGTGCTAATACGGCATGATATTATCACATATCCCTTTCCCTCCATTCCCGTATCCGGGCCTTCCTGCTTTCCTCTGCGTTAATAACCTGCCCCAATGAAAGCAGGTGAGCTTGCCGGAGCCACCAAAAAGCTTCATAGAGACGCTGCGTATGGCGGCATTGAGAAATAGAATCTCTCAGGAAGTCGAGCCGCTTAATAGTTTTTTTTAATTGACCTTGTACATCAGGGGATGGGTCGTTTTTTTGATATTCTTCAAGAATATTTTTGTAAAAATGCCTTCTTTCCCCTTTTACTTCAAGGTCGGCTAAGGCTCTGACATACGCATACCTGAACCAAGGGCTTGGTTCATTATATGTTTCGTCAAAGCCGGTCTCTTCCCGTTCAAGCGGTGTGTAGCTATCCGGATTTCGCTTCTCTTTAGCGTCAGGTTTGAGATATTTTATAAAATCATGGGCCATATCAAGTCTGAGCTGTTTAAGGGCATCCTGATCGCGCCGCTTGAAGAAGTGCATTATTTCATGGACTAAAGCATGTTTGGGCGACAGGTCCGGGTTCACCAAAGGTGTTTTTGAATTTCTAAAGACCCGCATGAGAGGGTTAAGCCCATGCCAAAGGCTTTTTTGTGTAACATACCAAGCGGCCGCTCTTACGAATTCAAAAACCGGTTCCCATTGTTCAATTTGCATTTTGCTGAAAACCGTATTGAGGAATGTAGAGCATGTTTTATAAAGCCACTCTTTTTTATTTACCGGCAATGTGTATTCAATCTGAAGCAGCGTAAACAGCTCTATATGATTGCCACTTGTATCCTGTTCCGCTCTTTGAAGGCACATCTCCAGGAAGGATGCTTTTATTTCAGCAGACAGAAGGATCAATTTTTCTTTTCGATTCCCCATGTCGGTGTCATCTTTCCGGTCAATAATCGCAGTGCAGAGGCTCTCTATTTTCCGAATCATTTCTCTGCGATCCTCATATGTATTACCGGTTTTTTCGTATAAGGATTGCAGTACCACCGGAAAAAACGCGGAATCGTCAACCAGGGGATACACGAATAAATCAAATGGTATATCGAAAAGATGATCCTCCAGGTAGAAAGGCTGTTTTTTCTCCAATGCCAGGCAGTAAAGCTGGCAGCATATCTGCTTGCTGCCGATAATTGATTTATAGATTTCTTCACAAAAGGCTAAGGCGTGTTCCGGGTCTTTGCAGCCTTGAACATAGAGGAGATACAAAAGATGGGCGCTTTCATCACTAAGCGGATATTTACTGCTCTTTAGGATCGGTGAAATTTGGGCTAAGATGTTTTCAGGTAAAGCATGCGGCTTTCCCGAAATGACTTTTTCAATAGCCTTTTCTGTTGACGTTTTCTTTACAACTTTCCCCTTCGATGATAAAAGAGAAATACTGATAAAATGGGCGAACCATTGATAATCATAAAGGCACGCTTCTTCCTTTCCTGAATCAAGCGAAATCCGGAGAAGGTCATGAAGCATCTCTTCGTCAAAATACGGGGCAATAAGCGGGTCAAGTATCGGGAAATCGTCCAACCGTATGTAACCGTCTTGGCAATCAATAAACCGGTACCAATAGTGGGCAAGACGAAGCACATCATCGCGGCTGTTTGGTTTAACCAACGCTAAATATCTTTTGAATACCGTATATTCAAAATAACCCATGTCACCGCGCCGATAATTCTGAAAACTTTCTACCGGAAAAAAATCTTGTACCGGGAAATGTGCAGCCTTTGCAGCAATTTTTTCAACCAGTTCAATTTCGGGGAATTCCTGGATTATATATTCGACGAACCTTCCACAGGCACGACGCCCATCCTTATACAACATAGGAAACGCGGCTTGAACAGTTATAATATCCGGTTTGTTTTTATCCAGGGCACTCAAAAACGATGAATACAAAAACCTCTCAAATTCTTTTTTGTCCGGAATTTTGCACTGTTCGGCTTTGTTCTTAGCTAAATGCTTGTCATAGGTATTCCGAAATTGTTCATTTTCGTTGTAATATGCTGTCACCGCATCACCTATTAATTCCCAATTCCATCTACCTATTTTGGGAACCGCCTTTATACGAGCCTCGTGGATCTTCTCCGCGTCAATAAATTTAGAAGTTATTTGCGGACAGAATAAAAGAAATATTTCATACACCATGCCATGATTGTTTATAACATTGGTGTATTCAATGAATATGCCAATGTCCCTTGCCATTATACAATCACCGGACTGGTATTTTTCTTTCATCAATGAACGAAGGTATGTTTTGCCTTTCTCATCCCATATATTCGATAACGCCGCATCAAGGGTTATCATATCACCATCTATGTAATCCATAGGTGTTCCTCCTGAAAAAAGTTTTCAGAACCAAGTTCTCTTGCGAGATTGGCGGGATTCCCTTACGGGGCAGCCTGAAAAGGCTAGATCCCTTAGTGCTGGATATAAGACTAATCTTTAAATGAAAATTTGTCAAGTAGTTTTTTAGGTCCACATGACATAGATGACTTTCATCCTACCGGCGTTACTTCCAAATCAAACCCCGCCCGCCCAAACACCCGCCCCTGTATGAAGGTTCCCGGTGTCAGCGGTTTGTCGGAGCGTATTACCGCGGAACCATCCACCTCCGGGGCCTGGCAGTAGAGCCGGCCCAGGTAAAGCCCCTCTTCCTCATCCACAACCTCCTCTACCAGCACTTCCAGTGTCCGGCCTATGAAGCGCTCCATCCGCCCTTCGGTGATCGCCATTTGATGTTCCTCGATCATGGCTTTCCGTTGGGCTGCGGTCTTCTTGGGGACCCGGGGCTTCATGTTATATGCGGGGGTGTCGTCTTCGCGGGAATAGGTAAAGACCCCAAGCCAGTCCAGTTCCGCCTGGGCCTGGAAATCCAGCAAATCCCGGAAGTCTTCTTCGGTTTCGCCGGGGAAGCCCGTAAGGAAGGTGGAACGGATCACCGCATCGGGAAGGGCGCTGCGGATTTCTGCTATCAGGGCACGATAGGCGGCGGCATCCAGGCGGCGGTTCATGGCGCGGAGGATTTTGGCGGAACCGTGCTGGAAGGGAAGGTCGAAGTAAGGGAGGAAGCGCTTGTCCCGGCGGCAGATTTCCAGGATGGACCGGGGGAAATGGTCCGGGTGTATGTAGAGGAGCCGTACCCAGAAATGGCCCTGAAGGGTGGAGAGGGCTTCCAATAGTTTCGGGAGCCCGGTTCCGTCGCCAAGGCCAACGGCCCGGTCCGCGCCGTAGGACCCCAGGTCCTGGCCGATAAGGCAGAGTTCCCGGATGCCCCGGTCAAGGAGTCGGCGGCACTCGTCCAGTATATGAGGAATGGGCCGGGAGCGCAGGGGGCCGCGGATGTTCGGGATGGCGCAGAAGGAGCAGCGGTTGTTGCAGCCCTCGGCAATTTTGACGTAGGCTGAGCCGGGCAGGGAGAGGAGCGGGCGATTTCCTAACAATAGTTCTGCGGGTCTCCGGCTTGCATCATCATCAGTAGTACTAATGCCGGTAATACGGTTTGCTATTTTGGTTATCCCCGCAAGGTCTGAGTTGCCGAAAAATGCGTCCGCTTCGGGAAGGGATTCCGCAAGTTCTTTGGCGTAGCGCTGGGCAAGACACCCGGCGAGGAGTATTTTCTTATCGGGATACTGTTTCCGGTAGGCGAGGACGGCGTTGATCGATTCCTGTTTGGCGCTTTCGATAAAGCCGCAGGAATTGATGATGATAAGGTCGGCGGCGGCGGGCTCCTCCGCAGGGGACCATGCCGATTGGTCCAGGACGGCCATCATGGTTTCCGCATCCACCTGGTTTTTTACGCAGCCGAAGGGGTCGAGATAGTAGCGTGCGTCGTAACGTGCGTAGTAACGCTTCGGCATTAGTCCGGCGCCTTTAGTCGATCCGGTTCAGAACCAGGCGGTAACGGCCGTCATTCTCCCGGACCCAGACGATATCCGCCACCACAACCTCACCTACACCGCCGATATTATCCAGGGGAACCGTCCGGCCGCCGCCTGAAATCTCAAGCTTTACCACCGTGGCGTTGGATACCCAGATGCGGACGCCGTTCTGAATTTGGGGGATAGGAAGCACTTCGCCCCGGGAAAAGTACCGTTCCTGCCGATCCTGCCGGTCCCGCTCCCGGAGGATTTCCCAGCGGAACAGGCAGTAGCCCTGGAAGGATGCCTGGAGGAGAAAGGGATAAGCGTTAGATGGCCCGAAAATAACCTGGGCGTTGGCGCCCGGAGCGCTTTCCGGGGCGGCGTTCACGGCAGCCGGCGGCGGCAGGCTTTCGGCGCCCGTGCCCTCACTGAGCATCCCCATATCCGTACTAAGGTCAAACCGGAGCATGACCCCCATGGCGGGGTCGTTCCGCACAAAATCCTGGGCGCTTATCCGGATATCCCCCAAACCATCACTGTTGATATCCACGTTTACCTCCTGACCTAAATCCAGGATCACGTTTCCCGTGGGCGCCTGCAGGGTCACCGCTTCTCCAAGGTTCGAGAGGTCAATCTTATACTGATTTCCCTCCAGGGGTATCAGCACCGAATCCCCCCGGTACAGCCGCCGCTCAAGAAAACTGCCTTCCAGGGTATACACCACCGGGGAACGTTGGGCCGCCACTGCGGTATCCTTTGTCCAGGGGATATGCATAAAAAAATATACCCCGCCGCCCACCGCAGCAAGCCCTAGGAGGATTAGAAAACAGGTGAGCAGGACCTTGGGCGCCCTTGAGGGGGATCTGAGCAGCTTTTCTATCGGGACGGGCTGTTCCTGGAGCTTCAGCCCCCGGTACAGGAACAGCAGTTCGTCCACATCAAGACCTAAGTATTCGCCGTAGTTTCGCAAAAAACCCAGCAGATAGGGCTCTCCGGGGAAGGCCGAAAAGTTTTCGGTTTCCAGGGCTTCCAAATAACGGGTGGCGATATTGGTTTCCCGGCCTATATAATCAAAGGTATACCCCTTACTTTCACGGGCTGTTTTTAACTTATCCCCCAGGGACTCCACAGAATTCCTCCTCAGGAACTAATCGGTATCACTAAATAGAAAATTATTATAATTATTAGCGGACGCAGGGGAATCATAGATGAACCGCTGCTCCGGAATGCCCTGGTTAATTTTTATATCGGTAAAGTCAAACCGGACCTGAACCTCCGCGATGGTCCTCCCCGAAATACGCCGTATCAGACGGGTGGACGGGTTGACGCTCAGGATGATCTCCCGGAACCCTTCGGAGATAGACCGCCGGGAGAGCCGCAGGTTTACCACCATCTCATTGGACCCGCCCTCCAGAGGCGTTGGATCGGGGCCGGTCACAAAGGCGGGGATATAATTACGCCTGAGTAATGCCAAGCCCTGGGCGCTTGCCAGGTTGGCCCCCGAGGCCCCGCTGCTTTTGCGGCTGGGAGTAATAGACTGGTTCAGGGTGGCCCGGTATTCGGGCAGATATATCGTCAGCATTTCCCCGTTAAAGGCGACAACCTGTTCCAGGGGCTTGGTAAAATCTATCCGCAGAAAAGACGGGGCAAGGTGGCTGACCGTTCCGAACATCTCGGTATTGCCGGATTTGATAGTGAGCCGCGCCTCATAGTCCCGGATGCTTCCGTACCGCTCGGCAACCATCTCCAGGTACCGTTCGGCGGTAATAATTTCCTGGGCGACTGCGGCGGTAACGCCCACCGTGAAAAGCCCGATTAGGGACAAAAGCAGCATAAAACACCGGTTTTTCACCGTACTAAACCCCATTAAGCGCTCCTATCATCATATACTAGTAAAGGGCCGTAAAAAAAACAAGGGGTGGGAAAGTCCGGAAAAATAGTCTATTATAGAAGAAAGGAGCCCATATATGAGAAGGAAAGATCGGGAAGTAACGGATATTGAGGAAAAGTTGGCAATACTTCGGCGTTGTAAGGTGCTTCGCCTGGGCCTGTCGGAGCAGAACCAGCCCTATATCGTCCCCATGAATTTTGGCTTTGACTACCGGGATGGCATTCTGACCCTCTACCTGCACGGCGCGCAGGAGGGCAAAAAGGTGGATATCCTCCTCCGGAACAAGCAGGTCTGCTTTGAGGTGGACGGGGAACATTCCCTGATCACGGGCAAGGAGGCGGCTCAGTACAGTTTTGCCTACGAGAGTATCATCGGCTTTGGGACCGGGGAAATCCTGGGAAAGGACGATGAAAAGGTCTACGGCCTTAACGCATTGATGAAGCACCAGACCGGAGAGGAAAAGGAATATACCTTTACCGAAGCGCAATTGCGGGCGGTAAACGTGTTCAGGGTACGGGTCAGTTCCTTTACGGGGAAACGGCATTCGTTACCGGAGAAATGATGACTTACAATATGGACAGGTTGTACGAAGCGGTGGAAGCTAAAGGCCACGTTTGTGTGGGCCTGGATACCGCCACGGAGTATATTCCCCCGGTGGAATTCCGGCGAGCCCCCTCGCAGGCGGCGGCGGTGCTGGCCTATAATTCGGCGCTCATTGATGCAACCCTGGATCTTGCCGCCTGTTATAAGGTGCAGATTGCCTGCTACGAGGAACTGGGGCTGGCAGGGCTTGAAACCTACGCCGGGACCTTGAGGTATATTCGGGAACGGGGCGGGCTTGTCATTGCGGACATCAAGCGCGGGGACATAGCGGACACCGCCGCCCGCTACGCCAAAGCCCACTTTGCCGGTGACTTTGAGGCGGACTTTGTCACCCTTTCCCCCTATATGGGGATGGATTCCATTGAGCCCTGGCTTTCCTGGGCGGAGACTGCGGGCAAGGGCGCCTTCGTGCTCATGCGGACCTCAAATCCGGGTATGCGGGATTTTGAGTACCGGGAACTGAAATCAGGCGGTCATCTCTACGATGCCGTGGGAGACCGCCTGGGAGAACTCGCCGCCGCCCATCCTGGACGGTACGGCTACGGGGCTTTCGGCGCGGTGGTGGGATGTACCGAGCGGGAAGAGGCTGCCGCTATCCGAAGCAAGCGGTCCAGCCTGTTCTTCCTCATCCCCGGTTACGGCGCACAGGGCGGGGCTGCAGATGACGCCGCATTGCTGCTGCGTAAGGGCAACGGCGGTGTGGTAAACGCCTCCCGGTCCATCCTCAGGGCCTGGATGGCGGAGGTTCACAGTAACGCTGCGGCGGCTAATGCGGATAACCGTGTTGCGGCGGAGGCGGCCCGGAATGCGGCGGCGGCAATGCGGGACGCGATATGGGCGGCGGTACGGAAGTGACCACCGTTTGGGCAATCCGCTTGGTCAGCAATTCTCATTTTACATCAAGAATAACGTCTACACCTGTAGACACCCGGGCTTAGTACCGGGATAGGGGGCCGGTCCACCGGGGGGCTTTATGGATCCCGGCATCACCGCCTGCGCGGAGGGGCGGTGCTGACCCATCAGACCAAGGTCTGGGATCCTCGGGCGCCCATTCGCTTTTTAATCAAGGTAGGTTTCGCATAGGTTCTTCCATTGGAATGAACCCTTCCATGCTGCCGGATGAGTGGGGTGAGCCTGCCGCTCTGTCCTAAGGCTCAGGCTGTCCGGGGGAGTGCTTCCGGACAGCCTTTTAGGTGCGGTAGTTTTATTGGCGAAGCGTTCTGTCCTGAAAATCCGGAGTCCCTTGGATAGGGTGGAAGTGGGGGATGACTAAAAGGTTCGTATATATCGCTGGGTTGGGGTATTATGCGAAATGGGTTGCGTATACAGGGAGTTATGCGAAATTGGGGCTAAGCTTTTTGTAAATATTAAGAAAAGAATAAATCATATTAAAATAATATTGACAAAAAAGTTATAAAATAATAGAATAAATGTGAGGATATATTTTATGATAATTTTAAATGGAAAATTAAGATTTTTTTATTTTCTCAATGTTATATTTATAATTATATCAAGTATTATTTTGTGGATAATATATTTTATTAATAATGGATTAAATAATTTTAAAAATATTTTTTCATTAATAATATTGTCAAATATCGTATTGATTGGAGTTTCATTTGGTTTATTATTTCTTATAGTAAATATAATAGTATTACTAAAATATAAAAAACTTATATCATTAATAATATGTTTATTTGTATTGTTATGGGTATTATTTTCATTTCATTTTATGTTATTTGGAGTATTGCCATAAAAACATTAAAATATAGAATAATGGGGTACGCCCCAACTTCGCATAACATACGCTATACGCTGCGCCGCAGTAGCGGCTTGGCCTACAGAAAAACGCAGTCGGCCTACGGCCTTTGTGCGTTTTTCTTCCGGCACATTTTTGCGGTTGCTGGAAACCTACGGTTTCCTTTATCGCAACCGCAAAAACGTCGTATAGCTTTCACGTTATGCGAAATTGGGCCTAACATTTGTTAGAATATAAAAAAATATATTGACAAAATAATAAAACCATAATATTATTAAATAAAAGGAGCATTTTATGAAAAAGATAAGTTGCGTTTTTTTTGTATTTATATTGGCAATTACTTTGATTCTTCCAGCATTTGGACAAAATGAAGCAGAATTTTCCGTCGCACTTAATATCGCGGGTGATGGCGTTGCAATCACAGGTTATACCGGCATAAGTACGACAATAAGAATCCCGGCCACAATACAAGGTATGCCGGTAAAGGAAATAGCCACACAAGCTTTTAGAAATTTCACTCCATTGGGGGATGGTCCTGCTATAACTAGCGTTACAATCCCCGAAGGTGTTGTGGTTATTAGAAATGCTGCTTTTCAAAATTGTAAATCACTCCGTACAATTACATTTCCGGCAAGTTTGCGAATTATTGAGTCCTATGCTTTTAATCTTTGTGAAAGTCTTAATACAATAGAAATACCAGAGGGCGTATCTGAGATTCAGTCAAATGCTTTTGTTGATTGTACTTCTCTCAAGGCAGTTAAACTGCCCAAAACTCTTACTATGATAAAAGGTGGTACTTTTTCTGGTTGCAGGAGTTTGAAAAACATTACAATTCCAGAAGGTATTACTGTAATTGAAGGGGGATTTAATGGATGTCGTTCATTAGAATCTGTAGTCTTGCCTTCCACAATTTCTGAAATACATGGTGGGTCTTTTATGAATTGTGAAAATCTTATTACCGTTACTATTCCTGATTCAGTGGTAACCATAGAGTTTACAGATGGGAGAGGAGGGGTATGGCGCAGTAAGGCTCTTAATTGTTTTGAAGGTTGTAAAAGGCTCAATATTGCTTCGCAATCGGCCCTTAGAAAACGAGGTTACGAAGGTGTTTTTTAGAAAGTAATTATATGAAAAAATTGAAAATAAATTATGGGGTACGGCCCAACTTCGCATAACACACGCTATACGCTTCGCCGCCAGTAGGCGGCTCGGCCTCCACAAAAACGCAGTCGGCCTGCGGCCTTTGTGCATTTTTGTTCCGGCACATTTTTGCGGTTGCTGGAAACCTGCGGTTTCCTTTATCGCAACCGCAAAAACGTCGTATAGCTTTCACGTTAGGCGAAATACGATTTTTAACGTGGTCCCCAAAAATATAAGAAAAATCATATGAAATTCCGTATAAAGTATTGACTAAACCGAAATGTTGTATTATATTATGTACAAGAGGTATATTATGATAGATTTAGTCCAGAATATTAAGCCGATTTCTTATGTAAAGGCACATACCACCGAGATTGTTAAGAATGTGGGAGAAACAAAATCTCCCATAGTAATAACTCAAAATGGCGAGGCAAAGGCGGTAATTATAGACATTGATAGTTACCAAAGGACATTAAATGCTATAAATTTGGCAAAATTATTGAGTTTCAGTGAAATTGACTTAAAAAATGGCAATATTGTGACCCATGAAAATGCAAAAAAACGTTTTGAAAAAACATTGGGTAGAAAATAAGATGAGAGAAATTATTTGGGCAAAACATGGGGAAAATGCCCTTGATGATATTTTAAAATATATCATAGAAAATTCTGGCCCAATTAATGCACGGAAAGTATATGATGAAATAATAGGTAAAATTGAATTATTAAAATCCGAGAGAGTTACCACCAGAAAATCACTTGAATTATCAGAAATTGGTATTAATGATATTCATGAAATAAATATAAAACCATGGAAGATATATTATAAAATATTGAATGATAATAAATTAGTGTCAATACAATATATATTAGACACCAGAAGAAATATAGAAGAAGTATTATTAAATTTAGTAATAGAAAATAAATTATAAAGAAAAATCGTACTTCGCCTAACATACGCTATACGCTGCGCCGCAGTAGCGGCTTGACCTACGAAAAACCCCAGTCGGCGCAGTAGCGCCTTTATGGGGTTTTTCTCCGGTACATTTTTATGGCCCTGGAAACCTACGGTTTCCTTATTCGGGCCATAAAAACGTCGTATAGCTTTCACGTTATGTGCAATAAAAATGCAGAAATTTTCAGAAAAAACTATTGACATAAAAATAAAATTATGTTAATATGAAAGCCATGGATTTTCTTAAAATGTTTTCAATACCTCGTATGGGGTAAAAAAGTTAGGTGGCTGTGCTCCTTAATAGCACAGAAGGAGAAAATGGTTATGTCAGCATTAAAATCTGGTATAGTGTTGGGAGAAGGTGAAAACCTTGTCATGGAACTAGAGGCGGAATTATGGGCGACAAGCTCCAATCCAATCGCTCGGTTTTTTGGAGAAGTCGCTAAATTTATCGCGAAAATTTTTGGGACAAGAATCTCTGGTTTTTTGGTGATTACCGACAAACGAGTTTGTGAAGTCAAAACACAAATTGCTTGTTATTGTTTCACCGTTGGAAGACAGGTTAAATATGTTCTTCCAAGTAGTGTAAAAGAAATTGGCTATGATAGATCTGCAACATTTGCTTGCTGTTGCCCAGCGTATCATCTCTACTATGAAGGATTTACTCAACGTACTTCAGTTCTGTTAAAAGGTGTTGATGAAGCAGGTGCGAAGAAAGCAGCCGATGCTTTCTATAACGCAATCGTTCATAGTCAGAAATAATCGGGGATTGTGTTCCTGTGCAGACATTTAGATTTTTGTATATTAACATTTACGCTTTTCTTTTGTCTGCATTAGGAATACTTGTCGTTGTAATACCATTGTATAAAATAACATGGATTCTGTTGGTAGTTCAATGTTTGATAGCAATAAAACTCTTTGTAATTTCGATACAACTATTTTCTACATGGGATTCAAAGAAAAGGGAACTCATACTTTTAAAAAATCGAAATAGTATAAAATTTCGACCGGATACATTCAAAATTTATATGCAAGCACCATGTTCGCGATTAGTTGTCCGGTCTGTCCTGGGTGACTTAAATTTGCAAAATAAATATAAAGAATTGCTGGTTTATAAAAAACCCTTTTTTGCTATGATTAAGGAAAATTTACAGCCCGTAAAACAAAGTATCTATATTAACGAGGATTATCTATGAGTACTATTTTACTATTGCTATGCGTTGGCATTGCTATTTTGTTGGCAATTCTTGTTAATAAAAAAATCATAAGTAAATATGAAAACACGACAAAAAACGTGTTGTATGTGGTAACATTTGTAGTATTTATATTGGCAGGATTGTCGGTTTTTGCTATTTCAAGAGTTCAAAAATGGGTTGCTGAAATTATTGTAGAGAAAATCGATTTTGTCGAAGAAATTATTGTCACTGCATACCCTGACAATGTTTTGGTAACTTCTGGTATAAATAGTGACGAAGTTCAAGATGGTATTGATGAATTGCGCGATTTATTTCCCGTTTCTATTATTGACGATGATGGTCTTTTTACGGCAATAATTGAAAGCCAATATAAAAACTATATTGATATTGTGTTCAATAAACTTGAATCAAAAATAAATTTGATTACACGGTTTGCAGAAAATGATGTTGTAACTTTATCATCTTTTCTTGTGGCCATAGAGACCATAGCGTTTTCATATTGTAACAAAGCGTTTTTAATTGTATATTTGATTGTTTTTGTAATTATAGGAATATATTTGATTTGTTGTGTTGTTATGCGAAACAAAAATATAATTTCGTATAATAAATCAATAACTTTTGGTGGAGAAGATACTTAACTCAATGTTTGACAGTAAAGACTGTGTGTAGCAGCATTTTTACTGCACATAACATACGCTATACGCTGCGCCGCAGTAGCGGCTTGACCTACGAAAAACCCCAGTCGGCGCAGTAGCGCCTTAGTGGGGTTTTTCTCCGGCACATTTTTAGTGGCGCTGGAATGCTACGCATTCCTTTATCGCGCCACTAAAAACGTCGTATAGCTTTCACGTTATGTGCAATACCGCCTAAACTGGTTGAATAATTATTGACTAAATTTAAAGAATAATATAAAATAATTATTAAGGAGTATTTAGAATGAATAACAATGAAGGATTAAAAGATTTTTATACAAAATGTATAAATTGTGAGCTGTGTCCGTGTTTGACTTTAGACAAATTTGAACATGAACGTGAAATTGAACAAAAACTTAAGCAAAAAGGGGAAAGCCTATATCCGTTAAAATGTGAACCTTATTTTCTAAGAGACATAGAAAAAGGAATTCCTCCACGAGGATTTTATTTCCAAAATTCTCCAGTTGAAATTCTTGTTGTTGGCCAAAACCCTGGTCATCCTTTTGAAGATGAAAAGTTAAAATTGCAAAGAAAACCAGGCGAAAGTCTTATTGAAAGGTGGTTCTGTTTTTTTAAAAAAATTTATGATAAAATACCAAATTCTACAGATCAAACATTGATATTTCATAAAAATCTTTTTAGGTATATCAGTTTTATACTTGATATCACAGACAATCTCATGGATTTCAAAAATGTCCAAGAGAATTATAATCCCAATATTTTCAACGAAACATATCGACGTATAGCTTTTACTAATTTAGTAAAATGTAGTACCCGCAATGAAAGGCAAAAATTAACTGATGATTTAATTGCCCCTTGTTATAAAAAGTATTTTTTGAATGAAATTAAATATTTTCAGCCAAAGGTAATTTTAGCATTGGGAAGAGATGTTGAAAATTATCTTAAGAGACAGAAGAATTATCCTAAAAAACAAATTATAAATATAAGACATCCCACTCTTTTTTATCGAAAAGAGGAAGAGAAAGAAAAACTTGAAAATATAAAAAAATCAATACACGAATTATTAAAGTAAAATAATAATAGGGTACGGCGGTACTGCACATAACATACGCTATACGCTGCGCCGCAGTAGCGGCTTGGCCTACGAAAAATCCCAGTCGGCGCAGTAGCGCCTTTGTGGGGTTTTTCTCCGGCACATTTTTATGGCCCTGGAAACCTACGGTTTCCTTATTCGGGCCATAAAAACGTCGTATAGCTTTCACGTTAGGTGCAATATTTTTTGAAATTTGTTGAAAAATAATTGACAAAAATAAAAACATATTATAAAATTGTATGTATGAAAAAATATATATGGAGGAAATATTATGAAAATTAAAATAAAGAAAATAAAAGTGGAAGAAAAAGAAATATTAAGAAATTTAATGGAAAAATACCTTTATGAATTTTCTCAATATGAGGATACTGATGTTAATAAATTGGGCTTATACGGTTATAATTGGTTAGATTGTTATTGGACTGAAAAAAATAGATATTCATATTTTATATTAGTGGATAATGTTTTAGCCGGTTTTGTTTTGATAAATGATTACCCTGAAAATAATATAAAAACGGATTATACAATGGCTGAATTCTTTATAATGTATAAATACAGACGTTTTGGTATAGGAAAATATATTGTATATAACGTTTTGAATAAATATAAAGGAAAATGGCAAATAATGTATCACCCAAAAAACATAGGTTCATTAAAATTTTGGAATAATATAATAAAAGAATATACAAATGGACAATATAGAATTATAAAAGATAATAAGGAAGCATTATACAGAGACGGAACGATGGGAGAAGTAATAATATTTGATAATAAAAACATGGAAAACAAGGATATAAAAATAAAAGAAAGAAATATATAAAGCAAAAAATACTGCACCTAACATACGCTATACGCTGCGCCGCAGTAGCGGCTTGACCTACGAAAAACCCCAGTCGGCGCAGTAGCGCCTTTGTGGGGTTTTTCTCCGGTACATTTTTGTGCCCCTGGAAACCTACGGTTTCCTTATTCGGGGCACAAAAACGTCGTATAGCTTTCACGTTATACGCAATTTTTTTACCCAAATTTGTCACTGAAAATACCCTTCATGGCGCTTGAAATTGACTTTGTTGCAATGCTAATTCTTTATATTATAAGGAATTATAAAATATTTTAACGCCTCTTGACAAAAATAAAGATATGATGTTATATAAATTAAGGAGAAAAAAATGGGTATTCAAACATCAAAATCTGGCGTGAAAATTTATGACAATTTCAGGGAAAATCTTATTATTTCTAGGTATGACAATCAATTTGTTAATATGCGGGGCAAAAAAATTGAATGTTTGAAAAGTAGTAATAGCGAAGATGCTTTAACATGGAATTATTTTAAATCTTTAAGAGAAATTAATCCAGAGGCATGGTTGCCCAAATTATTTGAGTATTCTTTTGGTAATGGATATAATTATCCATTAGACAATATAGGTATATATTTGTGGAAAAACATATCAGCTCCTCCTTCAATTACTGAAATTCAGAAAGATGAGGGTGATTCTGAAATTGATATAATAATAGAATCAAATCAGTTTGTTTGGTTTTTAGAAGCAAAATATACATCTGACATTTCTTTAAACACGAAAAACAACGAAAACAGGGATCAAATAATTAGGAATATTGATGTTGGTTCTTATTATGCTGGAGTTAAGGATTTTTATTTTTCATTAATATATTTTGATGAAAATAAATCAAAATTGGGTATTGGAAAAGTAGCCGAATATAAAAATTTAAAAACCGCTGAATTAAAAAAAATATTACCGCATCGCCATGATTCTTTGGAAAATATAAAAGGAATTGGATATTTAAAGTGGATTGATTTATTCAAAAATAAAATAAAAATAAATAATCCTTGTGAAGAGGATATTTATGATAAATTGTGTGATTATATAGAAAATCTAGGTATTAGAAATTAGTTGTAAGGGGTAAAAAAACTGCGTATAACATACGGTTTGCGGTTCGGGGCTAAAGCCCCTCCGGGTTCCGTTCGCCTAGGTCAGTCGCTGCGCTCCTTCCCACGGCTCACTCCACCCACATTTTGGCGGCCCTGGTCTTGCTACGCAAGCCCTTATTCGGGCCGCCAAAACGTCGCAAACCTTTCACGATAGACGAAATTTTTTTTGTCCAAGACGGGAGGAGCGCCCTCCATGGCGCAAGAGATTTATTGTTTTTTATTTTAACCACGTGTTGCGCCACGTAAAAACGAACCATAGGGGTTGACAAGTAAACAGTGTAGACTTATTATGTATTCAATAGTCCCGGTTGTTCATGATACTGGCGAAGGGTTTTGGGAGATAGTTATGGGGTACGGAAAGTGGTTTAACTCAAACGAAATACAGACTGCAAATAAATTAAGGGGAATAGGGAAGTGAAGAAGTTTTTTACAGGTATAGCGTTGTTTTTGTTATGCTGTATTTGCTGGGGGCAGCAACCCGAAGGCTTTGTCCGCATCCAGGGCGGTACATTCCTCATGGGCAGCCCGCCATCGGAAGCAGGTCGCAGTGATAATGAAACACAACACCGGGTAACGGTGAGCGCTTTTTACCTGGGTAAGCACGAAGTAACCCAGGCAGAATATGAAGCGATGATGGGCAACAATCCGAGCAACTGGAAGGGTGCGAACCTGCCGGTAGAACAGGTAAACTGGTATGACGCGGTGGAATACTGTAATGCACGCAGTAAACAGGAAGGATTAACCCCGGCGTACACGATACACAAATCCAGTTCAGACCCGAATAACCGAAACAGCAATGACAACGTACGCTGGAGCGTAACATGGAACAAAAATGCGAACGGCTACCGCTTGCCCACCGAGGCTGAGTGGGAATATGCCTGCCGTGCGAACACCACAACGCCCTTTAGTACGGGAAATACTATAACCACCGACCAGGCGAATTATAACGGTAACTCCCCCTATGCGAATAACCCCAAGGGAACCTACCGGGAAAAGACAACGAAGGTCGGCAGTTTCGCCCCCAATTCCTGGGGCTTATACGACATGCACGGGAATGCGTGGGAGTGGTGCTGGGACTGGGACGGTGGATACAGCATGACAGACCAGACAGACCCCACGGGTGTCGTTTCGGGGTCTAACCGCGTGTATCGCGGCGGTAGTTGGTACAGCAGCGCCGTGATGCTGCGGTCGGCCTTTCGGCGCAGCTATACCCCTTCGGCCCGTTACGCCAGCATCGGTTTTCGCGTTGTCCGTCCCTGAGTTCTGCCAAATGAAAAAAAGGGAACAGAAACAGGGCGCGGAATCCGGCAGAAATTCTTGGAAGAATTAGGAGAATGAAATGGAAAATTCAAACGAATTGGTGCTTGTAACTGGCGGTTCAGGGTTTATAGCTGTTAATTGTATTGTAAAATTACTTCAACAGGGTTATGCGGTCAGAACAACCTTGCGTTCATTGAGTCGGCAGAATGAAGTAAAATCAATGCTTAAAAATGGAGGCGTTACATCATTTGATAATCTTTCATTTATTGAAGCTGATCTTTCGAGCGATAAAAACTGGAATGATGCCGTTAAAAATTGTGA
>BNUY01000025.1 GCA_025997715.1 Spirochaetia bacterium
GGAATAGTATCGTTTGCTGCCGCTCTATGCCAACCTTATACGCCATGGTCTCGCTCCTGCTTTGCTTCGCTCTCCCCTTTATAGCATATTCGGTGTTTTATGGCTAGTTTTCGGACGGTCTGCCCCCCGGAAAAACACCAATATCGCATAATTTGAGCAGTTACGGGTGTATTGTGCCCATTCCACCCCTGTTTCAGATAAAATTTCGGGCAAATCAACTTTTTTTTGCCTTTTTATGCAACATTCCAAAATGAAATACCGATAATTATGCATTTTATAGCGGTTTGAGATGTGTTTTAATCAAAGTTTTTTGTTGCTGATGTTTTTAAGTGACTTTAGGGATGGACACTATTTAGGATTGGATAAGTGTATACTTTTGTATACATCTACGAATTTAAAGTTGTATGTGAGGGGATAATTCCGATAACAATTATGTCCTGTAATAGTGAGAATTTTTCCAGTGTGCCATGTTTCGATTTTGCCCTTGTCTATTTCTTTTTCCAACTTTAAGCACTCAGCAAATTTTGTATCAAACTCTTGTCTAAGTATGACAAGCAATCTTTCCCGATCTGTAGCCGTAGCATACGTTCTTTTTATGTCGTCTAGGGTCATTCTTTCCGCCCTCTCTTTGGGTAGAATTTCCCGGCTCTACGGCCAGGGTTGATTTTATTGTTAATTACGGTTTTGCTAAGGTCAAGTCTTTTTTGCTCATTTTTGTACTTTTTTTATCAGGGTATTTCTTTATAGTATAAGGAATTACGGATTTATAACGATATTTTGCTAAGGTTTTAAAATAAGCCCCACTATGCCGAGCGGCAGCGTAGGGCCTGTATAGGTCAATTTTCCTTTACATCGGCGGCTTCATGGGCTGCCAGGTATTCCCGCCGCCTGTCCGGGTACGGGGGGAGTAGGTGAAGGATCTCCCGGTTATAACACCATCCCGGCCTGTTATCCCGATTCTTGCATATACTTTTTACTGGTCCGCACACGGCTTGCCATTCCCCGGTATCCAGGTCAAGAGTATCCTCAAAACCCGCAATATTCCGGGGTCCGGTCTTTGGCAGCCAATCGGAAATAATGTATACAGAGTTAGGCCAAAGAGCATTGATCCCTGGGCTCCGCCAGTCCAGTAGAATAAAGTCCCCGGTATCTTCCAGTAGGCGCCGGTGGATATACTCCATTATTTTTTCTGGGGTGTCAGGGCGGACCCATACGCCGGGGAACGCTATAATTTTACCCATTCAGGCCCCCTCTTTTCTTGCGTGTCAAACTTTTTGCAGACTTCATTAACGGCCTTGTATTCCGGCGGAATATAACCGGAAAAATCCGGCCTGTAGTTTTTCGCATATTCCAACAAGTCCCGATAAAAAATCCACTCCTGCTCCGAGTAAAAATCCCGCGTCTTGTTTTCCAGAAATTCCATAAGGGCATTTTTTGCCAGTTTTTCCGCTGTCATACTATGCCCCCTTCCCTAAGGGAAATTTCACGATATTCCCAAAGGTTTCCGCCGCCGCTTCCCGCATACGGTCCAGGTTTTCGGCCTCAATATGATCCGCGTAACCCTCAAAAACCGCTGCCGTTTTATGACCCGTAATTCGTTGAATTTCTTCGGGCTTCATTTTGTCCATCATCCGTGCGGCGTAAAAATGTCGCCAGCTATGAAAGGTGATATTCCGGCCTTTCCAGTCGATGACCGCCGCGGCCGGGTCTTTCTTTTTCCGCGCCTCGTTGACGGCCTCAATGGCGCCCCGAAGCCCATCCAATAGGAATTTACAGTCCATCGGTACATCCGGCTTTGCGATGCTGTAAAAAATAAAACCGTCACCTGTTCCCCAGGGATTTTCACCGGCAAGCTCCGTCAAGGCGTTTTTCACCTCCGGCAAAAGGGGGACTCTGCGCTCTTCGCCATTTTTTGGACATTTGAGCCCGTCGGCGTGGCCCCAACTGTGACTGATGTTCAGGGTCAATCCGTCCGCGCTGATATCGCTTTTCCGCAACGCCAAAACCTCCCCGCTCCGCAGCCCGCATGTCATGGCAAGCAGATTGCCCACATAAGCGCGTTTATCCGACCAGTCGTTGGAAAACACTTCCGCAGCCTCAATGGGGGTGAGAATACCGCGTTTTTTGGAATTGCCGGAAAAGCGCCGCAAACTTTCGGCGGGGTTATGGGGTATCAGTTCATTATGATAAGCCCAGTTTAACGCGGTTGATCCGACTATCAAAATTTTATTGATAGCCGCCGCAGACAGTTTTTCAACAAAACGGCCTTTGAAATTTTCCGGCTTAGTCCGGCTTTCGGTCAAAAACAGGGAAAATTCTTTTAAGTCTTGCCGGGTAATATCGCTTAACTTTTTGTTTTGAAAGGCGGGCGCCCAGTAGATACAGGCGCGGTTTACCATTTCCTGACAATGCCGCCGCCCCAGCTTTTGCCCGTGAGCCAGTTTTTCCCGAACATAGGGGCTTTTCTCATACGTCCAGAAATTTTTCAGGTAGGTTATAAAATCAACATTCCCCGGCCCAGGCTTTACTGCCGGAGTGGTGATAAGCCCCCGTTCCCGCAGCGCCTTGACGATTTCAAGCGCCGCATCCGCATCCAGGGTATCGGCCTTAGCAATGGCCTTAAGAATAGTCTGCAGGGAGGCCTCCGTTTCTATAAGCCTGGGACTATTCCCCCGCCGGCGGTTGGGGGGCAACCCGTCCCGCAGCCAGTTTGACACGGTAAAAATAGCCGCGTCCCTTCCCTTGCATCCGGTGGAGCGCTCAGTAAGCGTCTCTCCCGCCTCGTTGGTAAACCGGACATAAAATACCGGGTCCCCTTTCCGCTTAAAAATGTAGAATTTTTGGCGCATCTTCTCCCCCTTACCTTGCCGTGTGAGTTACAAGGTGGATTAAATTGGGTTGAAGCGCCGATTTTTTCGGTAGTTTCAAGTTTTAAAATGCCCGTAATTCCTTACAACATAAGGAATTACGGGTTATGAGCCACGATGAATTCGAATCATCGACCCACGCCTTAAAAGGGTCTAGTTGGCAGTTATTTAACTCCTTACATGACAAATAATTACAAGTTTCTACTATAATAATGGCTACTCTCTTGACTAACATTCTTATACAATGGTAGACATTATATAACAAATAATTGCACAATAACGGCACAGAGGTCAAGATGCAAACCGCCATTGAAAATGTTTATGACGGCCCAAAGAGGCCAGCCAGGCAGCTTGAAGCCAAGCAATTTACCCTGGATTTCGCCTATTCGGAGAACGCTACAGAGCTGGATGCCGGCATCCGGGAAACCGCCAAGGGCTATAAGCTGTCCATTATGGCAATGGGGATCGCCCTATACCGGGTAGACGTGGCCGGGCTCTTTATAGACCTGGGGTTCAGGAAGTTCGGAGAATACATCGACAAGCTGGCAGAAGACATCGGCCTGAACCGTTCCACCCTCTATAACTGGGAATACGTTGGCGAGGCTTTCATAAAATACCGGTCGGACCTGGAACGGATAGGATTCTCCGAAGAGGATGGGCCTACGAAGCTCCCCCTCCTAGCCAGGGCATTAGAACACCATTCCAAGCAGACAGTATTCAAGAATCTGACCGCCATGACCTACCGGCAGTTTGATGAATGGGCTAGAGGGCCAGTCCAGGCAATTGAAAATCACTATACAAGCGTTAAGCTAAAAGGAGACCAGGTTCTTGTAGGCAGGGAACCGCTGGCCGTATTTTCCGATGCCCTGAAGCCGGATGACCGCAAATACTTCCAGTCCTGGATGGTGGCTGCGGCCGAAGCGAAGGAAAATAACGAATACCTCCGCGGTTATAAATTTTACGATGAGAAGGAAGCGCGGATTTTTGACCGTATATACGCTAGGGAATTGAAGGCGCTAAGGAAAAAGCGGTAAGATTACATGCTTTTCCAGTGATACCCACCCGATGTCATTGTTTTGCCAGACAGCACTGACCGTATACAACTCGCGTCCCTATTTATAAAGGTTGCTGCCAGCCTTTCGGTTTCAAATATCCTACCAGTTTCTACACAAAGAACAGCACGGGCACAATGATGATTACCGCCCGATACGCAGGGCCTCTTCTTTCCTATCCGCGATTCCCCAATTCTTTGCTTGGCAGTATCTGTATGATGCTGACCGAGCATCGCCTTTGATGAATTCTTGGCCTTAACTATCCATTGGCAGTTCTCAGGGCAGTAATTACCATCAGCTTTTATTCTGTCGATTGTCATTTTTTCGGTATAACCACTAAAAAATGCCCATTCCGCAAAATTATCATAGTCCATCCATTCTGGGCAGACCGTTATCCCTTTACCGCCATAATATTTATAATTTTTCAGATTAGGATTATTACATCTTTGCTTCATATCGGCATGGATTTGATATAGCCGGGAATTGCGACCATTCAAACGCTTTGGAAAACATGGGTTCATATTTAGTAGCATATATGATTGTTTGATATTTGTCTATATATATCTACAGGCGGAAGCTGTGGGCCTTGCGGGTAAAAAAATAGCCCGCCTGCGGTAAAACAAGCGGGCCCGGAGGTGAAAACAGCGCCGTCAACAAAGGAGGTGAAAATTGACATGCGGCTTTGATGTATCAATTTGAAGCTGCCCCGTATTGGTAATATAGACCAGAATGGCCTGCCGCGGCAATGGGGTTTGTTCTATGCCCTCTGCCAGAACGCTGCCCTGCAGGACTTCCAGCGAAGCACCCTCAGTCAGCACCGCGTCTACGGAAAAGCCCGCAGACAGTTCCAGGGGTTCACCCCCGGGAGGTCGGGTAGTTGCCGAAACGGCAATCACCCCCACGAAAAGAATCAGAAGCGCCAGAAGAATCTTCCTCATAGGCTCCTCCTAAAATTGAAATTAAGGCCACCCGAAGGTGCCTTTCTACACAATCTGAAAATGGGGCCCATCCCTTTTCTTGCCCGGCCAATTACCGCCCCACTCAATGCCATGCTTGGCCGCTATTTCTGCCAGCTTCCGGTAGGCTTCGGCGTCATTGTAATTCGTCTTTCCCTGGCTATCCAACGGTACGATGTCCATGGCCCGGCCTCGGAGGTGGATGCTGTCCAGGGTCCATGTGATCTCCCGGTTCTCTGAATCAGCCCATAGATATAGACCAGCGGCCTTCCGGCATAGATTTATGTCTGCGGTTGTCATCCCTCGGCCACCCAGGAAATAGCATACCTGTGTCAGCATGGTTCGCCTGGCTTCGGTTATTGTGTACCGGATTCCGGCCGCATCGGCTTCATCCAGGAAGCCCTTGAAGTTCAACATCACCTTCTGGTCCAGTTCGGCCAGAGCCTTATCTTTAGTCATCTGCTTGCTCCATAAATAAATCCGGCAATCGTGCCACCAATACCCAAAATGCTCACGGTCACGATCCCAATTTTAAGCCACTTAATCTGCCCCTTGAGGCGGGCGATCTCCGCTTCGCTTTGCAGCTTCAAGCTCTCGTATCGTGTCGTCCAGTCCATCACCAATGAACTCCAATCGAGGTAGCTGTCGTATTGCATCTCCCTGGCTGTCTCGAATTGCTCCCTCGCTTTGGTCAAGAAATTCAAAGCCTCGTTCAAATGCGCTATCAATGCCTGATTGTCGCTCTTTAAGCTCGTCAGCTCGTTCTTGCAGGATGTGAGTGTCGCTATCCACCGGTCGATTTGCGATACTTGCACGGTGACTGAACCATCCACCGGCAAAGCCGATACCCATAAAGACGAAATCACACAGAACAATAATAATGATGCTACGAATCTTCTCATTCATCATGCCCCTTATCTCCCTGCCCTGTTTTCCTGCGCCATTCGTCCATACGCCGGTCGATGTACCCGTTGGCTTCTGGACGCTTTTTATACTCGGCGTACAGATGACAGATAGTCTCTGCCTCCTCGGGCCGGTGGTCAAAGTATTGCAACAACTGTAGCCGCAATAAATCTGTTTGCGTATGCTCCGTTGCCCGGATAATATGATCAAGCTTGCCCTGCGACTTATTGGCCTCATATTTTGCCGAAAACCAATACCGCTTTCCCTGCTTGTCCGTGCGAATATGGGAAAACACCCATATCCCCACAATGATAAGAACCGGCAGCATCAGTTCGATGTATACCACCGATACCTTGCTTATCAAAGCACTCAATACTTCTGTCATAATCCCCTCCCTAAATGTCTCCGGCTGTTACACCATTCCGTCCTTAATATAGATTTCCAATTTACGGTAGGCCTCATCCGTATTACTTTCTGGAAATCCTTTCCACTCTGTTCTCGCTGGATACGCTGTCTCTATTCCGGTATCAGATATACTGACGACAATCGACCAGCCAAAAATATGTAAAAAAGTATTCACAAATAAAAGTAACCCCGTTTCACGAAATTCAGACCACTGTTTCTTCGGCGGTGCGGCCGGCGACGATGCCGGTTCCCGTATTTTTCCGTCTTTATCTCGCGGTAATTCCTGCGGGGCGTTTGCGCTCATACTTCCCTCCTTTTTACAATGCCGCTATAGCGGCCTGAAATGCTGCCCAATCAGCAGATGCCGATACCAGCGCTTTGAAATCGGATGTATTGATATAATCCGATGGCGGGTCGATAAGCAACACTTTTTCTGTACTGAATAGCCATGTAACCGCACCGCTTAAAAACTTTACCGTTGCCCCCTTTATGAGAATGGAGTTGTTGTCCGGGCCATTCCATTGAGGGCTGCTGTTTGGAATACTCAATCCGTTAGACCACGATGCACCGCCGTCTGTCGATTTCCTTGTGGTAGTGGCGTTACCGTTTTTAAGAAGCATAATTCCCCATGTGGTGCCGTCATCTATCCACATACCCTGCGGGTTCGTAGTATTGCTCTGTCCGCTTCCTGCCGTAGTGGTCCAGGAAGCGCCGCCGTCTACAGACTTCCCTTGAGGTGAATTACTCACCACGTTGACACTCCAAAGTGTGCCGTTGCTCTTAATATGAACGCATTGACCCTGCTTATAACTTCCCGGAGCATTGGGGCCTCTTGTCCAGGTATCGCCGTTATCATCGCTATAGGAAACACGCAAATCTCCCGTATTGGACGGCGCGACATTGTAGGCTTTAGTCGTCACAAAGCATATTCTTGTCGGGAAGTTTGGATTGTTGGTTATCTGGCAGGAAAAATTATAGCCGCCCCCCTCGGTGGGCGCCGGAAGTGCGGTCCCGGCAGTCCATGTGGCCGCCCCATCATCACTGATAGTGCTTTCTGAACCATCATTACAACAAGCGATGAGCCGCCCGGTATTGGTAAGGCATACGGTAGTCAGTGCTTTTGTGCCTGTGGGTACACCGAGCAACGTCCAATTCTCCCCATCCGAGGACTCGTAGGAAGGGAATATATCCCCTGCATTACCGGCAACACCCGCTGTATCCACATTAGTAGACACCAACACAATCTTGTTATTACGCACAAAAGCCCGTGCGTTGTTTCCGAGGCCGGGAGCCGTTCCTCCGTCTTCCCAGCTAAAGGCATCCGTAGAGGTACTAATAGTGCCACCGCCAGCGGGTATCGTGTATATTGTTCCATTGAAAAGAACCTGTGCGTTGGCGGTGCTGGCCTCGGAGCGATTGATTGTACTTATTTGCAAGTCAGGCGAAAAGTCTACGACCAGCTCTTTATTATTGGGAAGGTATACTCGCCTATACCCGGCTATAGTTCGTGCGTCCTCCGTCTGCGGCAAAAACCCCGCGCCAATGGTGATGTCGTTCCAGTCTGCTGTAACCGGCTGCGCCCCGGCAGACTTTTTCATAAACCACTTTCTACCCGTTGTCCAGTTATCGAGATTTATATTATAGTCATTGGCTCCACGGGAAATAGAGAAGAAATAGTACCCTTGGTTCGGCATACCCATAATTGCCTGATTAGCCGCAGAGGATGACAGGGCAAAACGGGTGGTCTGGTTAGCCGTGGCGAGAGCGAACAAAGCAGCCCAGGTGGTTGCTTCCGGTGGATTTACAAGGGTGTTTTCGGGAGCGGGTCCTTGCGGCCCTGTATCTCCCTGGGGTCCTTGCGGCCCGGTGTTCCCCGTATCACCCTTTGGTCCCGGGGTTCCCTGCGGTCCAGCATCGCCTGTGTCTCCCTTCGGCCCTTGGGCGCCATTTGCTCCCGGCGCCCCTGCAGAACCTTGATCGCCCTGCGGACCTTGGGGGCCGGTAGCTCCTTCGGGTCCGATGGGGCCAGTTGCTCCTGGATTACCCTGTTGGCCCTGATCTCCCTTCTCACCCCTCGGCCCCTGACTTCCGGGGATTCCCTGGGGGCCTACTGGACCAGTTTCCCCTGTATCGCCTTTATCCCCCTTGGGGCCACGGAACGCCAGGGCACCAGTCAACCAGTTTGTACCATCGTATGTGTAGACTGTTACGGGATCGCCAACGCCGCACGAAATCCCCTGGGCCAGCTTGTTAGGATTGGAAATATAATACGCATCACGGGCCGCGGTATCAGTAAACCAAATAACCGTTCCACCACCGGCACCACTGGCTGCGTTCTCCTGAATCCAGGGAAGCGCCGCCTGGAAGAACCCGTTCATATCTGTATAATCTTCGGGGATCAGAGGAGTTCCCCCAAGGACTACGATGATCGCGTTTATCTGGGCAATAAGCGCGAGTTGCCAATCGGTATTTATCATGGTTCCCTCCCCAAATAAAAAGGCCCCGGGGATTAGCAGCGGTATCGCTCGCTGGATCTCCAGGGCCTTGGTTCTTCCATCAGCCTTTACTGAGAGTTTAAGCCCTAAAACGGGATTGTGTCAACCTTTGCTCTGGCTATAAATATCGCCCGTTCCAGCACTGCTTTCGTGGTTCGCCACCCAGAGCAATGTTTGATGTATCCCATGAAACTCACCAGGCTGGCCTTGGCATGGTCCAAGATAGAAGGATCATCCCGATAGAGCATCGCCAGCTTCTTCATGCGCCGCTTGGCCCGCTTCACGGTAGTTTTCCGCGGTTTAAGATGGGTCGGCCAGATTCGATAGCCGCAATAGTCCACTCCATGCTTTGCGGGAAAGATGCCGGTTTTTGGATTCAGGTTAAGCTTCAATTCATCGTGAAGGAAACACTCTAAATCGCCTAAAATATCCCAGAGGTAATTCTTATCAGGGCTGAGAATAAGAAAATCGTCCATGTACCGGGCATAATACTTCACATGGTGCTTATTCTTTATCCGCTGATCCATCGGGGTCAGATAGATATTGGCAAAGAGCTGAGAAGTCAGGGCGCCGATTGGTATGCCGATGCCATCCTGCTCCGCGCTTTCGTAGGAATGAATAATCAGGTCGCATAAATCCATTACCTTCTTATTCCGTATTTGCCGGCGAATAATCTCTTTCAGCACATCGTGATTCACCGAAGGAAAGAAATGATGAATGTCACACTTCAGGATAAAGTAATTTCCCCACTCCCTGCGGGCTCTCCGGGTACAATGGGCAACCTGCATCACCGCGGCATGGGTACCGCGCCCTGTCCTGCAGGCAAAAGTCTCATTCACAAACCGGTTCTCGAATATGGGTTCAATCACCTGGCACAGCGCATGATGGACAACACGGTCACGAAATGAAGGCGCTGAAATCAACCGCTTCTTTGGTTCGGTAACGTAGAATTGCCGGTAGGGTCCGTGAACGTAAGTGTTCCAGATTAGATCGTTTTGCATGATAATGAGGTTATCTTCAAGGCGCTGCTTGAACTTCATGCTCTCCCACCGGTATCTCTTGCCCTTCTGGGCTTCCCGGAACGCATGGTAAAGATTCTCAAAATCAATGACATGCTCCCAAAGGTGGTTAAAAGACTTCGGCAATTTTTCCTCCTGGTAAAAATCGGGGTGGACAACATTAGGCTTCCCCAAAGGTTCGCTTACTAGCCGCCCGCCCCTGTTAATGTTTTCCTTGCCCTGCTGCTTCTTAGGCAAGGTAAAGAAGGATTATAGCTCCTTTTCCCCTCGGTCTCTCAGGCTCCCGTGAGAACCTGCTTCTGACCTTAGAGGGAGAGCGGGCCGCAGGCCGATGTTGCTGCTCACAGCCGAGCGCACGTTATTCAGATTCAAGTACGCCAACCCTGCGTTGGCCCCGTTGTTCCAGTTGCCTCCACGGATCGGCAGGCGCCATTATTCAGCCATACCCCTATGAAGATCGGGTGGTTTTCAACCACCCGCCCAACATTCTTCCAACTTCCGCCACCATCTTGCTGAAGTTTTCATACTTCGCAAACGGCACAAACTCCATCTCCATTCCCATACGGACCAGGAATCGGAGATCCGCTAACCTCTCATCAGCCTTTTCCAGGATCGCCATTTTACGGGTCCGGTTCGGCACATCGCTTGCGCGATTCAGCAGGCTGCCGGCTTCCCAAAGGGCTGCCCGAATATCGCCGGCCATCGTGTATTTCTCCGACTTCGGAAAATTACGCAGCACGACATAGACGTACTTTGCCATGTCCACGTATTTTTGTACTACCTTCATTCCACTATCAAGCACGATCAGGCCCCCAGGAGGATCAGGCGGGCGCCATACGGCGCCCGATCAGTTAGGCAATAAAAGCGGGCCGCAGACCGATGATGGCGCGCACAATCGAGCGCACGTAATACAGATGCAAGTACGCCAACCCTGCGACGGCCCCGGCGTCCCAGCTGCCTCCACGGAACGGCAGCATTTCCCCGGTATCGGTGATATAAAATGCGCCGTGAACCGCATTTCCATCCTGGCTAAAGATAGCCAGCGGAGTATTCCCGGAAACAATATTCGGGACCACCATAGCCGATGCCAGCTTCTTCTTGATGTCGTCACTAAGACTGCCGAAGGTCGTTGTCATTCCCCTCCAACCGCCTTCTGAAGCAACTTGGGCGCCAAGGACAACCTGATCTCCGGCAGGTTTCGGCCAAGCCGATTCAGCCAGAGCATAATTGTTGTCATCCGGCATAAAGATAACTTTATCAACGATCTTCAGCCCGTCCTGCCATTCACTGATATTTCCTACGAGATCGGCAATACCGAAGGGGCCGTTATCATGTCTCCAGGAGTTAGGCCCGGTTCCTGCCAGGGTTTTCAAGGCATTATCAGGCGCCGGTGTCCCGGTTTCGTAGCCGGCTTCATAGGCTTTCCCGGAAGCCGTATTCCCTCTGGGCTGGAAGCCGTTCTTCAGCGCCCAAAGAGCAACCGCGGCCCATTCCCAGTTGGTCATAAGATGCCAGCCCGGCCCTTTATCGGTACACGCTTTTTTTGCGTTATCGAAGTTGATGTTCACCGTGGGGCTTACTCCCGGGAGAGAGCAGGCTTTTCCTTCATCCACGACAGCCTGATAGGCGCCAATGAATATTTCATCCTTTACCACGCCACCAACCACAAATGCCGGATGGGGCCCGGTTCCCAGATCCGGGCTAATATCCTCCAGGTTAAACCGGGGGATTCTGACCATGACACTGGGCTTCCCCGCAATGTCATACTTAATTACTTGCTTGCCGCCAGAGGCCGCAAGCACACCCGCCAGAAGAGTGTCTTTATTCAGCATCTTCTACTCCTTCCTGTTCATCAATCTCAGCCCCATCCAAACTGTCAACGACAGGCCAGAGCTTTAAGATTACGGAATCAATATCGAGAGGAACCGGGACGTTTTCCGTATGCGTTCCCATATCCTCATCCGGATCTTCCCCTGCTTCATCGGGAACTTCTTCTTGAACATATCGCCGGGGAGGGATAATTACCTCAGCAACATAATCACCACAACTCATCAGCCCACGGTGGATCACTCCCTCGCACTGGGTGAATGAAATGACCACTTCCTGGTCTCGCTCTTCTTCGTCCAGATCCAGCACGATTTCTCCGATGGTGAGAACATGCTCCTCCAATAAGTAATCGCTGAAACTCTCGCGCCTCGGATCGACTTTCTGTATCTGCATCCTTTCCTCCTAAAGTACCATTTTCAGAGCTTTCCACTGGACAATTACTTCATCCAGGGTGCCGTCTGCATAAATCTTGAAACCGTTGGCCGCCTTTTCTTTGGCATACACACCGTCTCTTTGATTCCAACCGCCTGCATAGCCCGCTACATCCAAATGGACGCTGTAGTTCGTGTCCAGCATGACGAATGGTAAGGCCACCGATGAATAAGCCAGGCTGTTGACCAATAGGGGCCACGCGGCCTCCAGTCTCCGTACATCGGTAATCGTCACACCAGTCAGGTCTACGGCTGTATTTCCTGCCGGCACGTTTATCCTGGAAAGTGGAATACCGCCGTCTGGGACAACTGCTCCTGCGGGAGTGATATTCAGGGCAATGTTCTGGGAGACGTCAATGGTCAGGTAGGTAAAGTGCACTACAGCAGCTCCACCAGGATTCGGCGGAACAATTACCCCTACGCCATCTCCGGCCCAGGGCATTTCTACCCCCTTGCAAAATATAGTCGCTGCTGAAGCCAGCACTGCCCGGTAAGTCCCTTGCTTGGTGATTAGTCCACCGGCCTTTATGCCCCGGTTATAAATGGTTATTGTTCCTTCCTGGATGCGCTGCCTGATAGTCTTATGGACTTCCTTTGACGCGCTGCCAGAAAGGCTGCCATTGTATAACGACCAAACGGCTAAGAACTGGGCGCGTTGGGAGAGCTGCCGTCCAGGTATATTGTCTGGGCCATCAGGCCCTCCCTCTATCCATTCATCCTCAGCCCACTCATGTACGCCGTCTTGCCACTGATAATCTTCGCTTAAATTAGCCATGATTCCTCCTTAAAATATGATAGTCCAAGTCCCTTCAAGGGAAATGTCTGCCTCTTTATTTATGGGCTTTCCACTTTCCCGGATTCTCCGGGAAAAAAGTGAATTGTCACTGCAAAGCAGCCCAAACTCCAATATTGCCTTACCGTTTGCTTCACCGGTGCCTAAGCTCCAGTTGAACTGTACCTGGCCTGCTCCGGGGAACGAATAGCTATTGAGGTTTTTCGTATACGGATTGGTGATCGCTGTATCAGTCAGCGCAGGGGTTAAGCCGCTGGTTCCAAGTGAAATCTTAGTAACCGGATTGCCTGCAGCATCACCGGCCAATAATTTCGCCATGGTCGTTCTTCCAACAGTGACGATAAGGTTTTCTTCCTCTACTTCTTCTACGAGAACCCCGTTCTTAAAGACACGATAACTCAAAATGCCTTTAGCCTGCTGTTTTTCGGAGAAGTTCAGCATACTTCCTGCGCGATCTTGTTCTTTCATCAGATAACCTCCAATATATTTCTAGCCTTCCAACGGAAGTGCTGTCCTACCAAAATGCTTTATGGTTCCGTTTCTCCGGAATGATCCATTATGGGAATTATATTTCCACCCATTTATTGTCATGCCTTCTGAAACTGGCACTTGCTCGAAAAGTACCATTCCCCCAATGCTTGCCCCGACCTTTATTGATTCACTGGAAACATCATCGGAAAGCCCATGCTTAACAGTCCCATTTCTCTTAAACAGACCATTGTGCATCAGCCTCCCCTGAAGGTGTTCCTCCGCTTTTGCCATAGTGGAGCCCATGGTGGAAACTTCTTGAAGCGATGATCGAGTATGCCTTATTGCCCCATTTCTTGCTACCTTACCATTGTGGTAATAAGGCTTGTCCAACAGATCGACCAGAGCGCTGTCATAGGTAAAAGCAATCTCTGATTGCTCCGTTGCCTGAACAGTATCATTGAATCCCATGAAGCCGTCAAAATGCCACTTCTCCGAAGCCACGTCTGTTATAAATCCGCCATGGCCTATTTCAGAATTACGCCGATAAATACCATTATGAAGCGTCCTTCCAAACAATCTATCCTGCAGAGCAACGACTACGCTATAGGCCAGGACATCTTTCGATCCGGTATACAGATGTTTTATCGTACCGTTCCGTTTGTACATCTTGTTGTGAAGGACATAGGCCATTGAATCCATCATATTCATTTTGCCCTTCATAATGCCTACGGTCTCATCTGATTCCAGTTCTTCCTCAAAAATAAATATTTCCCGGGTAGAATAGTCTATGCCTGCCCCGATAACCTGGCGCAGAATCTCATTGAAATTGATGGTAGGCCCTTCGCCATCATGCAAAATAACGATTGCGGCGGGATACTCAGGAATGATATGGACAATCTCAGACCCATATAATGCCTTAATGGCCTTTATGATATTGTTCACCGTCCCATCTGCCGTATTGAGCATGGACCTAATTTTAAGGTATAGGCGGTAGAGTTCATCGTCATTGCCATTCCTGGGCTCAACTAAAATCTTGCCAATGCGGTCCAGGGTATTCCCTGTTCCTTTGTCAATGTCGTAATTGTTCTTCAGCTTTATGATCTGCTGGTTCACATCTATCAGATTAGCGTCTCCAAAACGAGCCAGTTCTTTGAGATCGCCTTCGCACATCCACTGCTGCCAATAAGGGGGGCGATTAAAATCTTTCCAGTCGATTAAGTGAAAATCTTTCATTCTATCCCACCAGCTCCGTTATATCGATCCTTGACTGGTCGATGAGGGCAATTTCAACTTCCTGGATTTCAATATTCTCGCTTACATAGGCTCCGCTTCCAGGATGAACCAGGTCATCGGTTACAGCAACTTTAATATCAGCAAAGCCAATTCCCTTTACATCATATACTGGCCTGAATAACTTCTGGTAAATGAGATCGGTCGCTACATTGATATTGTTCTTTGACCAATCTACGATATTGTCCTTAATCTCGGTCGTCCAGTTGTCTGAAAGCTGCTCTTCATGGTTCGTACTACACGAAATCTTTACCCAGATATACTTATTGGTAGGACGGGAAAAACCAATATTCCAATCAAATCCCCCGTCATCGGCGACAACCTTTACGATTGATCCAAATGCCTGTATCCCCGCTGGCCCCTTTTCAAATATTGTCTGGGCTATATCCTGTTCATCGCCGCCGATTACCACGGATTCATAACTCTTAGGCGGCCTTCCATTGATTTCAATGATGTCACGGTTTGAATATACACGGCAATATTGAACGCCATTCACTCCAAGGATAGCATTCTCAATCGCCACTTCATTTGCGGTGGCCTGCTTTTGCCTTGCAGACAGGCGAAGTCTCAGCTCGGTATCGGATTCAACTATTCTTCCGGTAATCCCTGTGGCATAATTCACCGCCGATTCAAGGCCGTTTACACCAGAAACTATTTTGGTCAGTGCCCCGGAAGGAACAGATACTTCGCCTGTTTCAGTGCAGACATAAATTCCATACCCTCCCAGCATTACAAAATCAAGAAGGGTATCGGAAATATCAACACTGAATGGTTGTACTCCTGTCTTTGAGTTCACCCTGAGACCGTCTTTCCCTTGGTTCAAAAACTGATATGACCCCGGGAACAACACTTCAATAGCGGCGGCCAGTCCTTCCTGTATTTGCTGCTCTGCATCTCCAGAAACAGCGGTATAGGCAACAATTTTTGCGCTCAGTGTCAACGAATAGGTATGCCCAACCGTCACCGTTTTCACTTCTATCTGGAAGCCAAGTAAGGAATTGCGGGAAATCGTAGTATTGGTATTCAGCTTAAACAATGGCCCATTCGGTAAACGGATGACATGGCCTTTGTAAAGCAAGGTTCCTTCATCGCCCCAAAGACACTCATACACCCGCGTTGCATTTGCCGGGAGGCGAGAAACATTCACGAAGTTCACCAGACGGTCCAGATAAATGCCCCATGCGTCATCGACATCTCCAATGGCATACAACCCTCCCAGAAGCTCCCAAAGCTGGGAGATTTTCATGGCTTGGTTTCTGATGTAAACGCCTTCTATGGAATCATCAGACAGATCAATATCCATGCCGAAGGCTCCCTGGAATGCAAGCTGTTCTTCCTTGAAAATCTCGGTGTACGGCTTTACAATAAAGCCTTTTTCAGTCAGTCCATATTCGTTCATCCGTTCCCCCCTAGATTACAATGGTCTCGTCAAAGGTCTCGCCAGAATCAATCTGTGCTGTAAAAGTAACCGTCAGCTCTCGTGTTGCTTTGTTCAGAATCGTCTTGAATGAAACTATCCTGGCTATTCCCTTGACGCCGATAATGGTGGCCTGTAGCCTGCTTTCTATCAGCCTCCGGTGCATCTGGTTATTGGTATTGTCATCAGGAATATAGGGAATGCCCATGGTTTGATTGAAAAACCATTCTCCAAGAAAGATCGAAATAGCATGACGAACCTTCTGCGGCATATATTCCAAACGGTCATAAGTAAACCGCCATCGGCCATTCTCCGTGATGAACTTATTTCCCTGGAGACTGATTGCAATACTTTTCATGCTATAACCCCCGATCCGGATCCGGATATAAATGGTGATTTGAGGGTCACGCTTATAGCCCCTGCCTTTAAGTAACTATTTACCGCGGATGCAAGCTGCGCCGCATAATACTGATTTCCCCCGGTAGCCATATTATCCATTGCAGAAAAACAAGCCTTTAAAGTCGTTTCGATGGAGCTCTTTGTCCCGGTAAACTTTCCCTCCCCGGGACCGGAAAAGGGAATTGTCCCCCCGGCCGGAATGGTTACAGTTCCGGTAGATGTGGTCTTTACAGTTTTATCTGCTTTGCACGCACTATCAATATCTGTGGCCATGTGTGCGGCCAGATCATTATTACTGTACTTTGCTTGAAAGGTAGACTGTAAATCGCTTTTCAGACTATCCGCATCAATGGTCATAGTTCCTACCCCGGCGCCGGAATAGGAACCGGCCGGGGCAGCGCCGGTATCGGTGGTAGTAACCTGTCCAGTAAGGATAAAGGCTTTTATCGCTGCGGACATTTTATCGGCGCAATAGGCATCACCGCCATCGGACATGGAGTTCATGGCTAAAAAGGCGGCTAGTAATGCGGTTTCTAATGTAGTCGTAACCAATGCCATTTTCTTTCCTTACTTCTTAAAGACCTGCGCGGTCTTCGCTTTAAGTGGCGTAATATCCGATGCCGCCCATGCCGAAGCGGTATGCGCCGCGGGGCTGCCTTCCGTATGTAACGATGTAAGGGATGTAAATAGAGCGTCTAATATTCCCCCAAGCGTATCCACCGTATTTCCTATTTCCACCAGGTCGCTTCCTGTCGAAACAAGAGAAACCGCACCATCTAATTCAAACTTATTCTTTCCATTGTCAAAGGTTATTTTCCCTTTGTCTGCAATAATAGTGCTTGTCCCATTGTCGAAATCCAATTTTTCTCCGGACATATTGAATGAGCATTTTTCTGTCATTGCCAAAATATCATCATCCTCAATCATGATGTCCGCTTTTTCTTTATACTTTACTTCTATACGGTCATCATCCATCGTAACACTGCTGATAAAATCGCCATCGTAGGCGGCATGGTGCAGAATCTCTAAAGCCCCTTCTTTCGTGGCCGGGATGAACTCCACCGGCTGCAAGCCAGGGGTGCAGTAGGCATCTGGCAAAGAGAAGCGCCGCGGGTCCGTATCTTCAATCCCGTCCATGCCTGTAGCTTTCCATGCTTCAAGGGAACGCTGAGAGAAAAATACCGCTACCTCATCCCCTTTCTCCAGGGGAAAGTGAATCGTGAACTTCTTCGTACCGGGGTACTGGACCGGAACATCCATCAGCAGGGGGTATTCAACGAACTCTTTATTTCCTGCTCGGCGCTTTAGAGATGGCTGAATCGTGGCCCTACGGGTGGCAGCATCATATTCTGTTACCACACCGGGGAAGCTGGTATTTACCTGCGTAAAATAAAAGTCCAGATATTCTTTGAATAATTGGTCAATCTCTTGCATTACTTAACCGCCACTCCTTCTATCTCCGCAATAAAATCCCCGTCCCAGTTGTCTCCGGAAAACACCGTCTTGGTAATCTTTATCACACCGTTCAATGTGGACGATTCCACCTCACATGAAGCACCGGGGATAAGCTCCGGGAACAGGAGCGTATTGAATGACCATCCATTGGGGGCGTCTTTCGCGGTATCGGTCTCTTTGGTTTTATCTACCAGCGGCTGTGGAATAGTCAAAAGCCCCGTCTCCGGAGTCAGCTTCAATCCAGTACTCTCTGCCGGATCTTCCTCATTTAGAATGTAGATCATCTCATTCTGGATCGTGTACCGTAGGCTAAACTTATTCAGCACTTCCTGCAGAATGACGCTGGCCTGACCAATGCCGGAATATGAACCAGGATAAGTACCAGAAACAAGATCCGTACCCTTTGATGGAAGTCCGATAGCGGAAATCATATCCTGCACGATGGTAAGGGCATCGGTATCCTTGGCATAGGAAACGCTAACCTGCCCGGCGAACAGTGCCACGCGCCCATCTTTCACTTCTAGCTCCGTGATAAAATCATTCCCGCTTTTGGTACGGGTTCCCTTCACCACGTCTCCGAAAAATATTGCAGTAACCTTCTCATCCTTATATCCGGCCTTTAGGGTACAATGGTTTCCGGTGATACAGATTTCGTTATGGGTTTTTTCGCTGAGGTTGTAAATCTGAATCTTTGATGTGTTCGGCTCAGGCTTATCGGTTTTCTCGATCTTGAATCCTATTTTGAGACCGTCTATCTTCTTCCCGTTGCCGCCTTTGGGGCCAATGGTCACTTCGACCTTCCTAATAAATGCCATCAGCCTCCCCCTCGTCATAGCAAAGCAAATATCGTGTGCTGAAATTAGTCCGGGAAAGCTCAGCAGTTTTATAATCTCCTTGCTGGTCAAGGATATAAAAGTCTCCCGGAGGAAGATCTTTACAATAAGCCTTATATTTAGCAAGGAGATCGGACCCTTGGGAAAGACGGATTCCCCCCAGTATCAGATTTACGTCTGAATCCATCAGCGCCATGACCCATCCTTCCATCTGGGCGTTCCAACTCACGTTGATCGTATACCGTTTTCCTGACAGGTCTACCTTTACCTCCCATCTGCTGGTCTGCTGTGAGTATTCGGGGATAATTACAAATGTTGCTTTGCTCATGGATATTCTCCCCATTCTCTATAATATTCTTCCCGGGTCTTTTTCCCCTGGGCTACATTCCGCTTCCAGGCTTCTTTATTCTGATTCACCGTTGGCTGCTGAGTGCTGGCCGTCCCTTCGTTTGTAGTACCGGCAACTTGGTCCGCGGCGCCGCCGCTTCCGGCGTTTATCGTCACAGTTTCAGACTTCACAATCTTGATCCGCTTGAACTCCATGGAAAAAGGAAGATTAGCGCCGGTCTCCACATCCCGGTCGATATTCAGGGAGGTGATGATCATGTCCGTATACACATCCAAGCCGGTGGTAACAGTACAGACTTCCTTGGTCCGCTTCAGGCGCAGCAGCTCCTTGTAGGACTTCAATATCCGGGCCATGCGGTCAGGTGGCTCTTTCTTCTTCATGTCTTCTACAGTATCTGCGGATATGTACTCAGCATTTCCTATAAAAGCCTGGATGCTCACGACGTCTTGATCTTCCACAACGTGGTCAGATATTTTACTGCCCTCTTCGACAGGAATGTCTGTAACCGTGTTGCTGAATGAGTAGGATTCCACCAAAAAAGCGTCAATTACAAACCCTTCGCTATCCTCTTTGCCCTTAATGCTTTTCTGCGGCGCCTTCCAGGTAAACGTCACATCATTACTGGAACTTCTCTCCTGGGAGTGCTCCCTTTCCAGCTCGGCGGCGCGTCTCGATATTTCTTCCCGGGATTGGGCAACCGCCAGATCATTTACAGACATCTTAATACCTCTCCACTTCGGGCTTAGGGATATTGCCCCGGGAGGAATTGATAACGTCCTTCATAGCGTCCACCACGCCCCTCTTGACCGCCGCCTCCGCTTCCTGCGGGCTCATGCTGGCGGCATTTACATTTACCGTGATGGGTGCTTGGAAGCTCTCCGAATAGCTGGAGGTCGTATTATTGTAATTGGACGGCGCCGCTGCGGCCTGGAACATGGCGGCGTCCATCAGTCCCTGCCCTGCAGCACCCGCCAGGGCCGGCTCAGGCATACCGCCTAGTCCTTGCCCCAGGAAGCGGAGAACGGCGTCAATCAGATCCCCGGGGTTTTTCATCGCCATGATGTAGTCATCTGGGGAAGTTTGGAACTGGCCTTCAGGGGTGAGGATCATGTCATTGACTTTGGTAGGCGCTGTTTTTTCAATCTCCGGGTCTCCCCCGGTAAAAAAGTTCACCACACCGGTCACGGCATTGCCGAAGAACCCAGTAACCTTATCCCACCCCTCTTTCACCTTGTCGATGAACCCAAAGAGCTTTTGCTGTATGCCGTCAAACAGGCTGGTAAAGGCAGTGCGGATATACTCTATGGCAGCCTGGGGCCCCTGCATTAGGGCTTCCCACAGGCCGGAAAAGAAATCGGTGATACCATTCCAGACGGCTTTAATCCCATCAATCAGGCCGGTAAACCATTCGGTCAGTCCGCTCCAAACAGACTTCGCCACCCCTACGATTCCGTCCCATAGGCTGGCAAACCATTCAGTAATGGCGAGCCAGATGCCCTTTATGGTTTCGATGAATATGCCGAACCATTCCTGTAGAGAAGTCCATACGGTCTTGGCTACTGAAACAATCCCTTCCCAGAGATTCGTAAAGAATGTGGCAAGACCGGACAAAATTGACTTCAGGGCATTTACGCAGGTTTTCCAGAGGTTCACAAAGGCGGCGCCTATCTTGGAAACACCGGCCTTTACCTTGGCCCAAACTGCTGCAAAGGCCCCAACTATGGTAGTGAACACCGCCTTTATGCTTTTGATGTAAACGCTAAAGGTGTTTACGATACCCTTCCATACAGAGGAAAACACATTGGCAATTCCCTGGAGGATTGTTGAAAATACATTTTTTACACTCTCCCAGATGTCCATAAAAGCATTAGCGACAATCTGGCCGATTGCAAGAATTGCCTTCCAGACGTTGGTAAAAATGAGTTTTATCGATTCCCATAGATTGGCAAAGAAGCCGCCCCCGTCCCTCCAGATACCTATGATGCCATCAAAGGTATCCATGATTGTACCGAGTATCGTTGAAAACACACCGCTTATGACATTCCAAATTGACATAAAAACGGTCCTGAACACATTGATGATACTGAAAACCACCGCCTTGACTGAATCAAAAACGGTTTTAATCGTATTCCAGATTGATTCAAATATGGTACGGACCACATTCCATATTCCGGTAAATACGGCCTTAAAAACCGAAACCATTCCGGCGATAACTGATCTGACGACATCAACTACTGAACTGAAAACCGTTTTGAATACATTGACGACCGCCTCGACAACCGGACGCACGGTTTCTACGATCTTCCAGAAAACGTCCTTGACCTTTGCGATCACATTTATAATCAGAGCATAGAGATTCGGGAATCGTTCGGCAAATGCCGTTACCGCTTTCCCCGCTACTTCCTTCGCTTTTCCCGCAATAGCATCGAAAGCGTTCCCGACCTTTTCTCCAACATTACTCGCAAACTCCTTTATCTTTCCTCCGGCAGATACAAAGAAATTACCAACGGCTTTTCCGGCATTTACTACCGCTCCAACAATTTTATCCCAATGTTCGACAACTACCATGATGAGCCCAACAATAAGCGCTACTGCTGCGACTACCGCAGCAACAATCAATCCGATGGGATTTGCCATCATGGCAACATTCAGGAGCCATTGCGCTGCGGTCCAGATGCCGATTACAGTGGCAATAGCTCCTATCAGGGGCGCTATGGGCTTCAGGAAGTCAATCATTCCGCTCAATCCCTTAATAATCACGCCCAGAAAGGTCCCAATAACCGATAGAGGCCCACCAAGCATCTCAACCACGGGAATTGCCCCGGAAACCGCCTCAGCCAGAAACTGAAAAACGCTACGGAATAAGGGGCCCAGATTCTCAATAATGGGGGTAAGGAACTGGGCAATCGTCCCACCAACTGCCATGAGCAAGAGAGCCAGCTGAGCCACGAAGGGAAATATGCCCTGGAGCGCCGTCTGGAATGAATTATAAAGGGCCTTCGCAAAATTGATAAATGGCTCAAAAATGTTTCCGGCGTCCTCGATCTTATTTTCTAGATCCTGAACGGCAACAATAATATCCCAAATGAAGTTAATGACCTCAGTAATCGCCCTGATAAAAACATTCGCAAATTGCTCTTGTCCTGCTTTACCCGCAGCCAGAAAGAATTTTAGAAGTCCCTTTAGCTCCTCAGTTACTCCGAAACCAATGGCCTCTGCGGTCGCCGCTTTCAATGATGCAAATTGTTTCAGGATGCCGCCCAGAGTATTAGACTGCTTCGCAAGCATCCCTTCGTATTTCCCTCCGGCACTTGTGAGAGCATCCAGGGCAGCCTTCGTCTGAGCGTAGGAAGCACCGGTTTTTTGTATTTCCTCCCGGGACTTCCCTGTTGCTTTCGCTACTTCCCCGATTACGTCAAACCCACTCCTAGCAAAGATTCCCAGGGCATTTGAATCAGCCTTGCCAGCAACAAAGACTTTTCCCATGGCCTGAGACATAGAGGAAAACGCTTCACCGTCTCCCTGGGCAATATCACCCAAACGGGTAAGGATGTCGCCAGCTTCCTCTGCCTGCATACCGAAAGTAACCATGCTCTGAAGGCCGCCGATTGCCGCGGCAGTCCCGTAGAAGTCGGATATTTTGCTGCCTTCAAATATGCCTTCGCCATAGTCGAGATCACGGATTATTTTGTTTGCTTTTTCCTGGTCTCCCATCATGGTTCCCAGGGCAACGCGGTAGCGTTCTGTCTCAGCGGTAGCGCCGATAACGCTGTCTTTGATAAACGAGAAGGAGGCGCCGAGCACTGCCCCAGCGGCTTTACCGATCAGATTTGCTTTGAGGATAGCGGCGGTCAGGGACTGTTGCTTGCCCTTGGTCTCTTCGATGCCCTTGTTGTATTCTTTCTGGCCGGAACTATCGACCTTAAACCCCAAGAGCGTAATCAATTCGCGAACTATCACCTATGCGCTCCCCTGCGTTTTGCATCGGCCTTTGCTTCAGCTGCCGCCGCTTTACGGTCTGCCTCAGCCTTGTCATATCCATCGCGGGCTGTTTCAATCGCGGAGTACATATCCAGCACCGCGCAAGCCTGCATCACATCCGTATAAGTCCAGACTTCCTGGAGTTCCTTTAATGGCACCCCCTTGTCATGCCAGAGGCGCCATATCGGGTACAACTCATCAAGCTCCGGGCTTAGGTCTCCGACTGCTCCGATGTCTCGGGCGCGCTGTTCAATGTTTCTTCGTCCGTTGTTAAGGTGCGGGTTAGTTTTACTCTCTTCCCAATACCCCCCACCACCTTGTCGAAAAAATCCGGGTAGTTCACCTCCAACACGAACCCGATAACCGGGTACAGGGTGAACAGCTTCTGGGAAAAAATCGCCTCAAACGCCGCATCAAAATCGGTGGCAAAGGCGATGGCCCGGTTCTTCCCGTCCTGGTTCCAGTTACAAATCACGTTCATCAGGAGCCGCTTGGCAAGGGCAACCATAGTGTCCTCATCCAAATTGCTCATCAGCTTTTCGACTGCATGGGCAATGGGTGCCGCATCCAGGCTCATGTCCTGTAGGCTGTCCAGGGAAGCTGCACTTTCTGTCTTGGCAATCTTCCCCAGATTCAGACCGCCCAGTAATTCACCCAGGGCCGGCCCGAATAGCCGTACCAGCGTCGCTTTCAGGCGAAGCCCGTCAATCGCACGAAACGGCGCCACCGTGAAGGTAACGCCGTCTATCGTCTTTTTCTTTTCTGCCATGGTTCCATCCTCCTATAGCAAATTAACTGAAATACCCCAGGGCCATACGGCTCCGGGGAACCGATTATAGTAACGTGCCGCCCTCGTTCTGGGTGGCGATCTGGCCCGTCTCAAAGCCCCAGGCCCTATCCGTGTTCTCCTTGGCAAAGCCCCAGGGAGGATCTTGCACCACCCAGGCTTGCGGCCAGAAGAACAAGGTGCCGCCGTTCAGGTCCGTAATGGACAGGGGCAGCATCCCCAGGCCGGTAAGCTTATCCAGATTCTTGCAGGTACTCAGGTGCTGATTCGACAAGCTGGACTGCTGCAAGGTGATAGCCACCGAATGAGTATTGTTGTTGGACATACTCCGGGTGACTTCGCCATCGGCGCCCACCTTCTTTGCGAAGTAGGCCTCCGCGGCATCGACCTGGATAAAGGTGCCATCGGCATACCCGCCAATCGGGACGCCGCCGTAAGTAATGATGACCTTTTTCGGGTCGTAGGTAGTTACAATAGGATTAGCGGGCATTTATCTCTCCTTTCCCTTACAGGGTAATCGTGCCATTGACGATAGTCCTGTGGATCGCTCCGGCCAGGACGCCAGTAAAGTTCACATCGGGCAGGGTCCGCTCTCCCTTCATCAGTAACGCTACATCCGCAACTGCGGGATAGCTGATTTCGAAGGAGGCCAGTACCAACCAATTCACCGCTTCAACCAGGGCCTTGCGGAGCTGGCTGACGATGATCTGAACGCCTTCATCTGTGAAGGGGATTTTGTCCAACTGGATCATCGGGGTAAATACGTAATTCTGGATGAGCGCTTTTAACCAGTCCAGGCCATGAATCACGTCAATGTACTCCCCGCCTGCGGTTTTTCCATCGCTGGTCATGGGAACATCCGCTGTGGACATATACCAGGTGGCGTTCTTTGTCTCCACGTTCGTAACCTGGAACTGCTGGAGTTCATAGGTCGGAACGCTCTGGAGTTCCTTGAACTTCCACGTTGCGCTTCCGGGATGCTTGGTCAACATCTTCCCGAAGTACGCCGCTTCGGGGATGGGGTCCAGCGGATTCAGCTCAACCTCAGCATCTTCAAGCACCTGAGCATCCGGGTGATAGAATATCACAACCCGGTCAAGGTTATTGAGCTTTGCCCAGGCCGCAATGTCGCCGGTTTCCTCGTTGGCAACCAGGGGATCGCCGGAAGTCAGAATACCCAGTTTTTCGTTTGCCTGAATCCACTGCGCCACTTCCTGCTGGTCCAGCATATTTCGGACGTTCACTGAGATCGCATACCAGTCGTTGTTGGTTGCCTTAATCTTATTCAGGGCATCCGTCCAGGAAGAAGCCTCGGGGTAGGGCTCGTATTCAGAGTAAGAAGGATCTACCGCGCCGCTTACCATGTCCTTCCAGTGGACCTCGGCCTGATCTGAACCCCCGGTGATAGTAATGGCGGTAGGAATCTCGGCGCCGATGGCCCGCAAAGATCTTGAACTGGTTTTCGTCAGCTTGGTTTCGGTGAAGTCCGCATTGAACTCCTTAACAACCTGGCTGATAACCTTATCCCAGGTGTCCATGGTCCCGTCAGCGTATGTAATCTCGGCAAGCGTATCGCTTCCGGCCATGACCTTCAGGACATTGCCTGTTTCCCAGTCTCCAACCACGCTTGCCTCTACGTCGTAAATCCCCCCGGGCATTTTAAGCCCGACGTAGATTTTCCCGATATGGGGAGACTGCGAGAACTGCTTTGATGCCGCCCGGTAGACATATCCGTCCACGGGGAAGCCCGCACCGGCAATCTCATCCAGGGAACCGAACTGCCGCACCAGGTGTGCGGGGTCGAAAATCGGATTGATGCCGACAGGGCTGAATCCGTCAACGACCAAATGTTCGCTGAAACTCTTCATACTGGGAACTCGCGTCTGCCGCGTGATTGTGACTTTGACGATATTCTCAAGTTGATCAGCCATACTTAACCTCCTACGCTACTGTTATTCTCAGCCAGAACATATTCCGGCGTAAGCTCCACATCCTCAATCCAGCCCGGGACCGTCTCTATGACCCTGATATAAGTCAGGTCAAAGTCGAATCCACCCGCGGTCTCCCGGACCACATCAATTTCCGAATAGGTGGGGATTGCCTCCATCACCTGCGGAATAACCAAATGCCGGCGCTTCAGCTCATCGACCCATTTGTCAATCTGAAGCTGCGCTCTCAGCGTTTCCAGAACGTCCTGGGCCGCTTCCCCAAACCCATAGCAGGTCATTGTCCTGCGAAAGGGCTGCGATGCGGTCTGGACCCCATCAGCATCCGTATCAGCCACGCCGTCTGTAACCGGCAACTTCACCCTTGTGAAGTTCATGGTGGCGCCTTGGCCCACCGTGGGTCCGAACTTGATGCTCAGGAAGGGAGCCGGTGGCCTGGTGCCGTTCTGGTCCTCGAAGATAATCTGAAGAGCGCATCCTTCTTCTTCCAGAATGGCGGCAAACACATCATACAGATTGTCCTTCAGGTACTGCCGCTCGTTTATCACGCCTGCCCTTCCTTCGGCCTCGTACAAATCACTTCCCAATGGGAATAAACGCCGTTATCCCAACAGGCGGCCAGGGTTACTTCGTACTCCCGGCCTTTCCAAATCACTATGTCTGCCTCAGCGCCTGAATGGGCGTCTGCGGTCGTAAACTCCATATTTATGGGCGGATAGCACTGGTACACCTCTCCGCTTCGCTTCCCTTCCGGAAGCTGTTCCAGGGCCTTGCCTCTTACCGGCTGCCAGGAACTCTTAAAGGGCTTTTCAACGATACC
>BNUY01000026.1 GCA_025997715.1 Spirochaetia bacterium
AAAAGCGATTGTGGCGATAGCGCGGCGGCTGGCGGTATTGCTGTATACGATGCTCAAGAATGAAACTGATTATGAGGTCAGAAAATTTAAGGCCGGTGGGAAAAAGGAGGGGGAAGAAATAGCCCAGTTAGCGTTAAGTGCGTAAACCGGGCCGGGAGTTGCCGGGGGAAACAAGATTTTTCGTAAGAAAAATTAGCGAATTCCCTTGACAAGAAACATAGGAGGCGCCGAAGGCGACTAAGGAAAGAAAAAGGAGACCCCTTTTGGCAATGTGTATGAAGAATGTAAACCACCGACCACACGGAGAGCACGGACAAAAGAAAAAGACAGGCAAAAAATCATTCCGTCTTGTCCGCGTCCGTGTGGTCGGTGTGGTCGACTTTTCCACTCTTTGGTGGAAAAGTTGGTTATTTATTCTTTCGCCGGTATACACAACTAGCTATCCTTCATCTTCCTTAGTCGCCTTCGTCTTTGCGGTTTTTTTCTTCGTTTTTGATCTGCGGGTCAAGTTTAACCCAAGGGGGGACGTAATTTGGCAACTTGCATTCGAGTCTCCGGCGCACAGATACTGCTGGACATAAAAGCCGTGCCGGGTTCCTCAAAATCACAAATCGCCGGCCTGAGCGAAAACCGGCTGCGGATAAAAATAGCCGCCGCGCCCGAGGACGGCAAAGCCAATGCGGAACTCCGCGCATTTCTGGCTAAGACGCTGGACTGTCCGAAGAAGGACATCACCCTGGTTACCGGGGAAAAGTCCCGGCTTAAAACGTTGGCCCTGCCGCTGGCGGCTCAGGAGACGCTGGAAGAAATTATTGCCGGCTGCTAATTGGTGATGCCCAGCTTTTCATGATACAAGCCGAGATTCACCCGATCAAAGCACACAAAGATTACCCTGGTGATGCCCGGCGTTGAGCCCAGGGTTTCCCGTACCGCCTCAATGGCCACGGCGGCGGCAAGTTCCTTTGGGTAGCCGTACACCCCGGTGCTGATACCGGGGAAGGCAATGGAATGGAGCCCCGCTTCTTCCGCAAGGAGGAGGCTCTTCCGGTAGCAGGACGCCAGGAGCGCCGGTTCGTTGTGGGAGCCCCCGTACCAGACCGGGCCAACGGTATGGATGATCTTCTTACAGGGCAGCTTGTAGGCGCCTGAGATAACCGCATCCCCCGAGGGACAGGGGCCGCCGGGGACGTCCCGGCGCTGTTCGGCGATACGGATGCACTCCACCAGCAGTTCCGGCCCGGCGGCGTGGTGGATGGCGCCGTCTACCCCGCCGCCGCCCATGAGGCTTGAGTTGGCGGCATTGACAATGGCGTCAACCGGGAGGGTGGTGATGTCGGCGAGGATGGCTTCGATAGTGTTGGTGTTCATATCATTAGTATAACAGACTTGATCCTGAACCGGAACCATGCTACCCTAACCTTCAATGAAATATTATGCGGTGATGGTAAAAACCAGGGGCGAAGAGAAGTACATCAGGCTGTTTAAGGCATTGCACCGGGACATCGACCTGAAAATCTATTTTCCCAAACGGGAAGTTGACATTCGAAGAAAGGGTAAGATCGTTCATACCTGTCCGGGAATCTTTCCGGGGTATATCTTTATCGAGCTCCCTGATGAGGATACGCTGCTCAACTACCACTGGTCCTTCCGTACCACCGACGGGTTTTACCGCTTCCTCAAATCCAACCAGGACATCCGCCCGCTGGAGCACGGGGACCTCGAAGTGGTGATGCACTTTATCAGAAAAGTCGGCCCCGTGGCGGGGGTATCAAAGGTCTACTTCAACGAAAATTCCCGCATCGTGGTAATGGAAGGGCCCTTAATGGGGCTTGAAGGAAAGATAATAAAGGTCGATAAAAGAAAAGGGAGGGCAAAGGTCAAGTTGGATCTGTATGACGATACCTTTGCCATTGATTTAGCCTTCGAGGTCATTGGAACCCCGGGCTAGTAAAAAAAACAGGGGGGCGCCGGGGGGCCGGCGGATTTGGGGAAATCATGGGCACAAAAAAATCAGGACGGCTGTACATTATCGGGGCGGGGTTTGCGGGGCAGGCCCTGGCAAACGAAATCAAGACCAAGGCTATTTTCGGGGAATTGGTCGCCTTTCTGGACGATGACCCGGACACTATCGGCCGCAAAATCGACGGCATCCCCGTGCTGGGGCCCGTCAGGGATGTAGCCCGGCTCCTGCGAATGAATCCTGCGGATGAGGCCATCATCGCCCTGCCCGGCGCTTCAAAGGAATACCTCAATGAAATTTACGGCATCCTCAAGCGGGCGGGCTTCATGCGGATACGGATACTGCCGGGGATGTCCCAGAGCATTGAGGGGGACGCCCACTTTATCCAGACCCGTTCCATCGACCCCCAGGACTTACTGGGCCGCACCCCGGTCACGGTAAACCTGAAGCAGAGCCTGGCCTACCTCCGGGGCAAGCGGGTGCTGGTCACCGGCGCGGGGGGCTCCATCGGCAGCGAACTTTGCCGGCAGCTTCTTTCCGGCGGGGTGTCCCGGCTCTACCTGTTCGGGCACGGGGAAAACTCCATCTATCAAATAGACCGGGAATTGAAGGTTCTCCAGGAAGAGGGGGTTGGCGAAAAGACCACCCTGATCCCCATCATCGGCGATCTTAAAGACCGGGAATACATGGACTTTATTCTGGCCCGGCTCAAGGCGGACGTGATCTTCCATGCGGCGGCCTACAAGCATGTGCCTATGATGGAAGAAAACGCCGTGGCGGCCGTGGAGAACAACTTCTTCGGTACCGACAATTTGATAAACGCCGCCCGGCACAACGGGGTAAAGCGCTTCGTCCTTATCACCACCGACAAGGCGGTGGATCCGGTTTCGGTGTACGGCGCGTCCAAGTACCTCTGCGAACGGCTGGTTCTGGAAGCGGCGGCTAAAGCGGCGGCGGAAAAAGCGCCGGGTGCTTCCCCGAACTACATGGTGGTACGGTTCGGCAATGTCCTGGGGTCCCGGGGGTCCATCATGCCCCTCTTTCAGAAGCAGATCGAAAAGGGCGGCCCGGTCACCATCACCCATCCGGAGATGCGCCGCTACTTCATGACCATCCCCGAAGCCTGTTCCCTGGTTCTCAAGGCCGGCGGTGTGGGAGAAAGCGGCAAGCTCTACCTCCTGGACATGGGGGAGCCGGTACGCATCCGGGATATGGCGGAACAGATGATCCGCTTCTACGGCTTCGAGCCCGAGGAGGACATCAAGATCGAATACATCGGCCTGCGCCCCGGCGAGCGCCTGGACGAAGACCTTTGGGGCAGGGACGAAACCCCCCTGGACACCGAATTCCCCCGGATACGCCGGGTGGAACGGACCCGGCCCGCAACGGCTGACCCGGAAGACTTGCTGGAAAAACTTCGCCCCGTTGTCCGTTTTGACCCGGCCCGGCCCGGGCAGTACCGGGATGCCGCCATCCTCCGGGAAATCCTGGAAGACGCCATTCCCAGCTTGCTGCCGCTGCGCCTCGCCCAAGGGACGGCTAAAGAGATAGTGCAGGGATACTGATGATATATACTCCTTTAGGAACGAAAATATCAATGAAGAATAGGGTCCGCGAATTTTCGCAAATGTTCGCGAATAAATCAAATACCCGGAGCGTATTATTCGCGTTAATTAGCGTTTATTCGCGGATGAATTCTTATAATTTCATCCCCAAAGCAGTATACCAAGAAAAAGAAATAACCACAGCGAGAAAGATAAATTTTTTTATTCCCTCTCTTCCTCTGTTCCCTTTTCTTTTCTTCTCTGCGTCCTCTGTGTTTATCTTCTCCGGATTAGCATATGGCTCTTGATGATATCCCCTTCCACCGCCCCTTCATTGGGAAAGAAGAGGAAGAGGCGGTATTGCGGGTGCTCCGCTCCGGGTGGCTTACCACGGGGCAGGAGGCCTTGGCCTTTGAAAAGGAGTTTGCGGATTTTTTACAAGAAAATACTTTAGACCGTATAAATAATCATAACATCATGGTAGTAGAATCCGCAATAACCGAAATTGGTAATGGCGCGGAAGAAGCTACTGCAAAGGGCATCAGGCCGGATCTGAACCGGTATGGGGGCGACGGGGATGTAACTTTTATATGGGGCAATGAGAAAAAGGGCTTATACCATATCGGTTACCGCAGAGGCGCCGAAGTTACCGCTAATGTTATAAAGACGGTGATTACGGGTAAGATAGTCCGGACTTCAGAGGTAAAAAAGACGGTTACCCTTTCTGATAATGGATACGAAGCCGTTCTTTCTCTTGACTTCCAGGGAAATACGCAAACATGGCTGCTTACCGGATGGAAAGAAAACGCACCCGATGTAACCGGCGAGGTTTGTACTCAATCCGGCACTACGCAAATCAGACCTACGTTTAGTCGTTCCGATCTGGGAGCGGGCACATCTAAAATACTAAACGAATTAATGCAGAACGTCAATAATAAGCCCTCTGGAGACCCCCTCTTTTGCCTGGCGGTGAACTCCGCCACAAGCGGCCTCCACCTTGCCCTGGAAGCCTGCGGCGCCGGGCCCGGCGATACCGTGCTGGTCCCCTCCCTCACCTTCACCTCCACCGCCGAAGTGGTCCGCTACTTGGGCGCCGAGGTGGTCTTTGTGGACGTGGCTCTCGGCAGCTTTCAAATGGACCCGGCCGCATTGGAGCGAACCCTGGATCGCCTGTCACGGGGGTTGCCCGCATACGGCGGATCCGGCTGCAAGGGCGGCTTCGGCCCCAAGGGTACACCCAGGGCGGTGATGCCGGTCCATTACGGCGGCCTCCCCGGTGACATGCGGGCCATCATGAGCATTGCCCGCCGCTATGGGATCAAGGTTATCGAAGATGCCGCCCACGCATTCCCTTCCCGGACAGAAAGCGGCGAGTTTGCGGGAACCCTGGGTGACGCCGGGGTCTTTTCGTTTTACGCAACCAAGACCATTACCACCGGTGAGGGCGGCATGGTGGCAACCAGGGATACGGAACTGGCGGCGCGTATCTCCATCATGCGATCCCACGGCATAGACCGGGCAGTCTGGAACCGCTATACGGAAAGCAAAGCCTCCTGGTATTACGAAGTGGTGGCGCCGGGGTTTAAGTATAACCTGCCGGATATTCTGGCCGCCCTCGGGCGTGTTCAGTTGCAGCGCGCCTGGCGCCTTTTGGAAGAACGGCAGCATATTGCCGCCCGGTACGATGACGCCTTTGCCTGCGATGAACGCTTCATCCTGCCCCCCGGAGGCACGGGAAATGCCCGGCACCTCTATCCCCTGCGCCTTGCAAGCCCCGCCCTTTCGCGGGATACTGTAATAGAAAGATTGCAAGACAGAGGCATCGGGGTATCGGTACACTTTATCCCCCTGCACACCATGCCCTATTACCGGAACCAACAAGGCCTTACCCCGGAGGATTTCCCCGAAACCCTCCAACGCTTTAGGGAGGTCATTTCCCTCCCCATCTGGCCCGGCATGGGTGAAGCCCGAATTGACCGGGTCATCGCCGCAGTACGCGAGGTAAGCGGTGGTAATTAATGCAAGCGAAGAGTAACTACGGAGCGGGCGGAGGAGGGGGATGACCGGACTCATGCATATGGACGTCCCAAGATCTCGCTTGCGCGAGGGTCAGTACGGAGACCCTTTAGCCCCCCTGGGGGCGGGGCTCCGGGAGCAGACTCCTCCATCCGCATGAGGACGGGCATTCCCCTCCTCCGCCCGTTTCTACAAGGAATCAACAGTGAAAGAACGGCCGAGTTTCGTTTCAGACATAATGATCCGTGGCGCCCTTTTCGGGGCAACCATCCGTTCAACGGTATCCGGGGGCAGGCTGAAGTCCATCACCTGCCCTCACATGCCCCCCTCTTACACCCTGATCCGGGCGGAGGACATCCCCGGAAAAAATGAACTGGCGAACTTTACCGTCCCCATCCTGGCAGGGGATGAGCTTTCCTACTTCGGCCAGCCCGTGGCCATCCTGGTAGGCCCCGACGAATCGCGGTTGGAAAATTTTGCCGCCCAGTGCCGGGTGGACACGGAAGAAACCCTCACCGATGAGGACATCTTTGCCCGGCGGGACATCGTCATCGGCGAGCCTGACCGGATCTTTGCGGAAGCTTCATCGGAGGTCGCATCCGTGGTAAGTGGCGCCTATCATACCGGTATCCAGGAACATTGGTATCCGGAACCCACCGGGGCTGTCTCCATATATTCCACCGATGATCCGGCCATGGAAAGCCCGGGAAAACTGCTGATCCACACGGCAAGCCAATGGCCCTTTCATATCCGCAATTCCGTCGCCCAGGTTTTAGGCATCGAGCCGGAAACGGTTTCGGTAGAGCCGGTGTGCGGCGGCCTTCCGCTGGACGGTAAATTGTGGTACCCCTCCCTGGTGGCCTGCCATGCCGCCCTGGCCAGTTGGATCACCAAAAAGCCGGTGCGCATCCTCCTGACCCGTGAGGAAGATTTCCGGTATACCCCCAAGCGAAACGCCGCGGAGGTCCGCATTTCCAGCGCCCTTGATGAACAGGGCCGCATCCTTGCCACGAAAATCCATGCCCGCCTGGACATGGGCGCCCAGGGGGTCTTTACCGATGAAATCCTGGACCGCCTCTGCCTGGGCGCTTTGGGCTGCTATAAGCACCGGAACATCCACATCACCGCCGCTGCGGTTAAAACCAATGTTCCCCCGGAAGGCCCCTTTGCAGGCTTCGGCCTGAGCCAGGGCTTTTTCGCCATGGAACGGCATGCTTCCCGCATCGCCGACACCCTGGGGCAGAACCCGGCGGAATGGCGAAAGGAAAATTCCGGAGCCCGGCAAAAAACGCTCCCCATCGGCGCACCCGTCAAGGAGCCCGTAGCTTTAGACGCCCTGCTGGATACCGCCGCCACCATGAGCGATTATCGCCGCAAATGGGCCGCCTACGAACTGCTCCGAAACCGCCGCCGGGAAGAAGATGTCCATCACCCAAACCCCCGGGAAGCCTTCCGGGGTATCGGCATCGCCTGCGCCTACCAGGGTAGCGGGTTTCTGTACAACTATAGCGGCGGTACGGAAAACTATTCGGTGGACGCTACCCTGGATAAGGATGGCGCCCTTGAAATACGGACCAGCATAGCCCCCGCAAAGGATGAAGACTTCGCGGTCTGGCGGAACATCGCCGCAGAAAGTCTTTCTGTGGAGGCCGCCGCGGTACGTATCCGGTGCGCCGCCACCGATGGTGTTCCCGATTCCGGGCCCGCTACCCTGTCCAGAACCATAAGCGTCCTTACAAAACTGGTGGAAACCGCCTGCACGGATATACGGAACCAGCGGTTCCGGGACCCCCTGCCCATAACGGTGCATTGTTCCTACTGTCCCACACCGGCGCAAAACTGGGAGGCCAAACCCTTTGACGCCCAATCCCTTGCCCTGCTCAGTTGCGCTTCGGCGGTGGTGGAAGTGGAAATAGACCCGGTTGAATATACCCCGAAGATCCGGGGCGCATGGCTTGGCCTTGACGCCGGGAAGATACTCTCGGAAGAGCGGGCCCGGCGTTCCCTGAAATCTTCGGTTATCCAGGCCCTGGGCTGGGCCTCCCGTGAACAGCTTGCCTATGTGGACGGCCGCCTCCCCCTGCCCTCCCCCTATGATTACGACATCCCCAGCCCCCGGGACATCCCGCCCATTCACATCGACTTTGTCTGGAACGATACGATGAAGGCAAAGGGTATTGGGGAACTGCCCTTCAGTTGTATCCCCGCCGCCTATGTACAGGCGGTGTCCCAGGCCATGGATTATCCCTTTGAAAAAATCCCCCTCACCGCCCGTGACGTATGGGAAGCGGAGAAACACAAACGGGCTTTGCAGGAAGTTCAACGGACTTCAGAAGTCCAGCGAGCTTCAGAAGCCCGCAATCCGGAGGACACGCCATGACCCTGGACTTTATCCTGAACGGCGAGGATGTGGTGGTAAAAACCGATGCGTCAGGCCGCCTCATCGACATTTTACGGAACCATTTCAAGCTCTTGGGGGCCAAGGCGGGCTGCCTCAGCGGGGTCTGCGGGTGTTGTTCGGTGATCTTTAACGGGAAGGTGGTCCCCTCCTGCCTCATCCCCGCGTTCCGTATCCGGGGCAGTGAAATCGTTACCATTGAAGGGTTTTCCAAATACGATGAATATCAGGATATTCGGGAAGGTTTTTCCCAGTCCGGGGTGGTAACCTGCGGGTACTGTGACGCCGGAAAGATACTCGCCGTAGAAAGCCTGCTGCGCAGAAACATCCGGCCCGCCCCTGAGGAAATCCTCTCGGCCTTTATGGGTATAAAATGCCGGTGTACCGAACCGGAGAGCCTGATTGCAGGGGTATTGGCTACCTCGGATATCCGGCAGCGGAGGCTCTATGGCCGATCCGCATAACCAGGTATTTTTCCCCTCCGCCCTGCCGGAACTGTTCACCGCCTGGAACCGTTTCCCCGATGCCGTCCCCTTTGCGGGAGGTACGGGATTACTACGGAACCAGGGGAAACATATCCTTACCCTCCCGCAAAACATCCTTTCCCTGGAACGGCTGGAGGAACTCCACCGGATTAGCCGGACGGAGCGGTATCTTGAAATCGGCGCCATGGTTACGATCAGCGAGATCCTCCGCCTGGGAAAGACCGTCCCCGAAGCTCTGACCCAAAGCCTGTCACGCATAGCCGGCCCTCAAATGCGGAACCTCATAACTATCGGGGGTAATATCTGCAACCCCCTCCGCCGTCTGGACGCCGCCGCTCCCCTGATTGCCCTGGATGCCCGGTATGAACTGCGGACCGCCGCCGAGACCCGCTGGGTTTCCGCCTCCCGGTTTTCCGCCCTCCCCGGCCCTCTGGCTTTGAAGCCCCTGGAATTGCTCACCCGGATCCGCATCCCCCTGGAGGAATGGCAGTATTCGCTCTACAAAAAATTCAGAGGCGGGGAAACGGTGGACTCATCTATTGACGAATCCGGGGGGGGAGCCGTATTCATGGCCCGGATACAGAAAAACATCCTCACGGATCTCCGCATCGTATTTGCCGGGCAGAGTGTGCTGCGGGACAAAAACAGCGAAACCAGCCTGGCCGGGAAACATCTCCCCCTGGATCGCCGGGAGGCGGAACATTTTTCGGAATTATGGAAAACCTTTCTTTCGGCGGTGGAGAACCCCGGCTTCATGCTCCGTTCAAAGCTCTATAATTTCGTCGAATCCTGCATTTTAAGCCTTTCCGATTAGCCCCGTTCCACAGGATAAACACATAAGAGAAGAAAAAAACCGCGAAGGCGCCGAAGGCGACAAAGGGGAAGAAGAGGATACTCCCTGGACCCGGCACAATTCAGTATTTTTTTAGCCTGATTCTCTTGTTCTCTCTTTCCTTCGTCGCCTTTGGCGCCTTCGCGGTTAAAATTCTTCTCTTTTCTTCATTATTTTTCCTGTGCGTTTATCCTGCCCGTTCCAAGGTTCTATTGAAACTCCCCTTTCCCCATGATATATTATCCAGAATATGAACAAACATTTGGTATCATAGAACGTGTTTCGTCCGTCTATGCTCTGTCGAATGTTCCATACCCTCTTTATTATGCATTTTTCCCGGCTATAGTCCGGGAAAGGTCTTTTTTTGCCCAATCCCCGGTTCCATGGACTACAATTTTACCTTTGACCAAACGGATTCCCGGGTGCGGATTCAACCGGAGCTTCCCCGGATTGATGAGATTCTGCGGGATGCCGACATCACCGCCGATTCGAAGGGGTTCAAACCCTGCCTTTTGGTCTGCGACCGGAACACCGAGCGTATCGCCTGCGATATAGCAAGCCAAGGGGAGGATCGGCGGATAACCCCCATCTGTACCCTTCCCGCCGGGGAAGAGCACAAGACCTGGCAGTCGGTGGAGCGGATACTCCGTACGGCCCGGGAACACGGGCTGGGACGGGACGGGCTTTTTATCGGCATAGGCGGCGGGGTTATCACGGATATGACCGCCTTTGCCGCTTCGGTGTATATGCGGGGCGCCAAGCTGAGCCTTGTTTCCACCACCCTCCTGGGCATGGTAGACGCCGCAGTGGGGGGAAAGACCGGCTTTGATCTTGCGGGCATGAAAAACCTCGCCGGTACCTTTTTTCCCGCTTCTCATGTCTATATGCCCCTGGACGCGCTGCACACCCTGCCCCCCGGCGAATGGAAGTCCGGCATGGCGGAACTTGTCAAGACCGCGATACTGGACAGCCGGGAAACCCTGGAGCAAGTACAGGCCCTGGAGCCTTTTATGCGGGATGTTTTCGGGAACCGCCGTATTGCAGACGGCGCCCACCCTGCCCTCCTTGCGGAACTTATTGAACGGGCGGTCCGGGTTAAAGGCCGGATCGTTGAGGCTGACCCCCGGGAAACCTCAAACCACGGCGCCGGGTCTAAACGAGCGTTGCTCAACCTGGGGCATACCTTCGGCCATGCCCTTGAATCGGCGGCGGGGCTGGGAACACTCACCCACGGTGAGGCGGTGGCCTGGGGCATGGCCCGCGCCTCTGAACTGGGGCTTGCCCTGGGGATTACCCCCGAAAGCCGGGCCCGGGAAATTACCGGCCTCATCAAGCGCTTAGGGTATGAAACCGCCGCTCCCCATCCGGCGCTGGCGGACACAGCGCTCTTCATGCAGGCCCTTGCGGGGGATAAGAAAAAGAAAGCCGGTACGCTTACCTTTGTGGTTCCCGCCGGTAACGGGGCGGAATTAGTATCGGCGGCTTCCATAGCGCCGGGACTGCTTGAACGCATAATTACGGGAAAATAAACGGGATGACAAAAAAAACAGCCTTGTTGCTTGTTACCGTATTTTGGACTAGCCGTATAGCTGTTTTTAGCCAGGAAGAAACACCGGAGACACCGGAGCCGGTGGATGAAAGCGTCATAGTTTATTATATCAGAACCATTGATTGTGAAATTATCGGACGGACCCGCAAATTTGCCCTTTTGCATGTTCTGGATTTGAAAGAGGGCCGGCGGATTACCGGGAAACCCGCCCTGGAAGCCCTGGTTAACCGCAAGACCCAGGACTTGCGTAATGAACGGGTATTGAAGGATGAGGAAACCCGGATTGACTATACTATTGGTGAAGCCGGGGAAGACGGCCTGGTTCCGGTGGACATCCTGGTTCATACGGAGGATTCCTGGAATATCATCGCCTTCCCGGAGCCGAAGTTCACCGCAGGAAGCGGCGAAAAGAGCGGGTTTAGCCTTATCCTGAAAGCCCGGGACTATAATTTCCTGGGAACCATGGCGCCCCTACGGGTGAGCGCGGGCTTTGGACGTATAAGCGCCACGGGCGAGATTTTTGTTCCCGTGGATATTGACGCGGATATACCTTTTATCTTCCTGGGGAAGTACTGGAATTTCAATTTTGATAATATATTTAACTTTCCCGCGAAATCTGATGATCCCCTTCAGTATACAAACGTCACCGGCCTGAGCGTGGAACTTCCCTGGAAGAAGACCACCCTTACGGCCGGGTTTGACCAGTCCCTTATCGTCAACGAAGAAAACAGTGATCTGGAAAAAGACGAAACCGGTGAGAACTTCTTTGATAATAAGTGGTATATGAACACGGTGCTTTACGCCGGATGGAATATACCCCTTGGAATTGAGGCCGGTAATTTTGGAGAATTAATCTATAATGCGGGTCTTTCGGAAAACTTCAAGTATCGTCCCGGGGGTGATATTGGTGACTACCGATGGGGACCGGTCACCGGTTTCAGTCACCGGATTGAATTCGGTGAAATAGACTGGATAGGAAATTTCCGCAAAGGCCTGAATGTTTCCTTAAGTAATTCCATTAATTATAACCTGTGGTCCAGGGACCCGAGGGGATACGGAGCCGGTAAAGAGCATTGGGAAGTTTCTTTTAGCCCTACGGTCACCGGCCATTTTCTTCCGCTTCATTTCCTCGGCATATACGGCCGCCTTAAATATACGCAGCTTTTCAACTTCACCAATACCCCGGTAAAATATTGGGGGGTTTCTGCCGGCGAGTATCTGCGGGGTGTCCCGGATGATGAACTACGGGCCAAACAGCTATTTTCCCTTAACCTGGAATTACCCCTTGGCTTACCCCTGTTTACCCCCTCCCGGTGGGTAAAAAAAGGGAACAGGTATTTCAAGCCCTTTGATCTTGAATTCCAGGTCTCCCCCTTTGTTGATCTGGCCCTCATGGACGGAACGGACGAGGATGGATCCGTAAACTACGGCTTTAAAAATCTTCTTGCTGCCGCCGGCGTTGAATTATACATCTATTCCCTCTCCTGGCGTAGCCTCTATTTTCGGTTCAGTTTCGGCTGGGACCTCCGGGAATGGAGCAAAACCGGGAACATGCCAGCGCCTGAAATCTTTTTGGGCATGGAACGTTTCTTCGAGAGCATAAAAATATGAAAACGGTTTATTTAGGCATGACCGGGGATATTATCCACCCGGGGATCATCAACATCATTCAGGAAGCGGAGAAACACGGCGAGGTTCTGGTGGGGCTCCTTACTGATTCCGCCATCGCCTCCCATAAGCGGCTCCCCTATCTTAACTACGATCAGCGGAAAGCGGTGGTGGAAAACATTAAAGGGGTGGCCCGGGTGGTGTCCCAGGAAGAATGGAGCTATGTGCCGAACCTCAAAAAATACAAGCCCGACTGTATCATCCACGGGGACGACTGGAAAAGCGGCCCCCTCAGCAGGATACGGGAAGAGGTGTACGCGGTCATGGCGGAGCAGGGAGGGACGGTGCTGGAAATTCCCTATACCAGGGGGATCAATTCCACCGCCATCACCGAGGCCCGGCGTTCCATCGGCACCACCCCGGATATCCGGCTCAAAGCCCTCAGGCGGCTCATTGAGGTAAAGCCCGTGGTGCGGATCATGGAAGCCCACTCCGGGATTTCGGCGCTTATCATCGAAAACCTGGAAATCGGTAAGGACGACGGGACCCACAGTTTTGACGGCATGTGGTCCTCCAGCCTCACCGATTCTACCAGCAAGGGCAAGCCCGATATTGAAGCGGTGGACCTGACCACCCGGCTGCAGGACCTGACCAATATCCTGGAGTGCACCACCAAGCCGATTATCTTTGACGGCGACACCGGGGGCAAACCGGAACACTTTGTGTTTACCGTGCGGACCCTGGAACGGAACGGCGTTTCCGCGGTGATCATAGAAGACAAGGCGGGGCTTAAAAAAAATTCCCTCTTCGGTACCGAGGTACACCAGGAACTGGCAGCTATCCCTGAATTTTGCGAAAAGATAAGCGTCGGAAAACGCGCCCAGGTGACCCGGGATTTTATGATCATCGCCCGGCTGGAAAGCCTTATCGCGGGGCTACCGGTAAGAGACGCCCTTGAGCGGGCCGCCGCCTATGTAAAGGCCGGGGCGGACGGGGTGATGATACACAGCAAGGAAAAAAGCGGCGGGGACATCAAAGCGTTCTGCGAAAAATTCCATGCCGAATATTCCCAGGTGCCCATAGTGTTAGTACCCACCACCTATAATCAATGTACCGAAAAGGAACTGACTGTTTGGGGTGCAAAGATCGTTATTTACGCCAACCACATGCTCCGTTCATCCTACCCGGCGATGATGAAAACCGCCCGGATCATTCTGGAAAACGAACGGTCCCTGGAAGCGGATTCACTCTGTATGCCCATCAAAGAAATCCTGGAATTAATTCCCGGAACAAAATAAGAATGGATTATCGTAAGGAGGACAAAACGAAGAAGGCAGTTGTTGTACTTTTAGCGGCTTGTCTTATTACATCACCGGTTTTTACCCAGGAAATAGTGATAGAAGAGGATTATCCGCTGATATCCATTGAGAGCTTCTATATTCAGGAACAGAGCCAGTCGACGGACAGGAACAAGAAACTGGAATCCATGGAATATGTCAGAAGAGCAATCAGTAAGGGCGATAGGGGTACGGAAATTCAGTCCGCCCTGGACAAGCTTGCCCTGGAAGGGGTTATTAACCAGACGCGGGAAAACGGCAGACTGGCCAACTATCCCGAGGTCCGAACCCAGGCGGCGATTGTCCTGGGGGAAATGGGTACCCCGGAGGCTGGTAACACCCTCTTAAAGCTCATACTGGCGGAGTATGAACCGATGGTGATTACCGAAGCGATCCAATCCCTGACAAAAATCGGCATTACGAATAAAGCAGGGAGGGTCATTTCACAGGTAGTGGATCGCTTTGACATACTGCTTTCGGATAATCGTTTGGCCTATGCCGCGTTGGAAGCCTTTGCCAGCCTGGCGGAAAAAAATAACGGCATGCTGGACCCCCTCGTCCTGAAAACCATAATGCGTATCACCGAAGGCCGTTACAACGGGAAAGTTAGGGCACGGGCGAACCTGCTGATTGCTAAATTGAAAGAATACTGATACTAAAACGATGATCGAAGCAAAACTATTGTATGATTTACTCACCGAACAGGATGTACGTTTTTTTTCCGGCGTCCCCGATTCCCTGTTAAAAAGTTTCTGCGCCTATGTTACGGATCACACAAACGATACTAACCACCTCATCGCGGTAAACGAAGGGGCCGCCGTTGCCCTAGCCTCGGGCTACCATCTGGCCACAGGGAAAATTCCCCTGGTGTACATGCAGAATTCCGGTATCGGTAACGCGGTAAATCCCCTGCTCTCCCTGGCGGACGCCGATGTGTACCGGATTCCCATGGTTCTGGTGATCGGCTGGCGGGGGGAATCCGGTATTACGGATGAGCCCCAGCACCTAAAACAGGGCAAGGTTACCCTGGCGCTCCTTGAAGCCATGGGTATCCCCGCCGTTGTTCTTTCCGACAGGGAAGATGAGTGCCGCCGTCAACTGGACGCCTGTTTCAGTTCCATAAAAGAAAAAAATACCCCCCACGCATTGGTGATCCGCAAGGACACCTTTGCCCCCTATACCTTGCAGAAAAAGGAGCCGGATCAGGGGAACCTAAGCAGGGAAGAGGCAATAGAAATAGTAATCCGTGCTTCCGGCCCGGAGGAAATTTTCTTTTCCACCACCGGCATGGCCTCCCGGGAACTCTATGAGATTCGGGAGCGTCTTGGTCAGGGCCATGGGAAAGATTTTCTAACCGTGGGTTCCATGGGGCACGCTTCCCAGATCGCCCTTACGGCGGCTTTGCAAAAACCGGCGCGTTCCGTTACGGTTCTGGATGGGGACGGCGCCCTGCTTATGCACCTGGGGGCTTTAGCAGCCATAGGACAATCGAAGCCCCAAAATTTTCGCCACATCATTCTGAACAACGGCGCCCACGATTCGGTGGGGGGGCAGCCTACCCTGGGTTTAAAGATAGACATTCCCGGAATCGCCAAGGCCTGCGGGTACCGGGACGCCCGTACCGTAACTAGCGCAGAAGAACTGCGTTCCGCCCTGGCGGATAAAAAGCAGGGTCCCTTCCTTATAGAAATCCGTGTCCGGAAGGGCGCACGGAAAGACCTGGGCCGGCCAAAATCAAGCCCGGAAGAAAACAAACAGGGCCTGATGCACACACTGCTCTCCAAAAAGGACATGTAATGATACGGCAAGCGGTAATTATGGCCGGCGGCTTGGGGATCCGGCTTAAAGAAAGAACAACCACCATGCCCAAGGGTTTTATAACAATCGGCGAGCTTCCCATGGTGGAATGGTCGGTACAAAAACTCTTTGCGGCGGGCATTGAGGAAGTGATCATCGGCACCGGCCATTGCAGTGAATGGTATGAACGCCTGAGCGTACAGTATCCCTGCATCACCCTCCGCAAAAACGACCGTTACGCCGAGACCGGCAGCATGGGTACCCTCGCCTGCTGCATCGACGCCGTGAAAGGTGACTTCCTTTTGCTGGAGTCGGACCTGATCTACGATGCGGCGGGACTTTCGGTATTGATCAATGAGCCCCGTCAAAACGTACTCCTGGCATCGGGGCCTACCAATTCCGGGGATGAGGTATACCTTCAGGCAGACGGGGCCGGGTATCTTACGAAACATTCCAAGAATATTGCCGCCATCAGCGATCCTGCGGGTGAACTGGTGGGAATAACCCGGCTAAGCAAGGATACCCTGGATAAGATGACCGCATACCTGCAGGCCCATCTCACCGATGATCCTAAGATGGAATACGAAACCGCCATGGCTGCGGTTTCCCGGTCCTCCGGCAGTAACAGAATATATATCCGCAAGCTTGAGTACTACCTCTGGCGGGAAATTGATGATGAAAACCACCTTGCCATGGCGGTAAACAGCATTTATCCCCGGATAAAGGAAGCGGAAAGCCTCCGGGCCGTGCGCAGGGAAGTCCTGCTTAACCCCGGCCCGGCCACCACCAGCGATAGTGTCAAATACGCACAGGTCTGCGCCGACATCTGCCCCCGTGAGCAGGAATTCGGGGAGGTGATGGAATGGATCTGCCGGGAGCTTTCACTAATGGCCGGTAAGCCGGATCGTGTTGAGACCGTAATCTTCGGCGGTTCCGGTACCGCCGCCGATGAGGTGATGATATCCTCCTGCGTACCTGATACGGGGAAGCTCCTTATTGTTGATAACGGCGCCTACGGAGCCCGGTTAGCCAGGATCGCCGGGGTCTACAAACTCAACGTTGAGGTTTTAAAGAGCAGCGGTTTTTTGCCCCTGGATACGGATGCGGTTAAGGCAAAACTGCTGGATGGAAAGTTCACCCACTTTGCCATGGTATACCATGAAACCACCACGGGGCTTCTCAACCCGGTTCCGGAACTTTGCACGTTCTGCCATGACCACCGTATTACTACCATCGTGGACGCGGTGAGCGCCTTTGCGGCCATCCCCATAGACATGGACCGGGACAACATTGACTTTATGGCCTCCACTTCGAACAAAAACATCCAGGGCATGGCCGGCGTAGCCTTTGTGTTCTGCCGTAAGGAAGCCCTGGAGGCGGTGAAAAATTATCCCATGCGGAATTACTACCTTAACCTCTGGGATCAGTACCAGAACTTTAAGAAGACCCGGCAGACCCGGTTTACCCCGCCGGTCCAGGCCCTCTACGCCCTGCGTCAGGCCATCATCGAAACAAAGCTGGAAACCATTGAGAAACGCTACAGCCGTTACTCCGCCTGCTGGGAAGAATTGGTCCGGGGGGTAAAAAAGCTGGGCCTAACCATGCTGGTTCCCGAGGAAGTCCAGTCAAGGCTTATCACCGCCATCATCGATCCCTCCTCCCCCGCCTATAATTTCGAGGCCCTCCATGACCTTGCCCGTATGTATGGGTTTACCATTTATCCGGGGAAACTATCGGACGCCAATACCTTCCGCATTGCCAACATCGGCGATATCAAACCGGAAGAGATGGCGAAATTCGTTACGGTGCTTGAGTCCTATATAAGGAGTTTGGATAAACTATGATAAACATTGCGGTAATCGGCGCCGGTTATGTGGGCTCCGTTTCCGGGGCCTGCCTCGCGGACTTTGGCAACCAGGTAACCTGTGTTGACAATAACGCTGCCAAAATAGAATCCTTGAAAAAAGGGATCATCCCCATCTATGAACCGGGGCTCGACACCATCGTTGAACGCACTATCCGTGCGGGAAGGCTGCGGTTTACCACGGACCTTGCCGCAGCCGTTACGTCAAACGGCGTGGTATTTATCGCCGTCGGCACCCCCCCGGCGGAAGACGGAAGCGCCGACCTGCGTTATGTGGAGGGGGTTGCCCGGGAAATCGGGCGGGCCATAGAATCCTATACGGTGATTGTTGACAAAAGCACCGTTCCGGTGGGAACCGGCCGGCTGGTAACCAAATGGATCGGGGAGGAGCTTGGAAAACGGGGCGCGGATATTCCCTTTGATGTGGTTTCCAACCCCGAATTTTTGCGGGAAGGCTCGGCGGTGCAGGATTTTACCCACCCGGACCGGGTCGTCATCGGCGCAGAAAGCGAGCGCGCCCGGAAGGTCATGAAGGAAGTGTACCGCGCACTATATCTGAATGAAACGCCGTACATAGAAACCAACCTGGAATCGGCGGAGATGATAAAGTATGCCTCCAACGCGTTTCTGGCGGTAAAAATCACCTTTATTAACGAGATAGCCAACCTCTGCGAGGCGGCGGGCGCCAATGTCCAGGATGTTGCCAAGGCCATGGGCCGTGACGGCAGGATAGGCGCAAAATTTCTGCACCCCGGTCCCGGATACGGCGGTTCCTGTTTCCCCAAGGACACCCAGGCGCTGGCACGGATAGGCCGGGATTGCGGGGAACCCCTTTCCCTGGTGGAAACCACGATTATGGTGAATGAACGCCAGAAACTTCGGATGATAGATAAAATTGAAACCGGCCTGGGCGGCCCCGGCTCCTTATCGGGAAAAACCCTGGCTATCCTGGGCCTTGCTTTCAAGCCCAACACGGATGATATGCGGGAGTCCCCTGCCCTCACTATTGGTGAAGGCCTGGTTAAAAAAGGCGCCCGGCTGCGGGTATGGGACCCCGCCGCGATGAAAGAAGCTGCCTGGCGCCTTGTATCAATCAAGGATGCCGTCTATTTTGCGGAGGACGAGTACGATGCCCTTAGCGATGCAAGCGCCCTGGTGCTGCTTACGGAATGGAACCAATTCCGTAACCTGGACCTCCGGCGGGTAAAGGAACTGCTCACCCTCCCCTATTTCTTTGATCTGCGGAACGTGTATAAACAGGAAGAAGTTGAAGCGGCGGGACTGCGGTACTTCGGAATTGGGAAAGCCCTTACAAAATGAATTGCATCGTTACCGGTTCCGCCGGTTTTATCGGATTCCATGTAACAAAAAAACTGCTTGAACAGGGCCACCGCATCCTTGGCATTGACTCGGTAAACGATTATTACGCCGTTTCCCTCAAACATGACCGTTTAAAAGAGCTGGGAATAAAAACAGATTCCCTGCGATATGATGAACCCGCAGCAAGCGGCGTTTTCCCGCAATTCCAATTCGTGCAGTTTCGGATCGAAGAAAAGGACCGGCTCAGTAATGCGGTCAATAATTTTATCCGCGAGCATGGCGCCATTGACCGGATCATCCACCTTGCCGCCCAAGCCGGGGTTCGTTACAGCCTGCAGAACCCCGAAGCCTATATCAGTTCCAATATCAGCGGATTTCTCAGCATCCTTGAGATATGCCGTTCCCTTAGGGTACCACTGGTATACGCCTCCAGCTCCTCCGTGTACGGCATGAACACCAGGCAGCCCTTTTCCGTACATGACCGGGTGGACCACCCCGTAAGCCTCTATGCCGCCACCAAACGCTCCAATGAACTCATGGCCCATACCTACGCTCATCTGTTTAACATTCCGGTGACGGGCCTCCGTTTTTTCACCGTCTACGGTCCCTGGGGCCGCCCCGACATGGCCTATTACAAGTTTTCCCTGGCCATCAGTAACGGTGAACCCATAGATGTCTACAATAACGGAGAAATGCGGCGGGACTTTACGTATATTGACGACATCGTTGAAGGGGTCATTAAAGCCGCCGGGCATATCCCCTCCCCCGCTCCCACACCCTGCCGGATCTACAACCTGGGAAACAACCATTCTGTGGAACTGGGGTTTTTCATTGAAACCCTGGAAAACGCCCTGGGGAAAAAGGCGGTGAAGCGTTACCTTCCCATGCAGGAAGGGGACGTGCTGAGTACCGAAGCGGACATAGAAGACACCCGGCGGGATCTGGGATGGACGCCTCACACGGACATTGCCGAGGGGCTTACGGCTTTCGCGCAATGGTTTAAGGAATATAAGGGAACATAAATTGAAAATAGACTTTCTGTCATCAACGGTAAAGAAATTAAACCGCCTCCTTAACAAAAAACAGAAGGTTTATCTTCTGGGCGTTCTTCTGCTGACAATTTTACTATCGGTTGTTGAAACTGTGGGGGTCTCAATAATCATGCCATTTATTTCCATTGCATCAAATCCCGGATTAGTTAATTCCGGTAAATATAAAATGGTATTTGATTTTTTTAATCCCCCAACGGTTAATAGTTTTATTGTTGCCTTTGGGATTGGCATTATAATTTTTTATATATTCCGGTCATGTTATAACTTTTTTTATACCTATACCTTAAATAAGTTTTCCCTTGGGATGTTCCGCTATTTTTCCGATAAACTCTTTAAAGTCTATATTTCACTTCCCTATAAACTATTCGTACAAAAGAATTCATCTGATATTATTCATGTAACCCTCGGTACATCAGGTGATACAAGCAGTCTAATACTGAATTTTATGCAGATGTGTTCTGAGATCTTTACGGTGATATTGATTTATGCCGTTATGATCGTTATGGATTGGAAAATGACATTGGTGTTTACCGGAATAATTGTTATTATTTTATTATTCATATTACAGGTTTTTTTGAAGAATGTTAAAAAACAGGGGGAAAGAAAAAACCTTGCGGGAATGAAATTGAACCGTATGGTCAGGGAAACCCATGGAAATTATAAGTTTGTAAAACTAAAGGGAAATGAGGAGTATTTATATAATGCTTTTGATGCGAGTGCACTGACGTCATCACGGGCGCAAATAATAAGTAATACCATAGGCGCCATGCCAAAAAATATTTTGGAGAGTCTTGGGTTTGCACTTCTTGTTGCGGCGGTTGTATTTATTATTTTTTTTTATAAATCACCGGGTAATGTTATTCCAACCATTGCAATGTATGCCCTTGCGCTTTACCGGATATTGCCGGGGATACATAAAATGCTGCAAAATGTAAATCAGATTATTTATCACCAATTTGCACTTGATCTGGTCTATGAAAATAGTAATCAGGAAACGGTTCATGAAGGCAGCGCCCCTCTGGAATTTGAAAAAGAGATACGGATTGAAAATCTGTCATTTGAATATGTCGAAGGGAAAGGCGTCCTGGATACTATTTCGCTCACCATTACTAAGGGGGAAAAGATCGCCATTGTCGGAGCAAGCGGCGGCGGGAAATCAACCCTGGTTGATTTAATAATAGGAATTAACCGGCCCACTGTGGGAGCCATTTATATTGATGACACTGCAATTACTGATGAGAATATACGTTCATGGAGAAGAAAAATCGGGTATATACCACAAGATATCTACCTTTTTGACGGTACGGTGGCTGATAATGTAGCCTTTGGTTCGGAATTTAATGAAGAACGGATAATACGGGTATTGAAGATGGCCAACGTATGGGATTTTATCAGTCAAAAAGACGGCATAAACACCATCGTTGGTGAAGGCGGCATACAATTAAGCGGCGGCCAAAAGCAGCGAATAGGCATTGCCCGTGCTTTTTATGATGATCCGGAAATATTAGTACTTGATGAAGCAACATCCGCCCTTGACAACGATACGGAAAGTAAAATAATGGATGAAATTTATAGTTTAAGTTCCGATAAGACGCTTATCGTGGTTGCCCATCGGTTAAGTACCGTAACGCGATGCGAACGGAAAATAACTATTGAGAACGGAAACGTTGTATGACACTTGATGCCTTATGGCAGGATATTGAAGCAAAAATAGCGCGATACAACAGTTTATGCCTAAGCGAAGTGGTTGATCACAAAAAGTTATATCTCTATTCACTTATCACTCATTCAACCGCGATTGAAGGGTCAACGCTTACCGAACTGGATACGCAATTATTGTTTGATGATGGTATAACCGCCAAAGGCAAGCCGCTTGTACATCATTTGATGAACGAAGATTTAAAAAATGCTTACCTTTGGGTTATGGAAAATGCAATAAAAAATACACCGGTGACCGTTGCATTTCTTCAGGAGGCAAACGCCCGTATTATGAAAACCACGGGAACCATGATGTATGTTGCCGCAGGTTCTTTTGATTCAAGTAAAGGCGATTTCCGTTTGTGCAATGTCCAGGCAGGGTTTGGCGGGGAATCGTATTTGAACTTTTCAAAGGTACCGGAAAAAACCGCTAAACTGGCGTGTACCGTACAAAGCAGCCTTGATTCGTCAAAGCATGTACCGGATATATACAACATGAGTTTTGACGCCCATTTGAATCTGGTAACTATTCACCCATGGGTTGATGGAAATGGCCGCACCGCCCGCCTGTTAATGAATTACCTGCAACTGTACCACAGCCTTATTCTATCCAAAGTTTACCGGGAAGACAAAGCTGAGTATATCACTGCATTAATGGTGTCCCGGCAAAAAAATGACCGCGAGCCGTTTCGTACATTTATGGCGGAACAACTGCTTAAAATGCTGGATGAAGAAACACAAAAAGGATACGTAAAACCTTGAACGAAAAAGAATTATTATCTATAATTCAAGGCGGAGAATCAAGCAAGGTTCAATTCAAAGAACGACTTCCCCATCTTGACAGCCTTGCCCACGAGCTAATCGCTTTTTCAAATTCACAGGGCGGCATAATCATATTTGGGGTAAATGACAAAACAGGCGAATTAAACGGGCTTTCGTTTACAGAAATACAGCAATTAAACCAACAATTAGTCAATACGGCGTCCCAGAAAGTTTATCCGCCTATTTTTATTATAACCGAAACAGTACCTGCTCAAGGTAATAATATTGTTGTTGTATCGGTAGAAGAAGGCACGGGGAAGCCGTATAAAGATGCGAATGGTACTATTTATTTAAAGAATGGTTCTGATAAAAGGAAAGTTACTTCAAATGACGAACTGGCACGGTTATTGCGCAGCGGCGGATCGCTGTTTGCTGACGAATTATTAATACAGGGAAGTTCAATAGATGACATTAATTCTGAACAATTTAATGCGTTTGTTCTGCGGAAATATAAAAAAACAATTGATGAGTTACCAGTTGAAAAAGAAAAAATTGTGGAAAATTTAGATTTATCAAAAGACGGGCTTCTAACGTTGACCGGTCTTTTACTTTTCTCAAATAAACGCCATCTTCAACGCCCGCAATTTTCCATACAGTGTGTTTCAATTGACGGCCCAAAAATTGAAAATACTTTTACCGATAATGAAGGTATTCTTGAAGGCGCCATGTTAGAAGTTTTTCAGCGTACCATGGATTTCATCAATAGAAATATGAAAAAAGTCCCTGAAACGACCGGGTTTAACAGCCAGACAAAATGGGAAATACCCTATGAAGTTTTCGAAGAATTAATTGTAAATGCCCTGGTACACAGGGATTATTTTATTTCTTCAACCGTAAAAGTTTTTATTTTTTCAGACCGGGTCGAAATTATCAGTCCGGGAAAATTGCCCAATTCACTTACCATTGAAAATGCAAAAAACGGACTTTCCGTAATCCGTAATCCAATCTTGCTTTCCACCGCACAGTATATTCTCCCTTATAAAGGTCTGGGCACCGGGATAAGCAGATCGTATGCGTTGTACCCCGATATAATTATGGAAAATAAAATTGAGGAAAACCAGTTTAAGGTAACAATAAAAAGGAAATATTGAAAAAATTTATGAATAAACGTCCCATTCGCTTTTTCAATACCACCGGCCCCTGTAACCCTTGGGATCATTATATGCTTCCCCCGGAGGAACGCCTTGTCGGGGCGCAGCTGCACCGGTATATAAGCGACAATCTTTATTGGGTACTCCATGCTCCTCGGCAGACCGGTAAAACAACCTTCTTACAAGACTGGATGCGGCAGATAAATTCGGGGGAAGAAGCGGCTGCCTGTTATGTGAGCCTAGGCCTTTGTAAAGGGATAACAGATCCAAAAGATTCTATGCCGACTATATGCAATGCAATCAAATACTGGGCGGATCAATACAATCTTCCTGTACCTTCAAAACATACCAACAACCCACTTTCATCCCTAAGCAGTATTTTGGGCAATTGGGCCAGTATATGTGCCACAAAAAAACTCGTCATTCTGTTTGACGAGGTTGATGTTCTTCAGGATGACACGGTGATCAGTTTTTTACAACAGCTTCGAGATGGTTTTATGAGTCGTGGGCCCGGACTTTTTCCGACATCAATTGCACTGGTTGGTATTAAAGATTTAAAGGATTATCTTGTTGCAGCAAAAGACGGCGTTCCCGTTAATGTAGGATCAGCTTTCAATATAAAATCAGATTCTGCGTCCTTATCTAATTTTTCTAAAGAGGATGTTAAAAACCTTTTTGCCCAGCGTACCGTTGAAACCGGTCAAGAGATAAGCGGCGATGCCCTTGACTATATCTGGGATCAATCCCGCGGACAGCCGTGGATAGTGAATTCGCTTTTTCAGCGGGCAACCATGCGGGTGCTCAAAGAAGATTGTTACGATACTGTAACCATTTCGCACACACAGGAAGCACGGGAACAGATGGTTTTAGCCCGGGAGACCCATCTGGACGCCCTTGCCGCGAGGCTGGAAATACCGGAAGTACGGAAAGTAATGGAGGCTTTGATAACCGGGGAGCCAAATCCCGGATTGCTGGAAAGTGATGAGTACAGGATATGCAGTGATTTGGGGCTTGTTACCCTGGAAGACGGGACCCCCTGTATCAGCAATCCTATTTACCGAGAAATAATAGCCCGGCAAATGACCTTTAGTACCCAAGCTGCAATCCAGAAGCCTGAATGGCAGTGGAAAACCCCGGATGGTTCCCTGGATATGGATACGCTTTTGAAAGAGTTTCAGAAATTCTGGCGAAAACATTCAGCAGTGTGGGAAAATCAATCAAATTATCATGAAGCGTTTCCCCATCTTTTATTAATGGCTTTTTTGCAGAGAGTCCTGAACGGAGGCGGTGAGATTGACCGGGAATACGCAGCAGGACGTGGAAGAATGGATTTAGCCGTTCACTATAATGCTAAAACATATATTATAGAAGTTAAACTTATACATTATTATGATACACCCACAGAAGTAAAAAAGGATGGCTTGAAACAAATTGCACGGTACCGGGATACGATTGATAAAAATGCCCCCGCATATTTAGTGATTTTTGACAGGCGCCCTGAAAGTATAGAAAAAAGCTGGGAAGAAAAAATTCAATGGCTAACGGAAGAAGATATTACTATAGTGGGATGTTAGATACAGTATTGTTACCAAAAGAGTGAAACAATGAACAATGAAAACGACATTCGATGGCAGCAACGGTTTTCCAATTATACAAAAGCTTTTGAAAAGCTCGAAGAAGCGGTACAATACATAACACAGAACAGTGAAAATACAAAATCAACTGCGGCGGAAATCATAGAAGAAGGTCTGGTGCAGCGTTTTGAATACACCCATGAACTTGCCTGGAAAGTGATGAAAGATTATGCGGAATATCAGGGAAATAATTCCATTGGCGGTTCACAGGATGCAACAAGGGAAGCGCTCGACCTTAACCTCATTTCTGACGGTGCCGTTTGGATGGATATGATACAAAGCCGTAATGAAACACCTCATACCTATAACAATGCGATCGCACAAACTATTGTAAAAAAAATCATTGCCGATTACTTTCCGGTTTTTCAGGCCTTTAAAATATCCATGAAAGCTAAACTGCCTAACCTCAAGCCGTTACCATATGGCCTTCAGGAGACGGAACTGCAAAAAATAGTAACTGTTTTTACCCATTATTCTGAAATTGAACAGGCAGTCTTGTTTGGTTCCCGTGCAAAAGGAAACAGTAAACCATATTCTGATATTGATATTGCATTAAAAGGCGAAAAATTAGATTTAACCATTAAAGGCAACATTGAGAATGAACTGGATGATCAATTGCTTCCTTATAAGATAGATATGATGCTCTTTCAACATATACGCGATGATGAGTTACTTGAACATATACAACGTGCAGGTAAGGTTCTGTATTCAAGAGGAATCAAATGAAACCGCTCCCCATTGGGGTAAGTTTTTTCGACAAAATGATAGAAAAAGACTATTACCTGAATCCGTATATGTATTATTGTAAAAGCCCGTAAATCATTGCCAGGTATAGAGATAGGGCAAAATCCCGAAACACCCAAAAGGTGAAAATCATTTTACAAAAAACTCGTCCTCCATGGTATATT